>JNYN01004415.1 GCA_000715855.1 Actinoplanes liguriensis
TGCGGGTCTCGGCCGGGAGCTGCTCGATCTGCCGCTGGTAGTGCGACTCCAGCAGCGCGCCGACCGGCAGGGACGGCGGCAGCGGGGCGGTGCCGGTCAGCTGTTCCGCGGAGAGGGTGCCGGCCAGCTCGACCAGGGCGAGCGGGTTCCCGCCGGTGCCGTCGACGAGTTTCGCGGCGACCGCGCCGTCGAGACGCCCGCCGATGCTGGCGGCGAGCAGGCTTCCCGCGTCGTCGCCGGGCATCCCGGCCACCGTCAGGACGGGCAGCCCGTCGAAGAGGGCCAGCCCGTGCGGTCGGGTGGCGAAGATCAGCCCGATGGTCTCGGCGTGCAGCCGGCGCGCGACGAACGCCAGGACCTCGGCGGACGCCCGGTCCAGCCAGTGCGCGTCGTCCACGATGCAGAGCAGCGGCGCCGGCACGGCCGCGCCGGCGAGCAGGGTGAGCACGGCCATCCCGGCCAGGTAGCGGTCAGCGGGGACGCCGGCCAGGCCGCCGAACGCGGTGCGCAACGCGTCGCGCTGCGGGGCGGGCAGCGTGTCGATCCCGGTCAGCCAGGGGCGCAGCAGCCGGTGCAGCGCGGCGAAGCCGAGGACCGTCTCCGACTCGACGCCGAAGATCCGGACCACCTGGACGTCCGGGCCGCTCGCGGCAGCCCGGTCGAGCAGGCTGGTCTTGCCGGTGCCGGGCTCGCCGGAGAGCACCAGGGTGCCGCTGCGCCCGTCCCGGACACCGGCCAGCAGCTCGGACAGGACGCGCTGCTCTTCCCGGCGCCCGATGAACGGGACTGATGCGCTCCCCATGCCCTCAGTAGATCAGCACCCCCGGGGTCGGATCCCGGAGGGACTGGGGTGTTTCCAGGATTCACGGGCGGGGGTCCGGGTGGTCTTCTTATCGCATGACGACGACAGGACAGACCCCGATCATCTTCATCCACGGCCTCTGGCTCCACGCGACCTCCTGGACCTCCTGGATCGAGAAGTTCGCCGCCGAGGGCTACGCCCCGATCGCGCCCGGCTGGCCCGGCGACCCGGACACCGTCGCCGAGGCCCGGGAGAACCCGGAGAGCATCGCCGACCACGGCATCGACGACGTGGTCGAGCACTACGCCGGCATCATCCGCGGCCTGGACACCCCGCCGATCCTGATCGGTCACTCGTTCGGCGGGATGATCGCGCAGAAACTGCTCGGGCAGGACCTGGCCCGCGCCGCGGTCGCGATCGACGCCGCACAGATCAAGGGCGTGCTGCCGCTGCCGCTGTCCGCGCTGCGGGCCACCCTGCCGGTCTTCAAGAACCCGGCGAACAAGCACCGCGCCGTGTCGCTGACCGCCGAGCAGTTCCGGTTCGCGTTCGGCAACGCCATCCCGCAGGACGAATCCGACGCGCTGTTCGAGCAGTGGACGATCCCGGCGCCGGGCAAGCCGCTCTTCGAGGCGGCCGCCGCGAACTTCAGCCCGCACTCCCCCGCCGAGGTCGCGACCGACAACCAGTCGCGTGGCCCGCTGCTGCTCATGACCGGCGGCAAGGACCACACCGTCCCGGAGGCGGTCGTCCGCGCCACGCTCAAGCAGTACCGCCACTCCGACGCGGTCACCGACATCACCGAGTTCCCCGACAAGGGCCACTCCCTGACCATCGACAGCGGCTGGAACGACGTCGCCGACACCGCATTGACCTGGCTTCGCCGCCAGGGCCTCTGACCACGTACGCGCAAGAAAGGTTTTTGATCATGGAACTTGAACTGTCCGGAAAGAGCGTCGTCGTCACCGGGGCGAGCCGGGGCATCGGGCTGGCGGTGACGCGCGCCCTGGTCGCCGAGGGCGCGTCGGTGACGGCGGTGTCGAGGAGCGGCTCGGCCGAGCTGAAGGAGCTCGAAGCGGCCGGCAAGGTGCACGCGATCACGGCTGATCTGGCCGATCCGCAGGCGCCGGCCGCGATCGTCGAGGCCGCGCTGGCCGCCTTCGGGCGCCTGGATGTGCTGGTCAACAACGTCGGCGCGGTACACCCGCGGGTCGCCGGGTTCGCCTCGGTCACCGACGACGACTGGGTGACGACCTTTCAGATCAACTTCTTCTCCGCCGTACGGATGATACGCGCCGCGCTGCCACACCTGCTCGCGGCCGGGTCGGGCAGCATCGTCACCGTCGGCTCCGTGAACGCGATCCTGCCCGACCCGCTGGTGATCGACTACAGCGCGGCCAAGGCGGCGCTGGCCAACTTCGCCAAGGCGCTGTCCAAAGAGGTGGGCCCGGCGGGTGTCCGGGTCAACACCGTCAGCCCCGGTCCGGTCGCGACCGATCTGTGGCTGGGTGCCGGCGGCGTCGCCGCGACCGTGGCCGGCGCGACCGGCGGGGACGCGTCCGCGGTGGCCGACCAGGTCGCGGGGGATTCGGTGACCGGGCGGTTCACCCGGCCCGAGGAGGTCGCCGACCTGGTGGTGTTCCTGGCCGGCAACCGCGCCGCCAACATCACCGGCGCCGACTTCACCATCGACGGCGGCCTGATCACCACCCTGTGACGGTCCACGCTCACCGGCGCTGTCGCGGCGCCGGCCGGGGTGAGCCGGGTCGCGGTCAGCCCGGCGATGTCATCGCGGCGCCCGGGAGACCTCCCGGACGCCGCGCGGCCGGTAGGATCTGCCGAAACCAGGACGGCAGGACATTCCCCTGGTGATCGGCTCGAGCGGAGGGACACCACGCAATGCCGTCACCGGCGCGGTCCCGGCCGCCGACCCTCGACGAGGTCGCCGAGCGTGCGGGCGTGTCCCGTACCGTCGTCTCCCGCGTGATCAACAACGGCCCGCACGTGAGCCCGGCCAAGCGCGAAGCGGTGGAGAAGGCGATCCGCGAGCTGCGCTTCACCCCCAACCGGGCGGCGAGAGCCCTGGTCACCCGCCAGACGGGCGTGGTGGTCCTGGCGGTCTCCGGTGACGGGCCGGAGGTGTTCGGCGACCCGTTCTTCGCGCAGATCATCGTCGGGGCGTCCGCCGCGCTGGAGAAGACCGAGCTGCACCTCATGCTCAGCCTGGCCACGCCGGTTCACGGCCGCCAGCGGCTGAAGGCCTTTCTGCAGACCCGGGGCGCCGACGGGGTGATGCTGGTGGCGATGCGCGGCGACGACCCGCTCATCGAGATCGCCGCGCAGTCCGGGCTGCCGACCGTCTTCGTCGGGCTGCCGATCCACGGGACGCCGCCGTTCTACGTCGACGTCGACAACGCCGGTGGGTCGCGGGCGGCGACCGAGCACCTGCTCCGTGCCGGCCGCCGCCGCATCGCGA
>KL571534.1:0-2008 GCA_000715855.1 Actinoplanes liguriensis
CGGCGGGCCGGACACTCGACGCGTATCCCGACAGCCGCGGAGGCACCGATGCGCGTGATGATGCTGAGCACCCCCTACGCCACCCATTTCACGCCGATGCTGCCCACGGCGTGGGCGTTGCGCGCGGCCGGGCACGAGGTGGTGGTGGCTGGGCAGCCGGACATCGTCGGCTCGGCTCACGCGGCCGGCCTGAACACCGCGACGCTCGGCGACCCGTTCCTCGGCAGCGAGATCATGCGGAGCAAACTGCCCGACGGGGTCCGGGTGAATCAGCTGATCGGGCGCCCGGACATCGAGCACGGCTCCCCGTCGCCGTTCTGGGGCACGCATGCGCGGTACCTGCTCCCCCGCTACCTGGAGTTCGCCCGGGCCTGGAAGCCCGACCTGATCCTGTCGGAGCAGATGGAGTTCGCCGGGCTGGTCGTCGCCGGCGTGCTGGGGATCCCGGCCGTCAAGCACCGGTGGGGTGTGGATCCGTTGATGGCGGCCGCGCACGCCGAGTGCGCCCGGCACCTGCACGGGATCTGCGTGCGGCTGGGACTGACCGGCCTGCCCGATCCGGCGCTGGTGCTCGACCCGGCGCCGCCGGTCCTTCAGCTGCCCGGCGTCACGCCGGGCCATCCGGTGCGGTTCGTGCCGTTCAACGGGACCGGCACGACGCCGGACTGGGTGCGCGAACGCACCGGGACGCACCGCGTCTGCGTCTGCCTGGGCAATTTCACGCTGGCGCTCAACGGCGTCCCGCTGCTCCGGCATCTCATCGAGGCCTGTGGCGCGCTGGCCGGGGTGGAGGTGATCGTCCCGGCCGACATCCGTTACCACGAGGCGCTCGGGCCGGCGCCGGACAACGTCCGGATCGTCGGGCCCACCCCGTTCACCGCTTTCTTCGACACCTGCGACGCGGTGGTCCATCACGGTGGCGCCAACAGCGCGATGACGGCCGCCGCCTTCGGCCCTGTCTCTTATACACTTCGGCCTGCCGCAGCTGGTGCTGCCGCAGCTCGAGGACCAGTACGCGTTCGCCGACCGGCTCACCGCGGTGGGCGCGGCGCTGATGGTCGACGACGCGGCCGGCCAGGACGATCCCGACCTGGTCCGCGGCGCGATCACCACGCTCCTGGCCGAGGACCGGTTCGGGAAGGCCGCCGCCGAGCTGCGCGAGACGATTGTATAAGAGACAGGCGCGAGACGATGGCGGCCATGCCCGGTCCGGGGCGGGCGGTGCCGGTGCTGGAGGCGCTGGCGGGCGCCTGACCGCCCCGGCCGGCCCTGAGCCTCAGCCGTTCTCCCGTTCCGCCACGATGACCCGTACCGGCAGGCCCGGCACCTGGTAGACCTTTCCGACGCTGAACCCGCTCTCCGCGATCAGCGTCTGGTAGCGGGCCGTGGACCCCACCTCGCCGCTCCTGGTCCAGGCCAGCATCAGCAGCGAGAGCAAGTGCGCGCCGGCGCTCGCGGCGGGCGGCTCGTCGCCGACGGTGAACCCGGCGAACACGATCCGGCCGCCCGGCGCGGTCACCGCGGCCAGGCGCCGCAGCAGCGTCCGGGCGCGGCTCGGGGAGAGCTGGGCCAGCAGGTTCGCCACCACGACCACCTCGTACGGCCCGTCGAGCGGCACCGTGAACACGTCCCCGTCGAGGAACCGTACGCGATCCGTGAGCCCCATCCGCTCGACCCGTGCCCGGGTGTGGACGAGCACGTCCGGCCAGTCCAGCGCGACGATCCGGGCCTGCGGCACACGCTGCGCGAGCAGCAGGCCGAACGTGGCGGAGCCGCAGCCCACGTCGAGCACGCGTACGGTCTCCTGCCCCTGCGCCCACGGCGCCACCGCGTCGGTGACCACGGTGGCCGCCGCCTTGGTGGCGAACGTGCCGTTGGCCGCGAACGCCTCCCAGTAGGTGAAGCCGGGCATCTCCGCGTCGTGGCGCAGCAGGGTGCCGTCGTTGCGCACGGCCGCGGAGAGGTCCCGCAGCGCGTCCCACTCGGCATAGCTGGCGGCGACCTGCAC
>KL571534.1:2219-3391 GCA_000715855.1 Actinoplanes liguriensis
ACCCTCCAGGACGAGCAACCCCACGGCTGCCATGGCCCCGGCGAGAATGCCGACGCTGCGCGCGGGCGCGCCGATGTGCTCGGCGATGGCGGCGGCGGTCCGCGGCCCGTCGGCGAGCGCGTCGAAGACCTTGAGCTCGACGCCGGCGCGTAACAGGCTGGTGCGTTTGAACGCCACCAGCGTCTCCAGCACGGTGTCGCGGGTGACGGCCGGTTCGGTGGTGGTCACGACGGCATCCTCCAATGCGCAAGGTGACGGACTATCCGTTCACGATGAGCGGCTCGCCTCGGGACAGCCTCGCGCGGGACTCGACCTGCCGGATCCCGCTCCAGGACGGCTCGACCGCCCGGCGAGACGGGCTTGCGACGGTGAGGGACACGCAGCATTTCGCGGAGAGGACTGTCGTATGCCCGTGTGTGTATAAGAGACAGCCGCTGTACTTCCCCGGGCACCTGCACGGTGAGGTGCTGAGGTCCGAGGGTGACACCGACCTGATCGAGCGGTGGGTCGTCGACGGCGGTGCGGTGCGCGGCTGGCGTGTGCGCCGCGGGCTGGACGCGGATGCGCTCCGGATCACCTTCGAGCACGACCGGCCCCAGCCGCCGCTGACCCGGATGCTCGGCGAGTGGACCATCGAGGCGCGCGGGGACGCCGGCTCGGCCGTCAGCGTGCGGCACACCTTCACGGCGGACGGCGACGACCCCGGCGTCCTGGCCGGGGTGGCGGCCGGCCTCGATCGCGCGGTGCCGCGCCAGCTCGGGCAGACCGCGCAGATCGCCGAGGACCTGCCCGGGCTGCGACGGCGTACCGTCCGCCAGGTCCTCTCCGAGACCGTCGACGCCGATCTGCCGGCCGTCTACAAGGTGTTGCTCGACGCGGCGGCGGACAGTGCCGGCCGGTTCGCGCACACCGGGCTGCCCGACACCGTCGTCGTGTACAAGCAGATCAGTGGGCTCGACCCTCGGTTCGCGACAGTGACCGGGCAGTTCCGGCTCAGCGACACCCCGGCCGGCGTGACGGTGAAGGCGGTCCGCTCCGTGGTGCTGAGTCCCGCTCCGGCGGGCCCGGAGGACCCGGCCGCGGTCCGTGACGAGCTCGCGGCGTCTCTCGCCACGACGCTGCGGGGCCTGCGCGCCGGGCGGGCCACGCTCGATTAGCGGCACGGCCGGAGG
>KL571534.1:3628-6899 GCA_000715855.1 Actinoplanes liguriensis
GAGATGTGTATAAGAGACAGACCACGCCTCAGCCGGCGACCCGGCTGTCGATCAGGTGCAGGTACGGACCGACCGGCGCGACCCGTTCCACCCGGAGGCCGGCCCGCTCGACCAGCGCGGTCAGCCCTGCCCTGGTGTGCTTCTTGCCGTCGACGTTGAGCAGCAGCAACAGATCCATGGCGGTGGTGAACCGCATCTCCGGACTGCCGTCGACCAGGTTCTCGATGACCACGACCCGATCGCCCGGACGGGCGCTGCCCGCGACGTTGCGCAGCGCGGTCACGGTGCTCTCGTCGTCCCACTCCAGGATGTTCTTGAGGATGAACACGTCGGCGTCGACGTCGACGCTCACCCGGCAGTCACCGGGCGCCAGCCGGCAGCGCCCGGCGAGGCTGCCGCCGTCCGGCAGGTCGAACAGTACGCCGTCGAGGTGCGGGTTGTGGTCGAGGAGCGTGGCCAGGAGCAGTCCCTGCCCACCGGCGATGTCCGCGACGCGGCGCGCGCCGGACAGGTCGAGGACGGCCGCGATCGCCCGCGCGGACAGGGCGCTCGACTGGGTCATCGCCCGGTCGAACACCCCGGCCGACTCGGGCGCGTCCTCGTGCAGGTAGGTGAAGAACTCCTTGCCGAACGTGTCGGTGAAGACGCCCTTGCCGTTGCGGACCGCCTCGTCCAGCCTCGGCCAGACCGCCCAGGTCCACGGCTCGGTCGCCCACAGCACCATGTACCGCAGGCTGCGCGGCGCGTCCTCGCGCAGCAGCCGGGACGACGGCGTGTGCCGGTACCGGTCGTCGCCGGCGTCCTCGAACACCCCGTGGCAGGTCAGCAGCCACAGGAGCCGGCGCAGGGTGTCCGGGTCGGTGTTCATGTGTATAAGAGACAGACGCAAGGCCGCGGCGGCGCCGGCGGCAAGGGCGATTTCCCGTACGGCGGTGACCGCGGCCACGTCCGGGGGTGTCGGGCTGTCCATGACCATCCACCTGACTGTCAGCGAGAGGGGTGAAGACGACACCACCACGCTCGCGGTCCGGATTAGACGGCCGGTGGAGCCCCGGTGGACTGCCCGGCGTCGTTCCGTCCCGGGTCGAGAGCGCCTCGAAGCCCGGCGGCCAGGGTGGTGGCGAGGAAAGGAGCCAGGATGCGGGTGCTCTTCTCGGTCTCGCCGTGGCCGACCCACTACATGGCGATGGTGCCGCTCGGGTGGGCGTTGCAGGCGGCCGGACACGACGTGCGGGTGATGTGCGCGCCGTCGCAGGTCGGCCCGGTCGGCGGTGCGGGACTCACGCCGGTCCCGATCCTCGAGGGCATGGACGTGCTGGTGCAGAACCGGTTCCACAACCTGCACGCGGCGCTGCGCGGCGACTGGCCCTACCCGTGGCTGCCGCTGGATCCGCTGACCGGCGAGGAGCTGCGCGGTCTCGACGCGTTCGACGTCGCCGGGTATCACCGCGGGGCGCGGGCCGGCTTCGCCGAGGCGGCACGGCGTAGCGCGGAGCGGGCGATCGGCTTCGCCCGCGCGTTCGCGCCGCATCTCGTCGTGCACGACCCGGTGGGCCTGGAGGGGACGCTGGCAGCCCGGCTGCTCGGGGTGCCGGCGGTGCTGTTCCTGTGGGGGCCCGTCGGCACCCGCGAACCGGCCGGGCTGCGGGTGTTCTCCGAGGATCTGGGTGGCGTGTTCGCCCGCTACGGCGCCGGTGAACCCGATCCCGACACCGTGCCGTACGTCGTGGACCCGTGTCCGGCGTCGCTGGCCCCGCCGACCGGCGCGTGCCGTCTGCCGGTGCGCTACGTGCCGTACAACGGGCCGGGCGCCCAGCCGCCGTGGGTGCTGCGCCGCCCGGACCGGCCGCGCGTGTGCGTGTCCTGGTCGACGGCGCTGAGCGCGGCGTGCGGGCCGCACTCGTTGCGGCTGCCGCAGATGTGTATAAGAGACAGACCGCAGATCGTGCGCGGCCTGGCCGGCCTCGACGTCGAGGTCGTGCTGACCGCGACCCGCGCGGACCTGTCGGCGCTGGGCGAGCTGCCGCCGGACGTGCGGGTGCTCGAACGGTTCCCGCTGCATCTGCTGCTGCCGACCGTCGACGCCGTGGTGCATCACGGCGGGGCGGGCAGCACGATGACGGCGATCGCCGCGGGGGTGCCGCAACTGGCGCTGACGTTCGCGGCGGAGCAGACGGCGAACGGTCAGCGGGTCGCCGCGGCCGGCGCGGGCCGGCAGTTGTTCGGTCATGAGGCGACGCCGGAGGCGATCGGGACCGCGGTGGGCGAGCTGATCGGCAAACCGGTGTACCGCGAGCGGGCGACGGTGCTGCGCGACGAGTTACGCCGCCGGCCCACCCCGGCGCAGCTCGCCGTGGTTCTGGCCGAGCTCGTGTCCTGATCCGGCAACGACAAGTGTGCGGCCCGCTGACGCGGGCCGCACACGGGCGGGGTGGCCGGTCAGGAGGTCGCCGGCACACCGTCGTCGACGACCTCGAACACGTCGGGCTCCGCCGAGGCGATCGACTGCAGCTGCTTGACCTTCTCGAAGAAGCCGGGTAGTTGCATCGCCGCGCGGTGCGCCTGCGCGTTGTCCCACTCGGCGATCTCGACGAAGGAGCCGTCGTTGCGCTGCGAACGGTAGAGCTGGTGCGAGAGGAAGCCCGGCTGGGCCTTCATGTGCTCGGTGATCTCGGCCAGCAAGCCGAGAAACTTCTCCTGGTCGCCGGTGACGGTCAGGCGGTTGATCAGCGTTACCATGCTCTCTCCCCTGGTGTCGGTCGATGCCGTGGTGGACGGGCCGATGCCCCGCCGGACAGCCAGCGCGCGCAGGTCACGCCGCTGGATCTTCCCGTTGGGTGACCGCGGGATCCGGTCCATCAGCTCCAGATGGCGTAGATGCTGGTAGTAGGGCATCTGCGCGTTGGCGAACTCGATGAGCTCGCCGGCGTCGGCGCGATCGTCCCGGCGGGTCACGAAGCCGTAGGCCACGGCGCCGCTGAACGGGTCGGGATGGTCGACGACGACGCATTCGGCCACTGCCGGATGGCGCAGCAGCACGCGTTCGATCTCGGTCGGTGAGACCAGCCAGTTGTCGCACTTGAAGACGTCCTTGAGCCGGTCGACGACGAAGAGGTAGCCGTCCTCGTCGACGTAGCCGACGTCGCCGGTCGAGAACCAGCCGTCGGCGTCGATCTCCGGTGTCGCCGGCTGTCCGAGGTATCCCTTCATGAGCTGCGGGCCACGCACCTGGATCTCGCCGGGCTCGCCCACCGCCGCGAGCCGGGCCGCA
>KL571534.1:7166-7398 GCA_000715855.1 Actinoplanes liguriensis
CTTCCCGGCCCCGGCAGCGGCTCGTCCGGCCGGTCCGTTCCCGGGCCGGGGTCCAGCAGCACGATGCGGCATTCGGTGCCGGCCACCACCGGGCCGGCCGAGCCGGGCTTCGGATGCTCCAGCCGCTCGAAGTGGGTCGACGGGGAGGTCTCGGCCAGCCCGTAACCCTGGCCGACCGGGATGCCGAAGTGTCCGGCGAGCGTCGCCGTGGTCCTGTCTCTTATACACATCT
>KL571534.1:7697-8684 GCA_000715855.1 Actinoplanes liguriensis
GCTGTAGTAGTGCGTGGCGCCGTGGCGATCGGCGGTGCGCACCGAGTCCGTGACGTCCGGGTCGGTGCACAGCACCTGTGTGGCCATCGCGTGCACGGCGATGTTCAGGTGCATCGGGTGGAACGACGGCAGGTAGTTCAGCAGCACCGACTCCGCGTCCAGCCGGTGCGCGAGGGCGGTCTGCGCGGCGTTGACCGTCAGATTGCGATGGGTGAGCAACACTCCCTTCGGCGGGCCGGTGGTGCCGCTGGTGAACTGGATGCAGGCCACGTCGCCGGGATCGGGCGCGGAGGTCGCGGGCAGCGCCGGCGCGGCCCGGCGGACGAGGTCGTCGAGGGCCGGCGTGCCGGCGGGGTCCGCCGGGCCGCGCCGGGTGAGGACGACCGTTCGCAGGTCGGGCAGCCGGTCCCGGATCGCGGCGATCCGCTCGGCGACGTCCGGCGGCACGATGACGGCGCGGGCCCGGGCGAGCGCCAGCACGTGGGCCAGGCCGTCCTCGCGCAGGAGCGGGTTGATGATGGCCACCGGGCTGCCCGAGCGGATGATGCCGTAGTACCCGATCGCGAAGACCGGGTCGAAGACGGCCGCCAGGCCGATCACCGCGCCGGGCTCACCGGTCAGTTCACCCAGCGCAGTGGCGCAGCGGGTCACCTCGGCGTCCAGCTCCGCGAAGCTGAGCTCACCGCCCGGCCAGCGCAGCGCCGGCCGGTCCGGTGCGGTCCGCGCCGCCCGGCGCGGCAGGTCGTCGACGGCCGGTCCGGCGGTGTCCAGCACGGCATTCCTCCTCGATCGCGGGGTCATGACCTCACCGGGGCGGGCACGGCGCCCGCCTCGTCGAACGCGCCGGACAGGTAGCGCCGCAGCACCTCGCGGTAGTAGCCGGGCGCGAATCCCATCGCGGTCGCGGCCGGCGCCAGCCGGAACAGTTTGCTGGTGGAGATGTGGTGCGGGGGCGCGCCGGCCTCGTCGACCGGCTCCCGCCGGGCC
>KL571534.1:8916-9972 GCA_000715855.1 Actinoplanes liguriensis
AGCTCCCGCCGGGCCCGCAGGCCGAGGCAGTCCTCGATCTGCGCGACGATCTCCTCGACCGGCACCGCCCAGCCCGACGCGACGTTGACCGATTCCCGGTCGGTGGCCCGGTCCAGCAGCTCGTGCACGAGCCGGACCGTGTCGCGCACGTCGATCAGGTCCCGCTGGGCGCCCTGGTGCAGGCGGACCAGACCGGAGCGCACCTGCGCGGTGAGGGCCGGCACCAGCTGGTGCCGCCCCTGGTGCGCGCCCACCACGTGGGAGAGCCGCACGATCAGGTGAGCGACGCCGGACGCCTCGAGCACGGCCTCCATCGCCAGCTTGTGCCGGCCGTAGGGCGTGCCCGGGAAGACCGGCCCGTCCTCCGTGCCCGGGGCGTCGTGCCCGGCGTACATCGCGGAGGCCGCCGTGGAGAAGAACACCAGGCGCCGCCCGTCGCGGACGCAGTCGCGCACCGTGCGGTAGACGAGGTCGGCCTCCCGGTCGTAGGCCGCCGTGGTCGCCGTGCGGGTGGCGCTCACGCCGGCGGCGAGCACGACCACCCGGGGATGCAGGTGGGCGATGGCCTGGAAGTGATGCGCCAGGAATCCACTGCCGACTATCTCCATCCGGGCCGCTCCTCCGTGTCGCACGGTCGTGGTGCCTGCCTTCCGGGCCCATCCTGGGAGGCTGCGCTGGACTCGCGCTCAAGGCCCGCTGGTCGCGGTGCTCCGCTGGTCCTCGAGCCCGCGCGCCTAGCGTTGCCGCCATGGAGATCACCCCGCTCGCGGTCCCCGGCGCCCTGCTGCTGACCCCGCGGCAGCTCTGCGACGACCGGGGATCGTTCTACGAGGCGTTCAAACACGATCTGCTCGCCGAGGCGGCCGGCCATGCGTTCACCCCGGCCCAGACGAACTTCTCGGTGTCGCGTCGCGGCGTGCTGCGCGGCCTGCACAGCGTGCGCATCCCACCGGGCCAGGCCAAGATCGTGACCTGTCACCGCGGTGCGATCCTCGACGTCGTCGTCGATCTGCGCCTCGGCTCGCCCACGTTCGGCCGGCACAACAGCACGGTCCT
>KL571534.1:10208-10485 GCA_000715855.1 Actinoplanes liguriensis
ATGCGTCTACGTGGCCGAGGGGCTCGGGCACGGTTTCCTGGCGCTCGCCGACGACACGTGCGTCGGTTACCTGTGCTCGACGGCCTACGTGCCCGGCACCCAGATCGACCTGAACCCGTTCGACCCCGAGCTGGACCTGCCGTGGAGCACGTCACCGGCGGGATACGAGACCGCGGCCTGGTGGCCGGCGCCGGCCGACCACATCCTGTCCGCCAAGGACGCCGGGGCGCCGACGGTGGCCGAGGCCGCCGCTCAGGGGCTGCTGCCGGCGGACCGG
>KL571535.1:0-1071 GCA_000715855.1 Actinoplanes liguriensis
CGCAGCGGCAGCGGCACCTCGTTGTGGATCGGTGAGCAGGTCAGCTGCATGACCGGGGTGGCCATGGCGTGCCCGAACTCGGCCCGGGCCACGTACGAGTGGTGCACGTCCCCGGAGAGCACGCTGATCGACGCCGGCGCCGCGTAGGCCCCGCCCGCGCCGACCCGGTGCCCGGGCGCACCCACCCCGCCCTCGCCCAGCCGCCGGAACAGCTCGCCCAGCGCGGTGAACGACTTGCCGAACGCGGCCCAGTGCTCCAGGTCGAACGCGCGTCGCACCTTCTCCCCGAACGCGGCCCAGCGTCGCGACCGGCGGGACTCGCTCACCTGCTCGTTCCACGCCTCCAGGTGGTGGATGGCGGGCGGCATCAGCCACGGCAGGGACGAGCCGACGACCAGGTGGTCGTAGTCGCCGTGGGCCTGGGTGATGAACCAGTCCCACTCGGCGGCCGGCAGCATCGCCCGGGCGCCCGGGGTGAGGACGCGGTTGCACCGGTTGTCCAGCACCACCAGGCGGGTCCGGCCCAGATCGAGGGCGAAGCTCCACTGGTACGGCCGGTCGGTGTTCTCCGCCGAGCCCGGATCGTCGACCTGGAGACCGAAGTCGCGCAGCAGGTCGGTGGCGTCCGGGGAGGCGGACACCTTCTGGTAGAGCGGGTCGGCGGCCAGTTCGTCCGGGTCCAGGTTGCCCAGGTGCTGGTAGACCCAGTACGACGCGAGCCCGGCCGAGATCCGCTCCTGCCACCAGGACTCGCGGGCCATGTCGGCACGCCAGGACGCCGAGGTGTTCCAGTCGTCGATGATCTCGTGGTCGTCGAAGATCATCACGCTGGGCACCGTGGAGAACAGCCAGCGCACCTCGGGGTCCCGCCAGGACTCCAGGTAGAGCTTCGTGTACTCCTCGAACGTCACCACCTGGTCGGCCGGCCCGTCGTGGCCCGCCGGCCGGTTGCGGCGCAGGAACCGGCGCACCTTGTGCGAGGTCTCGTCGGCGTAGACCTGGTCGCCGAGCAGCACCAGCAGATCCGGACGGTGATCGGGGTCGGCCATCAGGCGGCGGGCGTACGCGTCC
>KL571535.1:1280-4543 GCA_000715855.1 Actinoplanes liguriensis
TGTGTATAAGAGACAGCCTCACGGTCGCCCAGCAGCACGCGGTACGCGTGGGCCGACGACGGCGCCAGGCCGGTCACGACGATCAGGGCGTAATGATGGCCGTACGCGCAAAAGGTCGAAGCGGACCCGGAGGCGCCGCCCTCGGCCTCGACCCGGACGGTGGCGGACTCGCTCGTCTCCACCCAGACGGTGGCACGGTCGCCGGTGACCCTGCGTAGTAGTGGTCCGATGAGCAATTGCGCGGTCACTGACGGTACCGGCCTTCCAAGCTGGTTCGCGGGGTGCCCACATACTTCCCGGTGAGTGCCCGGAATCGCCAGTGCGTGGCCCACGCCACGGCCGGACGGCTCATCTGTCAGGATTTCGGCATGGAATACGTGGTCGCCGCAGTGATCCTGCTCGTCGTCCTGGTCGTGGGCGCGGTCGGGCTCGTCGTGCCCCGGATGCGCCGCAAGGAGCTGCCGCCGCCGGCCGTTCCTCAGGTGCCCGCGGACCAGGAGCTGCCTCCCCTCATCGCCCCGGTCGAGACGCCGGTCGCCGAGGAGGAAGCCGAGGAGGTAGAGGAAGAGGAAGCACCGCCGGTCCTCGAGACCCCCGAGCCGACCGCGGGCCGCCTGGTCCGGCTGCGCGCCCGCCTCGCGCGCTCGCAGACCGCGCTGGGCCGGGGCCTGCTCAGCGTGCTCTCCCGGGACCACCTGGAGGAGGACGACTGGGAGGAGATCGAGGACAGCCTGATCTCCGCGGACGTCGGCGTCGAGGCCACCCAGGTGATCGTCGAGCGGCTCAAGGAGCGGGTCCGGATCCTCGGCACCCGGACCGTGGCCGGGGTGCGCGAGCAGTTGACCGAGGAGCTGGTGGCGGCGCTCGAGCCGGATCTCGACCGCAGCCTGCGGACCACCCCGCACGACGGCCGCCCGGCGGTCGTGATGGTGGTCGGCGTGAACGGCGCCGGCAAGACCACGACCTGCGGGAAGATCGGCCGGGTGCTGATCGCCGACGGCCGGACCGTGCTGTTCGGCGCGGCCGACACGTTCCGGGCCGCGGCTGCCGAGCAGCTCGCGACCTGGGGGGAGCGGGTCGGCGCCGAGACGGTCCGCGGCCCGGAGGGCGGTGACCCGGCGAGCGTGGCGTTCGACGCGGTCAAGCGCGGCATCGACACCGGCATCGACACCGTGCTGGTGGACACCGCCGGCCGGCTGCAGAACAAGGTCGGCCTGATGGACGAGCTGGGCAAGGTCAAGCGGGTGGTGGAGAAGCACGGGCCGGTCGACGAGACGCTGCTCGTGCTGGACGCCACGACCGGGCAGAACGGGCTGGAGCAGGCGCGCGTCTTCACCGAGGTGGTGGACGTCACGGGTGTGGTGCTCACCAAGCTGGACGGGACCGCGAAGGGCGGCATCGTCATCGCCGTACAGCGCAAACTGGGCATTCCGGTGAAGCTCGTGGGTCTCGGCGAGGGGCCGGACGACCTGGCGCCGTTCGAGCCGGCGGCCTTCGTCGAGGCCCTTCTGGGCGAGACCGCGTAGGCTCTTTTTCAACGAAGTTACATAGGTTTTCCGCCGCGGGGCCGGCAGAGCCGTTACGGGGAAGTATCAGGGAGGCTGTGGGTGACGCAGGAGCCGCTGCGCGAGATACCGCTGCACGGTGGCAACGTCAGCACGGTGTCCCGGATCGGTGACACGGTCCGGCGTAACGCCGGACCGTGGACGCCCGCCGTCCACGCGCTGCTCAACCATCTGGAGCGGGTCGGGTTCACCGGCTCGCCCAGCGCGCTGGGCATGGACGAGAAGGGCCGCGAGGTCCTCACCTATCTGGACGGCGAGTGCGGCGAATATCCGCTGGCCCCGCACTGGGTGACCGAGGAAGCGCTGGTCACGGTCGCGACCATGCTGCGGATGTTCCACGACGCGCAGTACGGTTTCGTGCCCCCGCCCGGCGCGGTCTGGCGCTCGTTCGGCCCGCCCCCGCCGGACACCGAGGTGATCTGTCACCACGACGCGGCCCCGCACAACGTGGTCTGGCGGCCGGACGGCACGCTCGCCCTGATCGACTTCGACCTGGCCTCGCCCGGCTCGCGGATCTACGACGTGGCGTACGCGGCGTGGACCTGGGTGCCGCTGTTCAGCGACCGCGATTCGTACACGCTGGGCTGGAAGCGTCCGAACCGGCCGCGCCGGCTGCGGCTGTTCGCCGACGCGTACGGATTGATCCCGCGTGATCGGCATCGCCTCGTGCGCACCATAAGGAAACGGATCGTCGACCACGTCGAGGGCATCCGCCGGATGGCCGCCGCGGGCGACCCGGCATTCGTCCGGATCGTGCACAAAGGCCATCTACGACGGCCGATGCGTGATCTGCGCCTGCTGGACTACGAGCGGCACACCCTGGAGTACGCACTCCGTTGATTCACCGCTGATCATGACGTTGTGAGAGTTTCTTCACACGTCGGAAACAACCCGTGACGCGCCGGAAATCGCGCGTAGACCGTGCTCGAAACAGCCAGCCGACACAGTCTGCGTCGAACCGGCCGACACGGCGATGCTGCCCTCCTCGGTCGCGTGTTGAGAGACACCTATTCCGAGAGGAGGCAGCGTGGAGATCGATACCGGCAATACCGCCTGGTTGCTCCTGTCGTCTGCGCTCGTTTTGCTCATGACCCCCGGCTTGGCGCTCTTCTACGGTGGCCTCAACCGGTCCAAGGGCACCCTGAACATGATGATGATGAGCTTCTCCAGCATCGGGATCATCTCGATTCTGTGGGCGCTCTACGGCTTCAGTCTTTCGTTCGGCGCCAGCGGCAACGCGAGCCTGAACAACGTCATCGGCAACCTCACCCAGTACGGCGGCACCGACATCAGCTGGGCCGGCGACCTCTGGGGCACCACCAAGATCCCGGTGTACGTCTTCATGGCGTTCCAGATGATGTTCGCGATCATCACGGTCGCCCTGATCAGCGGCGCGCTCTCGGACCGCCTCAAGTTCGGCGGCTGGGTGCTCTTCGCGGCCGGCTGGTTCACCCTGGTCTACGTCCCGGTCGCGCACTGGGTCTGGGGCGGCGGCTGGATCGGCGCCAAGCTCCACGCGCTGGACTTCGCCGGTGGCACCGCGGTCCACATCAACGCCGGCGCGGCCGCGCTCGGTGTGATCCTGGTGCTCGGCAAGCGGGTCGGCTGGCCGCGGGAGAACATGCGCCCGCACAACGTCCCGTTCGTCGCCCTCGGTGCCGGTCTGCTCTGGTTCGGCTGGTTCGGCTTCAACGCCGG
>KL571535.1:4775-5110 GCA_000715855.1 Actinoplanes liguriensis
CTCCGAGCTGACCGTCGACAGCGTCACCGGTGTCGCGTTCGTCAACACTCAGCTCGCCACCGCCGCGGCGCTGGTCGGCTGGGTCGCCGTCGAGTGGATCCGGGACCGCAAGCCCACCCTGGTCGGCGCCTCCTCCGGCGCCGTCGCCGGCCTGGTCGCCATCACCCCGGCCTGTGGCTTCATCGCCCCGCTGCCGGCCGTGGTGCTCGGTCTGATCGCCGGTGTGGTCTGCGCCCTGGCCGTCGGCCTGAAGTACAAGCTGGGCTACGACGACTCGCTCGACGTGGTCGGCGTCCACTTCGTCGGTGGCTGGATCGGCTCGCTCTCCATCGGCT
>KL571536.1:0-3222 GCA_000715855.1 Actinoplanes liguriensis
ATGTGTATAAGAGACAGGCTGAGCTGCGCCCATCCATCGGACCCGAGCGCCACCACGGCCGCCTTCCGCGCGGCGGCCCACGGCTCGGTCCGCACCCGGCGCCGCACCGACGACCCGGCGCTCTCGCCCGGAACCCACCCCTGCCGCCGCAGCTCACCGGCCACCTCAGCGAGCCAGCCCGACCCTGCCGCAAGGTGGCCGATGCCGACCTGGTCCGCGCCGAGCCGGTCCGCGCCGACCTGGTCCGCCCCGAGCTGGTCCGCCCCGAGGTGGCCCGCGCCAGGGTGGCCCGCGCCGGGGTGGCCCGCGCCGGGGTGGCCCGCGCCGAGGTCATCGACGAGGTCACCGGAGAGCAGCGCCATCGCAGCGGCCCCGGCCCGCGGCGACCCGACCCAGTAGATCCGCTCCGGGGCGGGAAGCCCGGCCAGCCGATAGGCCTCCCGCACCCCCGCCTCCGCCGCGCCCCGGTCACCCGGCCCGGTCTCGACTGCCGCCGCCAGCCACTGATCCTCGACGGCCGCGGCCATCGCCTCCTGCTCGTGAGTCAGTCTCACAGCCCGCTCCCCCTCAACCCGCGACCATGGGTCACTCTCACCGCCGGCCCCCTCCGCTCGCGACCACAGGAAAATCTCACCGCAGGCCCCCTCCGCTCGCGACCACGGGAAACTCTCACCGCAGGCCCCTCAGTCCGCGACCGGGCGGAACGAGCCCGGCACGTATTCCCGCTGGCGGACCACCCGGTAGTGCCCGGCGGGCAGCGGGATCGGCCCGTGCTCCTCGTGCGAGACCCGCCCGTGCGCCGGCACCTCGACGAACATCCGCTCCGGATCGTCGAGGTCGGCGAGCAGCTGGACGCCCGGCCCGCCGACCACGTGCGCATGGCCGGTCGCCTCCCCGCGGGCCAGCACCATCCGGCCGCGCCGGTCGCGGGGAACCGGCGCGCACGCGGGCAGCTCGCCCTGGTCAACCGGGATGATCAGCACATCGCCCTGCCGGAACATCGGCCCTCCTGACACGCTCGCTTCAGTCAGGAGGAACCTATCCGCGGGGTACGACATTTTCCCCGGCCGCCGGAACAGCCGGGACCGAAGGAACAGCCGAAACGCCCGGAACCGGCGGAACAGCCGGGACCGAAGGAACAGCCGGGACGCCCGGAGCCGCCGGAACAGCAGGGGCCGCCGGACCCCCCGGATCCAGCTCAGCGGTCGAGAGCGCATCCCGCCGCAACACCTGAAGCAGCTCCTCATACGGCCCGATCAGAAACGCCTGATCCCCGGCCGCGAACCGCGTGTCCCGCCGAGGCGGATGTTCCAGCCCGGTCGCCCGCCGGATCGCCACCACCCTCGTACGCGCGGAAAGGTCTTGCATGGCCAGCCCGTCGAGCCCTCCCCCGGGCGCCACGGTCAACCGCCCGACCAGCATCAGCTGCGCTCCGACGTAGAAGGTGGCCAGCACGTCCAGGCCGAGCGCCGCCCCGACGAACCAGGGCGCCGCGAGCGCCGCGGTGGACCGGGTCACGCCCAGGCTCAGCGTGTGCTCGACGGTGTCGGCCAGCGTACGGTCGAAGAGCCGCAGCACGACCGGCACCGAGCCCCACCGGTCCCCGAGGCGGTCCTTCACCGCCAGCCCGGTCTCCAGGTTCACCAGGTCGTCGCTGGTCATGACGGCGACCGCGCGGGCCGACCCGAGTTGCACGCGTTCCAGGGTGCGGCCCAGCGTCGCGTCCGCGATGACCACCGGCACACCGCTGTCGCGCACCTCGTCGACGTACCGGTTGTTCTCGTCGGATTCGATGACGACCACCTCGGTGCCGGCCGCACGCAGCCGTTCGACGACCCGCGCACCGACCGAGCCGATCCCGATGACGATGACGTGGTCGGAGAGCCGGTCGAGCAGGCGGTTCCCGAGCGCCTCCTGGATCTTGATGGAGACCAGCACGTTGGTGAGCAGCGCGATGAACGTCGCCGCGAAGCACGCCCCGATGATCATCAGGGCGATCGCGAACATCCGCAGCCAGGGCCGCTGGTCGCGGAAGTTGTAGTCGCCGTAGCCGACGGTGGCGATCGACTCGACCGAGAAGTAGAGCGCGTCCAGCAGCGTCATCCGGGTGCCGTCCGGCTCGCGGTAGCCGAGCTGCAGCACCACGACGGACGCGTTGAGCAGCGTGATCAGGGCGACGAGCGCGTACGCGATCCGTCTGTCCAGCGCCCGCAGCACCGACCCGGCCAGCTCTGTCCAGCGCGCCCACCGCCCCGGCCCGGCGTCGGCCGGGGTGCCCTCCCCGTCGACCACCCGCGCCGCGGCCAGCTCCTCCGGGGTGCCGAGCAGGGTCACCCGGTCGCCGGCCCGGATCGGATGGTCACGTCCGGGACAGATCACCACCTCACCGCCGTCGCCGGGGGTGACGGCGAGCGGCGCGAGCGACCCGTACCGCGATCGCAGGGTGCCGCCCTCGTCCACGACCACCTGCGCCGCGACGAACGGCTGCCCGTCCAGGTCCAGCTCGTGGGTGCCGGTCCGCAGGCAGGCCTCGACCACGGACGGCGCGGAGAGCCCGGCCACGTCGAGGACGGCCACCTGCATCGCGGACAGCGCGCGGCCCACCGCCGGGTTCCGCAGCTGGACCACCACGCGGACGTCCTCGCGCAGCTCCCGCATCAGCAGCGCCGCCTCGAGGGTGTGCAGGTCGTCGGCGAGCACGCAGATCACCGCGACCGCGCCGGGCAGCCCGGCCTCGTCCAGGGTCTCCTGCAGGCGTGGGCTGCCGACCACGACCGGCACGCCCCAGCCGCGGACGACCCGGACCAGGCGCGGGTCCGCGATGTCCTCGACCACGACGACCCGCACGCCGGCGTGGTAGAGCTGCTCGACGGTCCGCAGCCCGACGTCGTCGAGCCCGCAGACGATGATGTGGCCGCGCCAGTCCCGCGTCGCGGTGGCGTCGGCGGGGGCCATGCCGCCTAGGGTAATCCCGACAAAGCCCGCTCGGCGGCGGAAAGGACTTCGCCGGTGGAGACCGACAGCAGCGCGGGGTGCGTCTCGGGCCCGGGCAGGTCGCCGCGCGTGCTGCGGGACCCGTGCCAGATCACCTGGTGCCGCGGCCGGTCCGGCGGCGGTCCCCAGTAGGCCGGCGACATCGGCCCGAACAGCGTGACCGACGGCGTGCCGTAGGCGGTGGCCAGGTGCGAGACCCCGGTGTCGCCGCTGACCACCAGGCGGGCG
>KL571536.1:3489-5295 GCA_000715855.1 Actinoplanes liguriensis
CGCTCAGAGATGTGTATAAGAGACAGATCGTCACCCCGTGCGGCGCCGGGCCGGGCGGGACCGCGAGCGCCAGGTCCGAGGGGTCCGCGGCGACGCCGTAGTACTCCAGCATGCGGCACCAGCGCCGGACCTCGTGTTCCCGATCCGACCAGCCCGGCCCGTCGGGGTGGTTGCCCGCCGGGCTCCGGAACGCCCACATCTTCCCCGGCCGGGCGCTCTGCAGCAGCAGGTGCGACTGCGGGCCGCTGCCGTGCGTCAGCCAGGCCGGCGCGGCGAGGGCCAGCGGCTCGCCGGGGAACGCGGCACGCAGGGCGCGCACCGCCGGCACCCCGGTGGCCAGATCGCCCACGCCGAGCGCACGCAGGACCAGGATCACGGGTAGGACGTCTCCGTCTCCCCGGCGATCACCAGCTCCCGCACGGCGCACCCGGCCGGTTGCCGCAGCGCGAACAGGATCGCCTCCGCGACGTTGCCGGGATCGTTGAGTTTCGCGTCCGGCCCCGGCTTGTAGCGTTCCTCCCGCTCGTCGAAGAACTTGGTCCGCATCCCGCCCGGAATGATCAGCGTGACGCCGACCTGGCCGGCGAGCTCGGCCGCGAGCGCCCGGGTGAAGCCGACGACGCCGAACTTCGCCGCGCAGTAGGCGGTCGCCTCGGACACCGCCTTGATGCCGAGCGTCGACGCGATCGTGACCACGCCCCCGTGCGATTCCTTGAGCGCGGGCAACGCCGCCCGGATCACCGCCGCGGTCGCCAGAAGATCAACGGCGACGATCCGATCCCAGACCTCCCCCGGTACGTCGTCAAGGGCGCCCGGCACGTCGAAACCGGCCGCGGTCACCACCCCGTCCAGGCTTCCCCCGGCCTGCTCGATCGCCTTGCGGGTGGCCTGTTCGGCGGCGCGCGTGTCGGCCAGGTCGCACTCGATCCAGGGCACCTTGTCGTCCGCGGGCGCCTGCCGGTCGATGACGAACGGCCGTCCGCCGGCCTCGATCACGGCGCCGACCACCGCGGCGCCGAGGCCGCTCGATCCTCCGGTGACGATGACTGTGTCCATGGTTACCTTCCGCTGGTCGTGGCGGCCTGGGCCGCGGCAATGGTGCGGGTGGTGGACCGGCCGTCCAGGTAGGGCACGATCACGGTCTGGCCGTCCCACCGTTTGACGAGCTCCGCCTCGGGCAGCTCCGCGTAGTCGCCACCCTTGACCCAGACGTCCGGGCGCAGCCGGGCGAGCACCGCCTCGGGCGTCGGCTCGTCGAAGACCACGACGGCGTCGACGCAGTCCAGCGCGGCGAGCAGGCGCGCGCGGTCGGTCTCGGAGTTCAGGGGACGATCCGGGCCTTTCAACCCCCGTACCGAATCGTCGCTGTTCAGACACACGATGAGGCAGTCGCCGAGCCCGCGGGCGGCGCGCAGGGTGGCGAGGTGGCCGGTGTGCAGCAGGTCGAAGCATCCGCCGGTCGCCACGACGACGCCCCCGCGGTCGCGGACCGATGCCGCGAGCCGGTCGGCCGCCTCGGCGCCGATCCGTTCGGGCGCTACCGGAGCGACCGGCTCCGGCTCGGGCGCCAGGGCCGCGGTGACGCCACCGCCCAGCACGTACGCGGTGGCCGCCTCGACAGCGTCCTGCACCGCCTCGGAGACCAGCGCGCCGTCCGCCAGCGACAGCGCCGCGGCGGCCGCGAACCGGTCCCCCGCGCCGCAGGTGTCGGCGTCCCCGGCGTCCGCCGGTGCGGGGATGACCAGCGGGGTCGGTCCGGCCTGGCAGAGGATCGCGCCGCCGGCGCCGCAGGTGATCGCGATCGCG
>KL571536.1:5483-6542 GCA_000715855.1 Actinoplanes liguriensis
CGCTGCCCGGCGCGCTGGGCGGTGCTCAGCCCGGAGCCGTTCCCGGTGTCCCCGGTGAATCTCACCGCCTCGGCCAGGTTCGGTGTCACCAGGCGCACGCCGGGCACCGGCGGCGGGCCGGCCGGATGGGGGTCCCAGACGATCGGCGCGGTCGCGTCCCGCAGCGCGGCCCGCACGGCCGGATCCGCGGCCACCCCGCGCCCGTAGTCGCTGACCAGGATCGCCGTGGCCGCGCCGAGCACGTCCAGGAGCCCGTCCGGCGCGTCGCCGGGCGGCTGGGCCGGGCCACCCCGGTCGAGGCGCATCAGCACCTGCCCCCGCGAGCGCATCCGGATCTTCTGCGGGGTGGCCCCGGGCAGCGGCAGGGCGTGCACCTCGACGCCGGCGTCGGTGAGCAGCTCGCGCAGCCGGGCTCCGCCGGTGTCCGCCGCCAGGGCGGTGACCAGCGCGACCCGGCAGTGCCCGGCCGCGAGCAGGGCGGCCAGTCCCGCGCCGCCGGGCCGTTCGGTGACGGACTCCTCGTCGAGCACGGGCGCCGGGGCGTCCGGCGCGATCCGGTGGACGGATCCTTCGACGTCCCGGTCCAGCAGCGTGTCGCCGACGACGACGAGCAACGGTCTCTCCACGATGGTTCCCTCCGGTTCCCCGCCGAGCACCCGCGGCAGCGTCAGATCCACGTACTCGCACATCACGTGCACCGAGACCAGGTGCAGCTCCTGGACCACCTGCGACTCCGGCGACGGGCAGCGCAGCACCTCGTCGCAGGCGTCCCCGACCGGCGAGGGGCCGGGCCCGACCATCGCCCAGGTGCGCATCCCGCAGCCGCGGGCCGCCTCGACCGCCGCGACCAGGTTGGGGCTGCGCCCGCTGGTGGACATCACGAGCAGCACGTCGCCCGGTCGCCCGTGGGCCCGGACCTGCCGGGCGAAGACCTCGTCGAAGCCGTAGTCGTTGCTGATCGCGGTGACGGCCGACGAGTCCGGCGTGAGCGCGATCGCGGACAGCGGCATCCGGTCCTCGCGCAGCTTCCCGACCAGCTCGGCGGCCAGGTGCTGGGCT
>KL571537.1:0-2284 GCA_000715855.1 Actinoplanes liguriensis
TGTATAAGAGACAGGGCCGAGGCCGGCGCTGATCGTGAGGCCGCCCAGGTAGGCACCGAAGGCGTTGCCGACGTTGAAGGCGGCGATGTTCGCGCCCGACGCCAGGGTGGGGGCCTGCTCGGCGTACCGCAGGATGCGCATCTGCAGGCCGGGGACCGTGCCGAAGCCGAAGCCGCCCATCAGCAGCAGCCCGGTGACCGCCGCGATCTGGTTCCCGGCGGTCAGGGCGAACAGCGCGAGGGTCGTGGCCAGCGCCGCGAGCAGGACGACCAGGGTCAGCGGGAGGTTCCGGTCGGCGGCGCGCCCGCCGAGCAGGTTGCCGGCGAACAGCCCGGCCCCGAAGACGATCAGCAGCCACGGGACGGTGGCCGCCGAGAACCCGCTGACCCCGGTGAGCGTGTAGGCCAGGTAGCTGAACGCCCCGAACATCCCGCCGAACCCGAGGACCGTGACCAGGATCGACAGCCACACCTGCAGGTTCGCGAAGACCCGGAACTCGCGCAACGGGCTGGCCCCGGCCGCGGCGGGCGTGGGCGGGGTGAGGGCGGCGATGCCGGCGAACGCGAGCACCCCGACGGCCGCGATGGCCCAGAACGTCGAGCGCCACCCCGCGGCCTGCCCCAGGAACGTGCCGAGCGGCACCCCGAGCACGTTGGCGACGGTCAGGCCGGTGAACATCACCGAGATGGCCGCGGCCTTCTTCTCCGCCGGGACCAGGTCGGTCGCCACCACCGAGCCGATGCCGAAGAACGCGCCGTGGCAGAGCGCGGCCAGGATCCGCCCGGTCAGCATCAGCCCGTAGGTGGGGGCGAGCGCCGACAGCACGTTCCCGGCGATGAACAGGATCATCAGGGCCAGCAGCGCCCGTCGCCGGTCCACCCGGGTCAGCGCGGCGGTGAGCGCGATCGCCCCGACGGCGACCGCCAGGGCGTACCCGGAGATCAGGCCGCCGGCGACGGCCTCGGTGACCCGGAAGTCGGCGGCCACCTCGGGCAGCAGGCCGGCGATGACGAATTCGGTCAGGCCGATGCCGAAACCGCCGATCGCCAGGGCGTACAGAGCGATGGGCACGAGAATTCCTCCAGCGTGTGCAATATCAGGCGAGCGCAATAGTTGCAGACGCGCTATACCGGCGCAAGGCGGTGTAGAGTGAGCCCCACCGCAACGGGAGGACGGGCATGGGGATCGGCAACGACGCGGTGGAGATCCGCGCGCAGGGCTGGCGCCGCCTCGCCGCGCTGCACGGCCTGATCGAGACGGCTCTGGAGAAGGAGCTGCAGACCGGGCACCGGCTGTCGGTCGTCGAGTTCACCGTGCTCGACGCGCTCAGCCGGCAGGACGGCTGGCACATGCGCATGCAACAGCTCGCCCGCGCCGCCGCGCTCTCCAGCAGCGCGACCACCCGGCTGGTCACCCGCCTGGAGGATCGGGGCCTGCTCACCCGGATCCTCTGCGCCGACGACCGCCGCGGCATCTACACCGAGCTCACCCCGGCCGGGCAGGAGCTGCTCGCCGCCGCCCGGCCGACCCACGACCGGGTCCTGGAGGCCTCGCTGTCACAGGCGGAGAAGATTCCCGAGCTGGAAAGTCTGGTCGGCGCCCTGCATCCGAAGGGCGACTGAGCGCGCCCGGTGCCGGGCGGTGGCCGCGCCGGTGACGCTGACGGGCGTACGGGCAATCGGCTCTTGGGATTTTGATCTTGGTAAATGCCATGACGATCGCGGCTTCACAGGATTCGCACATTTATTGAGCCCCCTGGACCCGCTGGGCCAGAATGCGAGCCGTGACCGCGCGCATCCTTGTCGCCGACGACGACCCGAAGCACGCCCAGCTCATCCGGCTCTACCTGGAGCGGGAGGGGCACCAGGTGCTTACCGTCGGCGACGGCCGCGCGGCCCTGGAGCAGACCCGGGCGCGACGCCCCGACCTGCTGGTCCTGGACGTGATGATGCCGCTGGTCGACGGCCTCGACGTGTGCCGGATCCTGCGCGCCGACCCGGACCCGGGCCTGGCCGGCGTGGCGATCCTGCTGGTCACCGCCCGGTCCGCGGAGAGCGACATGCTGCTCGGCCTGGACATCGGCGCCGACGACTACCTGGCCAAGCCGGTCAGCCCGCGCGAGCTGACCGCCCGGGTCCGCGCCCTGCTGCGCCGGGTGCACGGCACGGAGAACCGTGAGGTGCTGCGGGTCGGCGAGCTGGAGGTGGACGCGCCCCGCTTCGAGGTGCGGGTCGGCGGCACCGCGGTGCGGCTGACCGCGAAGGAGTTCGCGATCCTGGAGCTG
>KL571537.1:2516-3217 GCA_000715855.1 Actinoplanes liguriensis
ATCCTGGAGCTGCTCGCCCGCGAGCCGGGCCGGGTGTTCACTCGCGGACAGATCATCGACAAGACGTTCGGGTTCGAGAACGACGTCTCGGAGCGCACCGTCGACGCTCACGTGGTCAACCTGCGCCGCAAGATCGAGGCGAACCCGGCCGAGCCGCGCTACGTGCAGACGGTGTACGGCCGCGGTTACCGGATGGGCGAGCGGTGAGCTTCCGGCTGCGGATCTTCCTGCTGGTCCTGATCGTGGCCGGCACCGCGATCGGCGCGACCGCCTGGCTCACGCTCAGCCTCACCACCCGGGAGGTCTCCCGGCTCGATGCCACCAGGGAGAAGCACGAAGCGGAGATCAACAGCGCGATCCGGCAGTTCGGCGTGACCAACGGCCGGTGGAACGGCATCGACCGGGTCGTCGACGACCTGTCCCGGCGCACCAGCCTGCACATCCGCGTCGAGACCGACGGGGAGGTGCTGACCGACTCGGACGTCATGCGCGGTGCGGCGGTCGGGCCGATCCAGACGAGCTACACCTCGATCGACCCCTATCCGGAGCTCGACGAGGAGATCCAGCGCCAGGTCGACGCGCCGAGCGCCACCCCGGCCACCGGCGCGCCCTCCGTGGACGCGGCGACGGAGCGGGCGGCGGCGCTGTGGCGCAAGAACCCCGGCATCTTCCCCGTGCCGTCCCGGCTGCTGCCGAGCCGG
>KL571537.1:3461-5678 GCA_000715855.1 Actinoplanes liguriensis
CCGCTGCCGGCGGCGGTCTTCGCCTCCCCGGCCGGCCGGTCCGGGCTGACCGTACCGGAGGCGCAGGCGTTCTTCCAGGCCGTGCAGTACCGGGCCGCCCTGGTCGCGGCCCGGTGCGGGTACGACCGGCACCTGCTGAGCACCCCGGCGCTGGGCATGCTCTCCTCGCCCTACCTCACCCCGCAGCAACTCGCGGCCGCCCCGGCGTGCGCGGAGGACGGCCGGGCCAAGGTCTATGCCGACACCGTCTGGCTCGACGAGTGGTGGCGGGAGATCGCGCAGTGCCGGGTGCAGCCGAGCGACTACTGGAGCCAGTGCCTGCCGTCCGAGTTCACCCAGGCCGTCTCCAGCACCGCCGCGCTGCCGGTCCGGGTCTTCTTCGGCGCCGGGCAGATCGATCTCGGCGGCCTTCGTCAGCCGGGCGTCTTCGGCGCGGCCGGCCTGCTGCTGGCCGCGGCGATCGGCACGGCCTGGATCGCCCGGCGGATCAGCCGTCCGGTGCGGGCGCTGACCGGCGCGTCGCTGCAGCTGGCCGCCGGTCAGCTGGACGTGCGGGTGGCGACCCACGGCAAGGACGAGCTGTCGTTCCTGTCGTCGTCGTTCAACGCGATGGCCGAGGCGATGCAGCGCAGCGAGGAGCGGCAGCGCCGGCTGGTCGCCGACGTCGCGCACGAGCTGCGCACCCCGCTGTCGAACCTGCGCGGCTACCTGGAGGGCCTGGCGGACGGGGTGATCGAGCCGACCCCCGAGCTGTTCGACTCCCTGCACGAGGAGACGCTGCTGACCCGCCGGATCCTCGACGACCTGCAGTACCTGGCGCTGGCCGAGGCGGGTGACCTGGCGTACCACCCGGAACCGCTGGACCTGTCCGAGCTGGCCGACAACGCGGTCACCGCGCACCGCGCGAACGCCGCCAACGCCGGGCTGGAGATCGTCCTCGACGCGTCCGAGCCGGTCGAGGTGCACGCCGACCCCGGCCGCATCCGCCAGGTGCTCGGCAACCTGCTCAGCAACGCGATCCGCTACACCGACGCGGGCGGGCGGATCGAGGTGCGGGTGCGGCGCGACCCGCTCACCGCGATCCTGAGCGTGACCGACACCGGGGTCGGGATGACCGCCTCCGAGGTGTCCCGGGTGTTCGACCGGTTCTGGCGCGCCGACCCGGCCCGGCAGCGGGCCACCGGCGGTTCCGGGCTGGGGCTGACCATCGCCCGGCGCATCGTCGAGGACCACGGCGGCAGCGTCAGCGCGACCAGCGAGCCGGGCCTGGGCTCGACGTTCACGATCCGTCTCCCGGCACGGATGCGCTAGTCGCCGCTGACGATGCGGTGCAGGGTGCTCCGGCCGAGGCGGGCCATCGGCGGGTTGGTCTCCACGTAGTACCAGATCAGGCCCATGACCTGCTGGAACGCCCAGGCCCGGACGCGTTCCCAGTCCAGGTCGGTGCTCCCGGTCGCGACCCGGAGCACGTCCCGGTTCTCCCGGTCGAACAGGTGCCAGGCGCAGATCAGGTCCAGCGCCGGGTCGGCCGGGCCCAGGCCGCCGACGTCGAGGACGCCCGAGAGGTGATCCCCTTCGGACAGCAGGTTGCCGGGGATCAGGTCGCCGTGGGTCATCACGTCCGGGGACTCGCGGGGCAGCTCGCGCAACTCGGCCCAGAGGCGGCGCAGGGGCGCGACGTCGAGCAGGCCCTCGCTCTCCCGGAAGCAGGTCTCCAGCCACGCGTCGTGGTCGGGCAGGTGACCGCCGCGACCCTCGCCGCGGAACGGGCGGCCGCGGGTGTCCAGGGCCCGTACACCGCGAATGAACTCGGCGAGGTCGGCGGCGAGCGACGGTCCGCCGACGTCCGGCGGTGTGCCGGGCAGCCAGGTCTGCACGGCCCACCGGCGCGGGAAGCCGGGGCCGGGCGCACCCGTCGCGACCGGCTCCGGGGTGGCGAAGCGGGTCGCCCCGAGCAACTCGCGGGCGGCCGCGGCCTCGGCGTCGAGGTCCTGGTCCCGCATCGGGAAGCGGGCGGTCAGGCGGTCGCCGAGACGGAAGACCGCGTTGACCGTGCCGTGCACGCCGACGCGTTCCAGGGGCAGTTCGCGCCACTGCGGGAACTGGTCGTCGACAAGGGCCCGCGCGAGTTCCGGCGTCATGCCCGGATACCCAGGGCCCGGCCGAGTTCCGGCGTCATGCCCAAGCCCAGGGCCCGGCCGAGTTCCGGCGTCATGC
>KL571537.1:5926-8817 GCA_000715855.1 Actinoplanes liguriensis
GTTCGTCGGCCATCATGACGCGCAGTGCGGTCGACGCGGACGGGCCGAACGCGTCGAACCGGGGCGGATCACCCTGCCTGCCGGCCGCCGCCCAGGCCAGCCACTCCTCGTCGAGAGTGCGGTCCGGATCCGTGGCGCTCACGAAGGCGAACGCCGCCCGCAGCGAGTCGACGGCTTCCGGCCCGAGGTGATCCGCGTCGCGTACCAGGTGATAGTCGTGGGCGATGTCGAGATCCCACAGCTCCCGGTGCAGCCGCTCGGCGCCGTCGTGCATGGCGAACACGTCCCGGTCGCCGCAGCGCAGCAGGATCGGCAGGCCGCTCGCGCGGATCGCGTCGGCGTTGGCGCGCAGCCGGTGCGTGATCGTGTCCTCCGGTCCCATCTCCGCGGCGAACTGCCCGAGCACGCTCAGCGTGTTGCGCGGCCGCGGATCCTCGGTCAGCAGCGCCGGTGACACCGCGGCCACGGCGGTGAACCGTCCCGGGTCGGCGAAGGCGATCCGCAACGCCCCGTAACCACCCATCGAGCTGCCGAGGAGCGCGATCGGGCCGGTGCCGAACTCCCGGGCAAGGTGTGCGGGGAACTCGTCGGCGACCAGGCGCTCCCACCGGCCCCGGTAGAAACCGCCGACTGTCGGAGTGGAGATGCAGGCCACGACCGTACGGGGAAAATCGATGATCGGTTGCATCATCGTGAGCACCTCCGCGGAGGAGTTCGCCCCGTGCAGCACCAGGATCAGCGGCAACCGTTCCTCGCGGGTCCAGCCCTCCGGGGTGAGCACGGTGTAGTGATGATCGTCGAGGGCGCCGCGCACCAGGTCCATCCCGCGGACTTTTCCACTTGCGCATGATCCAGGTCGACCGAATAAACTCCCGCGGATGTGGCTGAGGCGATTGTGGGAAAAGCACCACGAAGCGGCTAAATTCCTGGTAGTGGGCGGGATCTGCTTCGTCGCCACGATCGCCGTCAACTACCTGTTGAAGCTGACCGTGCTGCACGACAAACCGGTCACCGCGCTGGCGATCGCCACGATTGTGGCCACCATCCTGTCGTACGTGCTGAACCGCGAATGGTCGTTCCGCAGCCGCGGCGGCCGCGAGCAGCACCACGAGGCCGCGCTCTTCTTCGCGGTCAGCGCGATCGGTATCGGTCTCAACCTGGTCCCGCTCGTGATCTCCCGGTACGTGCTGGACCTCGAGGTGCCGGACGTCAGCCGGACCGTGCAGGAGGTCGCCGACTTCGTCAGCGGCAACATCCTCGGCACCCTGCTCGCGATGGCGTTCCGGTTGTGGGCGTTCAAGCGGTTCGTCTTCCCGCAGGCCGGCGCCCGCCCGGCCCGCCCGTCGCGCCGCGGCCCGCGCAGCGACCGGCTGCTGCGTCACGGGACCCGGGCGCGTTCCCGGCGCTCCTGACGGCGCAGGCCGAGCGCCGTCTCCAGCAGGGGCAGCGCGCGCAACACCTGCCGGGAGCGGATCAGCGCGTCCCAGAGCGGCTCGAACTTCTTCCAGCCACCCGCGTACGCGAGGTGCCGCAACCGGTTCGGCAGCGGCTTGTCCTTCGCGCCACGCCAGATCGCCGGCCAGCGGTAGAAGTCCCGGTACGCGCGCCAGTAGCCGTCCTCCAGTTGCTCCGGCGTCAGGCCGGCCGGGCGGAAGACCACGGTGCGGGTGTCGTAGCGGTCCCAGTCGCGGTGCACGATCCGGCCGGCCGCCTCCATCCGGCGGAACAGCGCCGTCCCCGGATACGGCGTCATGATGTGGAACGTGGCGGTCTCCAGGCCCGCGCCCACCGCCCAGTCCACGGTCCGGTCGAAGACGTCCGGGGTGTCGTCGTCCATCCCGAAGACGAAACTCGCGTTGATCATCGCGCCGGCGTCGTGCACGCGCCGGGCCACGTCCGCGTAGCTGCGGTTGATGTTCTGCCGTTTGCGCTGCGCGGCCAGGTTCCCGGCGTTGATCGTCTCGAAGCCGACGAAGACGCTGCGCATCCCGGCCTCCACCGCCCGCTCCAGCAGACCGGGCGCCAGCAGCGCGTCGACGGTGCTCGCGGCCTGCCAGACCCGGTTCATCCCGGCCATGCCGTCGAACAGTGCCTCGGCGAACCGGCGGTTGCCGAGCAGATGGTCGTCGAGGAAGTACAGATGCCGGCCGGGCAGGCGGTCGATCTCCGCGAGGGCGTCGTCGACGAGCTGGGTGTAGAAACTCCGGCCGCCCTCGAAGAACGCGTCCTTGTAGCAGAAGTCGCAGTGGTGGGGGCAACCCCGGGAAACCACGATCGAATTGGGTACGAGATACCGCTCGCGCCTGATCAGATCCCGCCGCACCGGGGGCAGACCGGCCAGGGTGCGCTCGGTCGACACGTACCGTCCGGCGGGTTCGCCGCGGCGGAAGTCGTCGAGGAACCGCGGCCAGGTGTCCTCGCCCGGCCCGAGGAAGATCGCGTCGGCGTGCGCGGCCGCCTCGTCCGGCAGGGACGTCACGTGCAGGCCGCCGAGCGCCACGAAGACACCCCGCGCCCGGTAGGCGTCGGCCAGCTCGTAGCTGCGCCGCGCCGAGGTGATGTACACCTGGATCACCACGATGTCGGGGTGGTCGCCGGCCACGAACGCGTCGATCGGCTCCACGTGCTCGTCGAGGATCCGCACCTCGTCGTCCCCGCCCAGGTAACCGGCGAGGGTGGCGAGCCCCAGCGGCGGGAACAACGAGTACTTGATCGGCCGGAACAGCGGGCTGGTCGCTTCGGTCAGCGCCGGGAGGATCATCGTCACGCGCATGTCCCTGGACGCTAGGGACCGGGTGTGGAGAAGTGGTGCTCGCCGTGGGCAGATGCGGTGAAGCAGGCGGTGTACCCGTGATCGAGCAGCGCGCGCCGCCCGCGCTCGACCGCCCGCC
>KL571537.1:9050-9643 GCA_000715855.1 Actinoplanes liguriensis
CGCACCCGCCGGCCCGGCCCGCGTGGAGCACCAGGGCGACGGCGTGACCGACGGCGATGCCGGGCAGCGCGGACCAGACCGCGGTGACCGCCGAGTCCAGCGAGTGCGCGGGGTCGGAGCCGAGGTGCAGGACGTCGGTGGCCCGGCCCTCCAGACGATACGGCGCGGGCGCCGGCGGATCGTCGAGCCGCAACGACTGCCACAACTCGTCGACCAGGCGCGGGACGTCGACGTCGGAGCGGAAGTCCCGGCCGGCCGGGCGCGGCTTGCTCACCACCGGCTCGTGCTCCCAGCCGGCCTGCCCGCCGAACAGATGATCACCCTGCCGGGCGAGCTCGCCCCGCTGCTCGGCGGTGTGCACCAGGTTCGCGAACGGGCCGTTGGCGTACCGGGAGCGGATCGCGCGCTTCACCCGGCGGGCGGCCTCGAACGCGTCCGGGCCGGTCACCAGCCACGCCTCGGAGGGGCCGTCGCACAGGTATCGATCGAGGAAGGCGCGCATCAGCGGGTGCGACACGTCGGTGTACTCCGACCACAGAAAACGCACGTCGTCCACGCTCAGATCCCATTCTGTCTCTTATACACATCTCTGA
>KL571537.1:9934-13151 GCA_000715855.1 Actinoplanes liguriensis
GTGCCCGCCCGTCGCGCAGGCAGTCGGGCTTGAGCAGCACGAACGCCTCGCTCACCGGGCGACCCTGCTCTCCACCATCACGAACACGTCGTCCAGGTTCGCCCGGAACTCCGCCTCGGAGTCGACCGGCCCGTCCAGCACCGCGGCCAGCGCGTCATGGCCGGGCAACTCCTCGGGCGGCAGTTGCGCGCGCCGCGCCGACGGATCCAGGGTGCCGAGGCTGAACCGGCCGCTGACCTCGGACAGCACGTGACCGATGACGAACGTGCTCAGCGAGCGCTCCAGCCGTGGCACCTCACCCGGGGGCACGCCGGCCGTCAGCAGCGCCTGATAGATCCGGTCGATCAGGCGCAGCGCGCCCGGGCTGATCCCGGGGCGGGTCAGGACCAGGGGGAGCACCGTGGGGTGGCGCTGGGCGACGGCTCTCATCCCGTACGCCAAATGGGTCAGCACCTCCCGCCAGGGGGCGCCTTCCGGAGGAAGCGGGACCTCCGTCAGCAGACGGCCCAGGACCGCGTCGAGCAGCTCCTCCTTGCTGCGGAAATAGCCGTAGAGCGCCATCGGGGTGAGGCCGAGCCGCTGCGCGACCGAGCGCATCGAGATCGCGTCGAGGCCACGCTCCGCGACGATCTCCAGCGTGGCGTCCAGGATCTCCGGCCGACGGGCGTCCTTGAGTTTCCGCACCCGATCAGTCTACGGTGTAGACCATCAGTCTACGCTGTAGACCGGAGGCCGGAATGCTCCACGCGGAAAACCTGATCAAGCGGTACGGCGCGGTCCGCGCCCTGGACGGATTCACGCTCGACGTCGCCCCCGGCGAGATCGCCGGGCTGGTCGGGCACAACGGCGCCGGGAAATCGACCTTCGCGGACGTGCTCGCCGGGCTGATCCGGCCCGACGCCGGCACGGTCACCACCGTCGCCCGCGGCGAGATCGGCGTCGCGCCGCAACACCTCGCGCTCTACCCGAGCGCCACCGCCCGCGAGCACCTGCGGCTCTTCGGCACACTCGCCGGGCTGCGCCGCCGTGCGCTGACCGCCGCGGCCGACGAGGTCATCGCGGACCTGATGCTCGGCGACTTCCTCGATCGTCGCGCCGGGCTGCTCTCCGGCGGGCAGCAGCGGCGGGTGCAGGCGGCGATCGCGATGCTGCACCGCCCGCGCCTGCTGGTGATGGACGAGCCGACCGCCGGGGCCGACCCGCAGACCCGGCAGTCGCTGCTCACGGCCCTGCGCCGCCGCGCCGCCGACGGCTGCGCCGTCCTCTACACCACCCACTACCTGCCCGAGCTGGCTGAGCTGGGCGCTTCGGTCGCGGTCGCCGACAGAGGACGAATAATTGCCCGCGGTACGTCGTCAGAGCTGCTCAGCGGCCTGCCGAGCGAGGTGCGGGTGCTGGCCGGCGCCGGTCCCGCCGTGTCGGTCCGCACCACCGATCCGGCTGCGGCCCTGGTCGAGCTGCTCGGTGCGATCGGCGGCCCGGTCCACGAGATCGACGTCCGGCGCCCGTCGCTGGACGACCTCTACGAGTCCCTCACCGTCTCCCGGGGTGCCCAGCCATGATCGACTCGTTGTCGCGGATCGCCGCACTCGCCCGGCACAACGCGCTGCTGCGACTGCGCGACCCCGGGCAGTTCCTCAGCTACCTGATCATGCCGATGCTGGGGATGCTCGCGCTCAAACCGCTCTACCTGCGCGCGGTCCCCGGCGGGACGACCCAGGTCGCGACCGGGCTGCTGGTGATGTTCTCGGCGCTGGCCCTGCACATCGTCGGCGCGGCCACCCTCACCGAGCGCGGCTGGCACACCTGGGACCGGTTGCGCGCCACCCGGGCCACGGTCCCCGAGTTGCTCCTCGGCAAGGCCATTCCGGTGTACGTCGTACTCCTCCTGCAACAGGCGGTCCTCACCGCGTTCGGCGTGCTCGCGGTCGGGGTGCGCCCGACCGGCGCGTGGTGGCTGCTCGGCGTCGCGATCGCCGCGTGGGGCGTGACGCTGCTGGCGATCGGCTCCGCCCTGGCCGCGGTCGTCCGCAGCCACGGCGAGCTCCACGCGATCTGCGACATCGGCGCGCTGGTCGTCACCACGATCGGCGGCGCCCTGGTCCCGGTCACCCTGTTCCCGCACTGGTTGCGGGCGGTCGCCCCGTTCTCACCCGGATACTGGGCCCTGAGGATGCTGCAGGCCGCAGTCCACGGCGACGTCCCGCGGACCCTCACCGCGGCCACCCTGCTCCTGGCCGTCGCCGCCGCGGCCGGCACCTTCGCCTGCCGGCGCATGACCCGGGGCTGGGGTCGCGCCACCCTGCTGTAGCCGGTGGTTCCGGCCGGTGTCAGGTGAGGCGGACGACGTCCGTCCGGCGCTGGCCGAGATACCAGTCGCTGACCTCCGCCAGGTCGATGGTGTGCCGGAGCAGCCCGGACTGCCCGGGCGGCAGCTCCGCGACCACCTCCCCGCGTGGGGACACGATCATGCTCGGGCAGTGCTGAGCCGGGTCCGGGATGTTCGCCGAGACCACGAACCGCTGGTTCTCCGCGGCCCGGCTGACGAGATGGCTGCGCCAGACCCCGGCCGGCTCGTTCGGATTGGCCGCGTTCGTCAGGTAGAAGAGGACCCGGGCCCCGCCCGCCGCGAGGTACTGCCACTGCTCGGGAAAGCGGATCTCCCGGCACAGTTGCATCGCCACGACGTCACTCTCCCCGCCCTGCCGAAGCGCGAAGGTCGTCAACCGATCCCCGGCGCGCAGCCCCTCACGCTCGTTCATCGCAAGGTTGATCTTCCGGTAGACGTGTCCCGGGCCGCCGTCCGCAGCGAAGTACAGCCCCGCGTTGACCCAGCCACCGTCCTCCGGCAGCAGCGAGCCGCACAGGATGTGAACCGCACGGCTCCGGGCAAGTTCCCGGAGCTCGCCGACAGCCGCCACGAGCTCGTCCCGGTCGAGGTGATCAAGCGGTCCGAGGTCCTCCCCGTACCCGGACAGCAGCCCCTCCGGCAGCACGACCACGTCCCCGCCCCGCGCCTCGTCCACCACTTCCCGGGCCGTGGCAAAGTTCCCTTTCACGTCCCAGCCCGCAGTCACCTGACCCACCAAGATCGACAGTCGCATCCCCCCATCCTCCCGCCCAGCCCCTCCGCCACCCCCGTGCACCCCGGCCTCCCCGCGGCCGTCCCGCTCTCGAGCCGGCACTGACGGTCGGAATCCCGGCTGAAACCAGCCGT
>KL571537.1:13370-14776 GCA_000715855.1 Actinoplanes liguriensis
TCAGAGATGTGTATAAGAGACAGCTCCTGTGCTGCTGCTCTGTCGAGGCTCGGCCTGCTGAGCGGCTCGGCGGCTGCCGGGCGGCGGTCAGGGGTGGTTGTCAGGCGGGGGTGGGGGTGCGGTTTTCGGTCAGGGTTCGGGACAGGCGGGCGGCCTCCGTGATCAGGCGGTTGCGGCCGGGGCGGGCGGTGACCGCGGTCAGTTCCGGGATGTCGTCGATGGCGTGGACGGCCGCCGCGGCGGATTCGGCGACGGCCAGCAGGTCGGGCGTGCCCGCGCCGGGCGTGGCGAGCGCAGCCGGGAGCAACTCGCGGACCGCGGCCCACACCTCGGCGGCCAGGCCCGCGCGTAGCGCCTCGGCGAGACAACCAGCGACCCGCTTGGCGGCGACCCGGCCATCGGCCTGGAGACTTGCCAGCTCGCGGCCGACCAGGGCGGCGTCGAGTTTGCCACGCACGGCCAGTTCGACGAACGCATCGGTGGCGAACACCCGGCCGGGAGCCCGGTCAGCGCTGAACCCGAGCGCGACGCAGAGCGCCGTCGCCGGCCCGAACGGACCGGTCGACGCGGCGAGGATCGGCAGGACGGCCAGCTGCGAACGATCATCACCGCCGACCGCCCCGAGGAGCTCCGGCAGCACGTGCGTGGCGATGATCTCCGGGTGCCCCGGCAGGACCGTCGGCCAGCCGGTCACGGAGCCGTGGCCACGCCGTCCCCGAGTCCGATCGGGATCAGCCGACATGTCGAGCAGGCCCCGCGGCACCGTGAGCGCCGGCAGTTCCGCCCCGAGCCACTCGTCACGCAGCACGTCGACCGCGGAACGCCCGTCAGCCCCGGGCACGCCGCTGCCGCCGAGTCGTCCGCCGCCGGCGGGTTGGCCAAGGGCGGCGGCGCTGGGTGAGGGCTGGGACCAGCGCAGTTCGGGGGGAGTCGGTGGAAGGGACGGGAGCGGCTCGGCCGGGGAGACGGAGAGCGGGGGAGTGGTCAGGGACAGCGCGACGGGCAGGGGGAGCGGCCCGAACGAGCTGGTCCACCGGACCCGCGGCGGCCACTGGCAGGTGCACGCCTCCGGCTGGGGGCAGTGGTGCCAGATCGCCTCACCGGTCACGACCGCCGGATCGGGCAGCCCGCCGCCCCGCAGCCAGGTCGCGAGGAACTTCCCGGCCGGGCTGACCAGCCGCTCGGCGCCGGCCATCACGTCCGGATCGATCGTGCGGGGCAGCCGCAGCACCGCCTGTGACAGGTCGACCGGGCCCGGCTGCCAGCCGTCCCGCTCGGCGGCCACGAGCAGTTCCAGCACCCGGGCCGGGTCGACGTGCCCGTCGACGGTGGCCGGGGTGGCCAGCAGCGCCGGTGGCGGGGTCCCGGTCATCTGGCGGCCGATCTCACCGAGGCGGTCCACCAGC
>KL571538.1:0-3038 GCA_000715855.1 Actinoplanes liguriensis
TGTCTCTTATACATTCCGGGGAACCCGCCGAACGGTAGGTGTGCGGCACCTCAAATCCTTGCTCGTGGCGGCGGCGTTCGGGCTGCTGGCCGCCGGGTGTGGCAGCGGCGACCAGACGGCGACCGTCGCCCCGCCCAGCCCCGGTGACACCTGGCAACTGCTCCTCACGGGCAGCGCGGTGCCCAGCCCCACCCCGTCGCCGTTCGGCTCGCGGCCCGGGATGAGCGCCGCCACCCTGTCGGGGTCACCGGACCCGAGCTGCTCCAAGCTCTTCACGCAGACCGAGGCGGTGCTGATCCCGGTCGAGGTGACCCCGATCTCCGGCGGTTTCAAGGTCGAATGGCCCCGGCAGTACGACTCCGACTACCGGGTCACCGCGGTGCCGCAGAAACTGGTCAGCGGGCCCCAGCCGGAACCGACCTGGAAGAACGTCCCGGCCGGGACCGGCTGCACGGTCAGCACCACGATCACCGGGCTGACCTCGGGCGCCGCCTACATCGTCTGGCTGGACGCGCCGAACACCGGATACGAGCTCGACGGCACCCGACACCTGTACAGCGGGCGATCGGGGGTCGTCTACCCCAAGTGAGCGTCCTCCGGCCTGCCCTGGCGGGGCATCAGGAAGGTGAGACCGAAGGCGGAGAGCAGGAGCAGAAGGGACACCCCGGTCGTACGGATCGTGGTGTCCTCGAACCCGGCCCGGACCTGCTCCGCGACATACCCCGACAGGTCCTGCCCCTGCGGGACGGCCTGGCAGGACGGCGGCACGACGTCCGGGTTCTCCTCGGCCACCCGGTCGGTCAGACAGGTGCGCAGCCCGGCGACCGCCGCGGGCGGCATCCCCTGGAGCTGCCCGGCCGACGTGTCCACGTGGTGCCCGACCGCCCCCGGCAGGAGCGCGAAGAAGACCGTCCCCAGCACCGCGATGCCGAACGCCCCGCCCAGCTGCTGCACCGAGGTGATCGCCCCGGACGCCGACCCGCTCTCCTCGTCGTCGACGCCGGCCAGCACGATGCCGAAGAACGGCGCCATCGCCAGGCCCATCCCGATGCCGAGCAGCAGCAGCGCCGGGATCAGGTGCCACGGCGTGATGTCCGCCCCGGCCAGGTGCACGGTGCCGGCGAAGACCGCGGTCCCGGCGACCATCACCAGCGTGCCGATCTGGAGCAGCTTGCGCCCCAGCCTCTCGGTCAGCCCGGCGCCGGCCACGATGAAGCCGGCCACCATGCCGAGCGCCTGCGGCAGCGTGGTCAGACCCGCCTTGAGCGGCGTGTATCCCAGCCCGATCTGCAGGTAGAACGTGAAGACCAGGCTGGTGCCGATCAGCGACGCGAAGAACATCAGGCCCAGCGCCAGACCACCGGTGAACGCCCGCTTGCGGAACAGGCTCGGGGTGACCAGCGGGTCGAGACCACGCCTGTCGCGCCGTGCCTCATACGCCGCGAACAGCCCGAACGCCACCACACCCAGCGCCAGCATGCCGAACGTCCACACCGGCCAGCCCAGCTCCCGGCCCTGCACCAGCGGGAAGAGCAGCAGGAACGCACCACCGGCGGCGAACAGCACGCCGAGCCAGTCCAGCCGGGGCGCCCGCTCCAGGCGAGACTCGGGCAGGAACCGCAGCGCGCCGAAGACCGCGAAGACACCCAGCGGCAGGTTGATGAAGAAGATCATCCGCCAGCCGGCGCCGAAGTAGTCCGCGTCGACCAGCCAGCCGGCCAGGATCGGGCCGCCCACCGAGGAGAGCCCCATCACCGGGCCGAACGCGCCGAACGCCTTCGCCCGCTCCGCCGGCCCGAACATCTCGCGCAGCATGCCCAGGCCCTGCGGCAGCATCAGCGCGCCGAACAGGCCCTGCACCGCCCGCCCGGCGACCAGCAGGCCGGGCATCGGGGCCAGCGCGCAGGCCAGCGACGCGAGGGTGAAGCCGGCCGCGCCGATCAGAAACATCCGCCGGCGGCCGTAGATGTCGCCCAGCCGCCCGCCGGTGAGCAGGCCGACCGCCATGGACAGCGTGTAGGCCGCACCGAGCCACTGGATCAAGCTGTACGACCCGCCGAGCTCCTCCCGGATCACCGGGCCGGCGATCGTGGTGACCAGCGAGTCGAGCAGGTCCATCACCTCGACCGCGAGGATCACGAAAAGCGCGACCCACCGATATCGGTACGGCTCGTTCGTGGTGAGCCGCTCTGTTTGAACAGTGTTCGTTGTCACGAACACCGTTTTAGTGGCGAACACTGTTCATGTCAACTAAATTAGGCAGCGATGAAGACCTCCCCCTGGCAGCCGCTCCCCGATCGGCGGCCTACGCGCGTGCAGCTCGACCGCGAGCAGATCATCGACGCCGCCCTGCGGATCAGCGACGAGGAAGGCGTCGACGCGGTCAGCACCCGCCGGGTCGCCGCCGAGTTCGGCACCGGGCCGTCCAGCCTCTACGCCCACGTGTCCAACAAGGACGAACTGCTCCGGCTGATGTTCGACCGGGTCTGCGGCGAGATCACCCTGCCGCCGCAGGAGCCGGAACGCTGGCCGGCGCAGGTCAAGCAGTTGATGCTGCAGACCCACGAGATCCTGCAGTCACACAACGACCTGGCCCGGGTCGCGCTCGCCTCGATCCCCAACGGGCCGAACGCCCTGCAGGCCTCGGAGTGGATGCTCAGCCTGCTGATCAAGGGCGGGATGCCGCCGCACTACGGCTCCTGGGCGATCGAGCGGATCTTCCTGTACGTGACCGCGGACGCGTATGAGAACTCGATCTGGCGCGCGCAGATGCGGCACCTCAAACAGACGCAGGAGGAGGCGGAACGGCAGGTCAAGACGGAGCTGGCGGCGTATTTCGCGGCGCTCCCCGACGACCGGTTCCCGTATCTCCGGGCGCATCCCGACGCGATGACGTCGGGGACGGTGCAGGAGCGCTTCGAGTGGGGCCTCGACCTGCTGATCGACGGCCTGACCCGCTACGTCACCAGGTGACGTGCAGGCTGCCGCGGTCGCGGTTCGCGGCTGGTCGTCACGGTGGTTATTCGTGCCTCATAACC
>KL571538.1:3267-3507 GCA_000715855.1 Actinoplanes liguriensis
GGTTATTCGTGCCTCATAACCACGGTGACGACCAGCCGGGAGCGCGACGTGCGCTGGGGTCCGGGCCGTGGCGCGGGTGGGGTTCCGGCTGGTTCTCAGCGTTGTTATGAGGCACGAATAACAACGCTGAGAACCAGCCGAGGGGCGGGAGCGCGGCCGGGGCCTGGACCGCGGCGCGGATCGCGTGGGTCCTTTTGGCCGTGCCCACCCACGGACGTCGCCCTTTCGGTCTGAGCGTTC
>KL571538.1:3776-5221 GCA_000715855.1 Actinoplanes liguriensis
CCCTGCTCAGAGCGGAAGGGTCCCCGCGGGAGCGACGGGCCGGACCACAGCGGAGATGGGCAATGAAGATCTTGAAGTTGATCTTCAGGTGGTGGGCAGGCCGGCTTCTTTCCAGGCCTTGAATCCGCCGTCCAGGTCGGTGGCGCGGCGCAGCCCGAGATCCTGCAGCGCGGCCGCGGCGAGGCTGCTGGTGTAGCCCTCCTGGCAGGTGATGATCACCGCGAGGTCGTAGCTGTCGGCGAACGGCAGGCGGGCGTCGCTGCGCGGGTCGAGTCGCCACTCCAGCACGTTGCGCTCGATGATCAGCGCGCCGGGGATCTCGCCGTGCTCGGCGCGCTGGGCGGCCGGGCGGATGTCGATCAGGATCGCGCCGGCGCGGATCGCGGCTTCGGTCTCCCGCGGGCCGAGACGGTCCAGCCGGGTGCGGGCCTCGTCGAGGATCTCGGCGATGCTCCGGGCGCCGGCCGGGGGAGCGATCGTCACCACTGCGAGCCTGCCTTGTCGACCGTGAGGACCTGCAGGCCGGCCGGGCTCAGGCGGTACTTGGTCATGGTGGTCAGCGCGGGCCCGTAGACGTGGATGCTGATCGCCGGGTCGGTGCCGCGGTTGACGATCCGGTGGACGTGGTGGGTGCCGAACCGGCGGCCGGCGCCCTCGCCCAGGTCGCGGGTGACGACGCGGGGTGACTCGGCGGGGCCGCCGACGGTGTCCTCGGTGAGGGTGCCGCTGAAGACGTGGAACGCGCCCGCCGAGCCGCCGTGGTCGTGCAACTCGGTCTGCTGCCCGGGGAGCCACGTGAGCAGCCAGACCTCGTGGTCGTCGGCGGCCGCCAGCCGGTGGTACCACCGCTCGACCGGGTCGAACCGGGGCGGAACCGCCCAGCTTTCCGGCGCGCTCGCGAATTGCCGGGCGACGGCGAGGTGGTCGAGTCGGAGGGCGGTGGCAGACATGCGTTCTCCTCGGCGAGGGCATATAAAACCTATCGGCTAGATAGGTTTTACCACACAAGTTGATCGCGTGGCACGGTTTCCCGGATCCGGCGTGTCCCCCGAAAGAGGCTTTACCGAGTTTGCCTCTTTCGTGACGTGGTGCGAATAACTGCTGTCCGCAATGGTCTGGACACGCTGGGTCGAACAAAGTGGTCGTTCTGTCACCGGAATGGACTACGGCCTCAGCCGTTACGGCAGAGTTCCTGGTCAGGACGTCCCTGGGCAATTGAGAAAGCTATATGGTGAGCGCGCCGCCGACGTCGGTGCGCAGCCCCCGATGAACGAGGACGGACACGTGTTGAAGTCACGCCGCGGTCTGCTCGCCGCCGGCCTCACCGTCGCGGTGATCGGTGCGATCGGAGTCGCCTCCACGCTCAACGCGGGGGCCGAGCAGATTCCGGGCGAGTCCGCAGGGGCCGCGACCGCCACCACCGTCGCGACTGTCTCTTATACACA
>KL571538.1:5417-5749 GCA_000715855.1 Actinoplanes liguriensis
GGGCTGCCCCGGCCGCGCTGAAGCCGCCGGCCAAACTGCCGTGGGGTGCCAAGCCGGAGCGGGTCAAACGCGGCAAGGACGGCGCGACGAGCAAGGCGCTCAAGACCGCCGGGCTCAGTGTCGCCGGGCCGGCCGAGGGGGACACCGGCGCGCCCGACGAGGAGTTCGCGCCGAAGGGTCGTAGCAACAAGTCGACCTATCTGCGGACCGCGAAGACCAACGTGGTGCCGCCGGAGCCGTCGGCCGCACCGTCCGCGTCCGCGTCGTCGGGCGATGACAGCGAGACGGTCAGCTTCCTCTACAACGTCGGGTCGCAGGCCGCCGTCTCGGAC
>KL571538.1:5978-9169 GCA_000715855.1 Actinoplanes liguriensis
CCTCTACAACGTCGGGTCGCAGGCCGCCGTCTCGGACGGCGCCTACGTCAACCTGACGATCAACAAGCCGAAGCTGGACAAGAACGACTATCACACCCTGGCCGAGCTGGCCGTGCAGTCCGCCGACGGCAACCAGATCGTCGAGGTCGGGTGGAACGTCGACCGGGTCGTGAACGGTGACGACGACCCGCACCTGTTCGTCTACCACTGGGTCAATCGTCAGACGTCCTGCTACAACGGCTGCGGCTTCGTGCAGTACAGCAAGACCGTGATCGCCGGCGACACGCTCGCGGTCGACCAGCAGAAGCGGTTCGGCATCCAGTACTTCAACAACGCCTGGTGGGTGGCGTACGACACCGAGTGGGTCGGCTACTTCCCGGTCAAGCTCTGGGCTGACGTCTCGTTCGCCAAGACCGGCCTGGTCCAGGTCTTCGGCGAGGTGGCCGCCTCCTCCCCCAAGCCGTGCACCGAGATGGGCAACGGCAAGACGTCGGACGACACCACCTCCGCCCGGATCGGCAGCGTGGCCTACCTCAACGGCCCGGACCCGAGCGTCAGCGTGCGCAGCACCAGCGACTACTACACGGTCGCCCAGCTGAGCGGGCGAACATTCCGGTACGGCGGACCCGGCGCCTGCGCCACGGCAACCCCCACCGCGACCCCGAGCTCCTGATCCACTGATCGCGTCCGTTGATGCCCGGTCCCTCGTAAGGGGCCGGGCATCGACGTTTTCCGGTTTGTTGCCCCCACCGTGAACCGGATCGCGTGCCACGATGTACATCCGGGTGGCCGGGCGGAACCCGAGGGGAGCTGGCGCCGATGAAGCGACGGGTGAGCCCCGACGAGCAACTGATGACCGCGCTCTACACGGAACACTATTCAGTTCTGATCAACTTCGTCTCGAGATACGTCTCCGATCGGCACAAGGCCGAGGACCTGGTTCAGGAGACGTTGTTACGTGCCTGGAAGCACATCGACCACCTCGACCCCGAACCCGGGCGAACCAGGTCGTACCTGCTCACCATCGCTCGTAACGTGGTGACCAACGCGTGGCGGGCGGAACAACGCCGGCCACGGCTGGTCTCCGACGAGACCGCGGTCAACTCCGTGCCGTCGGCGGACAATGTGGATCAAATGGTGGAGGGCTGGCTGGTCGCGGAAGCGCTGGAACGGCTCTCCCCGGAACATCGGGCGGTGATACAGGCCATGTATTACGAGGGGCAGAGCGTGGCCGACGCGGCGCGCAGGTCTCGGTGCCGGAGGGCACGGTGAAGTCGCGCGCCTACTACGCGGTTCGTGCGCTCCGCGCCGTCTTCGAGGAGATGGGCATGCTCCGGAGCGGAGGTGTGGCATGAGCGATCTCGACGAGCACGACAGCCTGCACCGCCTCCTGGGTGGCTACCTGCTGGGTGGCCTGGACGAGACCGACACCGACCGGCTCGACGCGCATCTGCACGACTGCGCCGAGTGCCGTGCCGAGCTGGACCGGCTCGCACCGGTGCCGGAAATGCTGCAACACCTGCCGGACGCCCGGCACATGGGCGGTGACCTGCCGCCTCTGACCGTCGCCCCGGCCGCACGGCCGAGTCCGCAGAACATCGAGAACCTGCTCAGCCGGATGCGCGCGGAGAAGACCAGATCGACCCGGGTCAGCCGGACACGATGGCTGGTCGCCGCATCGGTGGCGGTGATCGCGGCCGGGGCGATCGGGTATGGCGTGATCCTCAACAACGGCAACGGCGGCACGCCGCAGTCGCCGCCCGTCGCGGTGCAACCGATCACCGCGAACTTCCAGGCCGCGGCCGGCAGCGGCATCGGAGGCCAGGCCACGCTGATCAAGAAGGCGTGGGGCGTCCAGGTCTCGCTCAACATGACCGGGATGTCGGGCAAAGCGCCGTTCTTCTGCATCGTCAAACGCGCCGACGGCAAGCAGGAACAGGCGGCGGTCTGGGGTGAGACACCCGAGCACACCGCGAAGGTCGACGGCTCCAGCTCGTTCACGGCGGCCGACGTGAAAGACATCCTGATCACCGACAGCGACGGAAAAGTGCTGGGCAGCGCCGCCGTCACCTGAGCAGAATCGGGGGCATGCCCGTCGATCTCAGCATGCCCCCGAAACTGCGCTCCGGTGACCGTGTCGCCGTGCTGTCCCCGTCCTTCGCCTCGCCCGGCCTCTTCCCGGAGCGGCACGAGCAGGCCATGCGCCGGATCCGGGACGAGCTCGGGCTGGAGCCGGTCGAGTTCCCGGCCACCCGCACGCTCGGCTCGTCCCCGGCCGCGCGTGCCGCCGACCTCACCGCGGCGTGGACCGACCCGTCGATCCGGGCGGTGTTCGCCACCATCGGCGGCGACGACCAGATCACCGTGCTGCCGCACCTGGACCCGGCGGTGTTCCGCGCCGACCCGAAACCGTTCTTCGGCTTCTCGGACAACACCAACCTGCTCAACTGGCTCTGGGGCCACGGGCTCGGCGGCTACCACGGCGGGTCGACGATGATGCACATCGCGCGCGGCGCGGGCATCCACCCGGTGCACCTGGCCACGCTGCGGGCCGCCCTGTTCGACGGTGGTGACCTGGTCATCGACCCGCTCGACGAGTTCACCGACGAGGAAATCGACTGGAACGAGGCGCGTGCGCTGACCGAGTCGGCGCCGCTGATGCCCAGCCCCGGCCACATCTGGCACCAACCGGAATCGGTCGTGACCGCGCCGACCTGGGGCGGCAGCCTGGAGATCCTGCACTGGAACCTGGCCGCCGGCCGGTGGATTCGCCCGGTTTCGGACTACGCCGGCTCCGTGCTGCTGATGGAGACGTCGGAGGAGATGCCGACCGGCGAGGAGGTCTTCCGGATTCTCCGCAACTTCGGCGAGCGCGGCCTGTTGCAGCAGTTCCCGGCCGTCCTGGTCGCCACCGCGAAGGCGACGCTCTTCAGCAGCCCGCGCCCGCTCCCCGACCGCGAGAAGTTCCGCGACGAGCAGCGTTCGGCGTTCCTCCGCGCCTTCGCCACCTACAACCCGTCGGCGATGCTGGTCTTCGGGGTCGATTTCGGACACACCGACCCGCAGTACGTCCTGCCCTACGGCGGCCGCATCACCGTCGACGGCCCGTCCCGGACAATCACCGCTCACTTCTAAATCAAGATCTTCATTGCCCACGTCCGCTGTGGTCCAGGTCCGCCGCTCCCGCGGGG
>KL571539.1:0-1171 GCA_000715855.1 Actinoplanes liguriensis
GATCTTGCGTTGCAGCGAGCGCAGCAGGCGGATGGTTTCCTCGTCGTGGAAGCCGGTGGTGCTCTGCCAGTCCCACCCCGAGCCGAACACGTCGCTGGCGAAGACGATCTCGGCGGAGACCAGGACCCGGCGCCAGTCGCGAGGGCTGAGCGGCTGGCCGCCCCGGATCAGTGGGCGCAGGCGGACGACGTGCTCGAACAGCTCCGCGATGCTGCCGAAGTCCATGGCCACCGCGAGCGCCTCGGTGCACCGTGCCGGGCCGCCCCACTCCGTCAGGCCGTGCGCGAGCACCTCCCGCTCGTCCTCGTCCAGTTCGATCGACACAAGCTCGTCGGCTGTCATGCCCGTGATGATGCCGGATCCACCCAAACGGGTCACAGTAATATCCCGTCCATGCCGAAGCGTCGATGGATCGTCGCCCTGGCCGCCGCCGTCCTTCTGGGAGCCTCCGCCGGGGTGGTCGCCGTGGCGGCGCCCTCGGTGGCGGCGGTCGCCTGCCCGCAGTGCTACGGGTTGTCCGATCTGGGCGGTGGCGTCTACGCCGAACGCGACGACAACGCGTACCGGCCGATGGTCGATGCCGCGGAGAAGCGGGTGGAGGCGTTCTACGGTGGGCGGCAGGCGCACGCCCGGGTGCTGATCTGCGCGACCGACGCCTGCTACCGGCGTCTCGGGGGCGGCGGCGAGAAAGGCCGGGCGCTGCGGACGTGGGCGTTGCTGCTCTCTCCCGCCGGCGTGACCGAGACGATCGCGGCGCACGAGCTCGCCCATCTCGAGCTTCACCAGCGGCTCGGGGATGCGCGGGTCCCGCACTGGTTCGACGAGGGCCTGGCTGTCGTGGTCTCCGGCGATCCGCGCTACCTGCAAGACGGCGCCGACCGCTGCCGGGTGCCCTACGAGCAGGCGCTCGCGGTGACACGGGTCGACTGGTCGGAGGCGTCCGCGGGCGGCACGGACCGCGGCTACCTGCTCGCCGGGTGCGTGGTGAGCCGGTGGGTGGCGGCTCATGACGTACGCCAATTGGTTGTTGATCTTCGGGGTGGAATGACCTTCGAGCGGGCTTACGCCTGAGTGACGCCGGACGGCCTCGCCGAGGTAGCACTGCGGGTCGCTCTCGCCGGCTGGCGATCACGGTGATTTTCGGGCGGAAACTCGACCGTGAGTGCCAGCC
>KL571539.1:1399-2155 GCA_000715855.1 Actinoplanes liguriensis
AAACTCGACCGTGAGTGCCAGCCGATGCCTCGCGCCGACGCAGCATCCGACGCTGGGTCAACTCGGGGGTGGCCGACGACGACTGCCGCGACTTCGGCCGCGCACGCGGGACACGAGCCACGCGGGACACGAGCCGCGCGGGGCACGAGCCACGCGGGGCATGGGCGGCGTCGGCTATGCGATGCCGATGGTCCAGTTCTCGCCGTCGTCGCCGGCGCTGCACGCGTTGAAGCCGTGTATAAGAGACAGGTCCCGTCGCCGCGGACGTACCGGTACTCCAGATAGGCCCGGCCGCCGCCGGCGACGTGCTTCGTGACCGCGAACGTGTCGTCCCCGGCATCGAAATGGGCCTCCGCCAGCAGTTCACTGTCCCGGTCGAAGACCTGGGCGGTGGACGAGACGGCGGACGGCGCGAATCCCATCGTCGCCGCCATGACAGCGACCGGAATCATGCTGTTCATTGCTACACCTCCGCACGACGCAGCCTGCTACTGAATGGCCAAACCGGAGAGGTGACGATCTTGTACCCGCCGTTGTCTCAGACGAAACCCGAAATCCGTTCGGCAACCAGATCGGGCGAGTGGGCGGGCAGGTCGTGCGACGCGCCCGGAACGATCTCGACCTGCGCGGCCGGCAGCACGCGCCGCAGCCGGCGCGCGACCTCCGCGGGTGTATACAGCGAACTGTGCTCGCCGATCAGCATCAGCACCGGCGCCTTCAGCGCGGCCAGCTCGTCGTCGGTGACCGCGTCCGGGA
>KL571539.1:2418-5590 GCA_000715855.1 Actinoplanes liguriensis
GGGGAGCCGCATCAGATGCTCGTCCCGGAGCGCGGCGTTGCGCACCGGATAGGAGAGCCTGCGGCGCAGCGGCCCGGGGGTGAGCCCGGCGATCCCACCGGCCATCAGCCAGATCCAGAACTTGGCGCCGAGCCGCCCGAACCCGCCCGGGTCGAGCAGGGTCAGGCTCGCCGCCCTACCGGGGAACTCCGCCTCGTGCCGCAGGATCGCCCAGGCGCCGTAGGACATGCCGATCAGGTGGGCGCGGTCGACGCCGAGGCCGTCGAGCGTCTCCTCCAGCGCGGCGGCGACGTCGTGCGGGTCGGTGATCGGCCGGGTCTGGGTGGACTCGCTGGGCTCGCCGATCGGGTCGAGCGCGATGATCGGGTGGTCGCGGCCGAGGGCAGTGACATACCGATACCAGGTCAGGGCGCTGCCGCCGGATCCTGGAACGAGCACGAGCGGCACACCGCCGGCGGCGCCCGTGCGGTAGGCGACGGCCTCGCCATAGCTGGTCGCGACGCGTTCCGCCACGACCGGCGAGGGCCAGAGAAGATCCATTGCTTTCCGGTACGCCGTGAGGAAGCGCTGCCGTGCGGCGTCGTCGGTGAACTCACTGACGGTCTTCATGGTACAACCGTATCATCAAAGTGGAGGGTGGAACGTGCCGAAACGGGTCGACCACGAGGAGCGCAAGCGCCACATCGCCGGGGCGCTGCTGCGGATCGCCGAGCGTCAGGGCCTGCAGCACGCCACCATGCGCTCGGTCGCCGCCGAGGCCGGGGTGTCGGTGCGCCTGGTGCAGTACTACTTCCACACCAAGGACGAGCTGCTGCTGACCGCGATCGGGCACTCGGCGGAGCAGATCGGCGAGCGGGTGCGGGCGCGGCTGCTGGCGACCGGCTCTCCCCCACCGCCCCGGGAGTTCATCACCGAGACGCTGCTCGCGGTCCTGCCCACCGACCCGGAATCCGTGCGGATCACCCGCACCTGGGCGGCGTTCTACAGCCTGGTGCTGGCCGAGCCGGAGCTGACCCGGCTCGGCGCCGCCCACCCGGACAGCCTGGAGCGCCTGCTCGCGAACCAGTTACGGCTCGCCGACCGGCCCGATCCCGAGCGGACCGCCGCCGGCCTGCTCGCCCTGACCAACGGCCTGGCCTCCAGCATCCTGGGCCGCCAGCACGACGCCGACATGGCCGTCTCCGTGCTCCGGCACTACCTGGACCTGATCTTCGCCTAAGCCTCCGGCCGGGTCCGGGTCACGCAGAACTCGTTGCCGGCGGGGTCCTGCAGGATCACCCAGCCGCCGCCGTCCGGGGTGCGATGGTCGGCGAACAGCGTCGCGCCGATCCCGAGCAGCCGGTCGACCTCGGCGTCCCGGCCCAGGTCGGCCGACTGCAGGCACACGTGCACCCGGTTCTTGACCGATTTCGACTCCGGCACCGCCTGGAAGTAGAGCCGCGGGCCACCGGGCGGCTCGATCACCACCTCGTGATCCCCGGGCGCGCTGCCCGGATAGACCGGGTGGCCGACCACCTCACTCCAGAAGATCGCCAGCACGTACGGATCGGCGCAGTCGAACGAGACGTTACGGATGAAAGAGGTCACCGCCCGACGATAGCGCCGCCCCGCGGGCCTCAACTCGGCCAGGCAGCCGCCGATGACCTCGGGTATGAGTCACGTCAGCAGCAGCGCGCGCTGGTTCGGCACCGGCCACAGCACCCTGACCGACCCGGCGGCGGCCGGCTCGGAGGCGGCCACGGCGGCCCTCGCGGGGCGGGAGCCGGCGGTCGTGTTCGTGTTCTGCTCGGTCGGCTACCAGTCGCCGGAGCTGTTCGACGCGCTGCGGGAGCAGGTCGGCCCGGACACCGTCATCGTCGGCTGCACCGGTTCCGGCCAGCTCGCGGACGGGGTCGTGAGCCGCACCGGGGTGGCGATGACCGCGTGGGGTGGCGCCGGTTTCGACGTACGCACGCATGTGGCTCGAAGCGTGACCGGCCGCCTGCGTGAGGCGGGAGCGGAGGCCGCGTCGTGCCTGGCCGGCTTCGAGGCCGGGCACCGGGCACTGCTGATGATCACGGATGGCACGACCGGCAGCCAGCACGAGGTGGTGCGCGGCGCGTTCTCGGTGGCCGGCGCGGCGGTCCCGCTGGTCGGAGGCGCCGCCGGCGACGAGCTGACCTACGTGCGGACCTACCAGTTCCACGGCGGGAAGGACGGCGTCGAGATCCTGTCCGACGCCGTGCTCGGGATCGCGATCGGCTCGGACCGGCCGATCGGCGTGGGCGTCGCGCACGGCTGGAAGAAGGACGGCGACGCCCTGGTCGTCACCAGCAGCCGGGAGGGACGGGTTCTCGAGCTGGACGGCGAGCCGGCCCTCGACGTGTTCCTGCGCCGGATGGGCGTCGACGAGTCCGCGCTCGACGACGACGCCGCCTTCCGTGAGCTCGCGTTCCACCACCCGCTCGGGCTGTCCCGGCGCAGCGGCGAGGACATCCGGGTGATCCACGACGGCGATCGGTCCGACCGGTCGCTGATCTGCCTGGCCGACGTGCCGCAGGGCGCGCTCATCTGGCTGATGACCAGCAGCCACGACTCGCTGCTGGACAGCGCCGCCGAGGCGCCCGCCCAGGCCCTGGAGGCGCTCGGCGGGGCGCCCGCGCTGGGCGTGCTGGTGTTCGACTGCGCCGGCCGGTGGATCAAGCTCGGCGAGGCCGGCGTGCAGCAGGAGAACGTGGAGATGGGCAAGCGGCTCGACGGCGTCCCGTACGGCGGGTTCTACAGCACCGGGGAGATCGCCCGGGTCCGCGGCGCCCTCGGCATGCACCACTTCACCCTCGTCACCCTCGCCCTGGCCTGACGAGAGAGCGAGGAACGGCAATGAATCACTGGTCCACCCACCAGCTCACCGAGTTCTTCGCCGCGGTCTGCGCTCCGCAGCAGGAGGGCTCCGCGATCATGGTCGCGGTCGAGCGGGCCGCCGAGGTGCTGGAGACCGAGATCGGCGCGGTGCTGCGCGACGGCCGGGTCGAGGTCGCCTGGGGCGTGAGCCGCGAGCAGCTCGAGGCCGCGCTGGCCGGCGACGACCGCCCGGCGACGCTGCTCATCCCCGGCCTGGGCGAGTTGCACGTGACGACGGCTCGGTTCGAGTCCGGCGGGGCGCTGCTCGTCGCCCGGGCGAGCGACCCGCTCG
>KL571539.1:5616-6576 GCA_000715855.1 Actinoplanes liguriensis
GGCCGCCGAGCGGCTGGCGCTGCTCGACTCGCTGCGCGAGGCCCGGCACGACTCGCTGACCGGCCTGCCGACCCGGGTCCTGTTCCTGGAGATGCTCGCCGAGCGGCTCTCCGGCAACACCCCGACCAGCGTGCTCTTCATCGACCTGGACCGGTTCAAGGCGGTCAACGACAGCCTCGGGCACCGGGCCGGCGACGACCTGCTCGGCCTGGTCGCCGGGCGGGTCCGCGGCTGCCTGCGGCCGACCGACACGGCGGCCCGGATCGGCGGCGACGAGTTCGCGGTGCTGCTCACCGACTGCGAGGCGGAGCAGGCGGTCCCGGTCGCGCAGCGCCTGATCGACGCGATCAAGGTCCCGTTCCCGGTCGCCGGCCAGGAGGTGTTCATCGGCGCGAGCATCGGCATCGCGGCCGGTCCGGGCGCCGCGCCCGGCGAGATCCTGGGCAACGCGGACGTGGCGATGTACCGGGCCAAGACCGACGGCCCGGGCAAGGTCGTGCTGTTCGAGCCGCAGATGCACGCCGAGGCCCTGGCCCGGCTGACCCTCAACGGCGACCTGCAGCGGGCGCTGACCCTGGGCGAGTTCCGGCTGCAGTACCAGCCGCTGATCGACCTGGGCACCGGCGAGACGGTCGGCGTCGAGGCCCTGGTGCGCTGGCAGAACCCGGACCGCGGCTACGTCTCCCCGGCTGACTTCGTGCCGATGGCCGAGGAGACCGGGCTGATCAGCGACCTGGGCCGCTGGGTGCTGAACACCGCCGGGCGGCAGGCCGCGGCGTGGCGGCGTACCCGGCCCGGCCTGGGCGTCAACGTGAACGTCTCCGGACGCCAGCTCACCGACCCGCAGTTCGCCGCGGACGTCGAGAGGATGCTCAGCGAGACCCGGCTGCCGCCCGAGGCGGTCACCCTGGAGCTGACCGAGTCGGTGCTGATGAGCGACCCGAAGACGGCCATCGGCTG
>KL571539.1:6823-8342 GCA_000715855.1 Actinoplanes liguriensis
CTGCAGGACCTCGGCGTGGACGTGTCCATCGACGACTTCGGGACCGGGTACTCGTCGCTGTCCTATCTGCAGCGGCTGCCGGTGAACGAGCTCAAGATCGACCGGGCCTTCATCAGCCGGGAGAATCCGACGACCGCGGATCTCGCGGTGGTCCGGACGATCGTCGAGCTGGCCCGGACGCTACGGCTGCGCACCGTGATCGAGGGCATCGAGACCGAGGCGCAACGTGACGCGATGCGACTGCTCGGTTGCGATCTGGGACAGGGTTACCACCTGTGCCGGCCGGTCCATCCAGAGAATCTGCTGGCCAGCCTGGGACCGGCCGAGTCGATTCAAAAAGCAGCCTGAGCCGGTTCCGGAACCGAAATCCACATACGTCAAGATACTCACCGGCAGGTGCGTACAAGGGGGCGTGTGTGACCGATTTCGACGATCAACGGCGTACGCCGTCACGAGCCGAGAACCTGCGTCTGACCCGGATGCCGTCGCTACCGCCGCGTCCGGGCCAGACCGGGTCGATCCCGCTGCCACCCCGCGACGCGCCGGCGCTGCCGTCCGTCCCGGCCCCACCGCCGCGGCGACGCCGGTGGGGCGCGGTGGTGATCGGGCTCGTCGTGCTCGTCGTCGCGGCCGGCGCCGGGATCGCCTACCGCTGGAACCTGGACGCGGCCGCCACCCCGGTACCGTCCGCGCCGACCACGCTGCCCGTGGTCGAGGGCCCGGCGACCACCGCCCCGGCCTCGCCCTCCGCTGACGACGGGCAGGGTCCGTCAGCGGCGCCAACCTCACCCTGCACGGCGTCTGCACGGCCTCCGGCAGCGAGGGCGACCCGTGGCTGCCGCGCTACGCCTGCGACGGTGACCCGGAGACCCGCTGGTCCAGCGCGTTCAGCAACGCCCAGTGGATCCGCGCCGACCTCGGCGCGACCTGGCAGCTCACCGGCGTGACCCTGGTCTGGGAACGGTCCTACGGCGCGAGCTACCGCATCGAGACGTCGCTCGACGGCAAGGCCTGGACCCGGCTCTACGCGACCACCGCCGGCCAGGGCGGCACCGAGGAGATCGCGGCGAAGGGCACGGTCGCCCGCTTCGTCCGGATGGTCGGCGTCAAACGCCACAGCGAATACGGTTACTCCCTTCTGGAGTTCGAGGTTCGATAAAACCCCTTTGCCGTACGGGGCGGCGGCACAAGTCGATCTTGGCTATCGTGCCGCCATGAGCCGCCTGACCCCACTGTTCCTGACGGCGATCGCGACCGCGTCGGCGGTCCTGTGGGCGATCGGGATGACCGTCCTCCAGCCACTGAACGAGCCGGACTTCCCGGACCCGTACGACGGCGACCCCGTCTACTGGGCCCGTGAGGTGCGCTGGAGCGCGCTGATCGCCGTTGTCGTCGTGTTGATCGCGCTGACCCGCGGCAACCGCCTGGCGAGCGCCGGCGCGCTGGCCGCCGGGTGCGGCTGGGTCGCCGCGGACGTCGTGCTCGACCGCATCGGCCAGGACTGGGAAACCGCCGGGCT
>KL571539.1:8512-10069 GCA_000715855.1 Actinoplanes liguriensis
GTGTATAAGAGACAGGTGCTGCACGGTCGCGATGGTCGTCCGGGCCGCGCCACGCCCCGGCGTGCTGTTCACGGCATCCACCGTCGCCGCCGTGGCCGCCGGCCTGACCGGGCTCATCGACGCGGACCCCGAGGCGAGGTCGAGCCTCACCGGGACCGCGGCCGGCTCACTGCTGGCCGTCCTCGCGATCGTCTCCGCCGCGCTGGTGACCGGGCCGATCGACCGGGATGTGTATAAGAGACAGGACCAGAACGGCGGTCTCCGCGCTCTCGCGGTGCTCGTCTGCACGGTTCTGCTGCTGGTCGCCGTGTCCACGCTGGCCCGGCCACTGCCGCCGGCCCCGGCCGGGTCCCGTTACTGGGGCGGGATCGTCATCGCCACGGTCCTGCTTCCGGTGCTGGTCTACGCCTTCCTCTACCTGTCCATCGTCGTGCAGACCGGCCGGCCGTTCACCGCGCTCGCCGGCAACCGGCCGTTCGAGGTAGACGAGGACATCATCATGATCCTGGTAGCGGTCCCGGTCGGGCTGATCCTGGGACGCCTGCTGCTGGCCTACCGGCCGGCACCGTCGAGCGAGGCCGCGACTGTCTCTTATACACATCCTCGAACGCGCCCGCCGTGGCCAGCACCCGGTCACGGTCGGCCGCGAGCAGGGCGTCCGCGCGCTCGACCAGGGCCTCGGCGACCGGGTTGCCCTTGACGACGTCGCGGGCCGCGCCGACCCGGGTCGCCGCCTCCGATGACCCGGCGAGGACCGCGGCCTCGGCGCGCAACGCCACGTACCAGTGCAGCCAGATCCAGGTGACCCACTTCCAGACCTGCTCCGGCTCGGGGACCGTGCGTTCCGCGGCGTCGGCCGCCCGACCCTGGTCGAGCAGCAGGATCGTGTCGAAGACCGCCCCGAAGCCGTACGTGTGCCCGGGCGTGATCCCCATCCGCTCCACCACGGCACGCCACTGCGCCCGCGCCGCGTGATCGCCGCGCAGGCCGTGCACCAGCGCGACCGCGGCCGCCGCCGGGGCCAGCGCGGACATCGGCGGACGCCCGGCCCGCTGCCACGACTCCAGGAACCGCTCGCCGATCGTCAGTGCCTCGTCGAAGTCCCCGGCCAGCACCTCGGTGACCAGCAGCCAGCAGGTCGCCCGGTGACCGACCTCGGTCAGCATCGGGTGCTCCGCGAGCTGCCGCCCGGCCCGCCGCGCCCCGATCAGGTCCCCGGCGCCGAGCGCGTTCTCCACCGCCATGCCGAGCGCGTCGAGGCGCTCGTGCGCGACCGCCGGTGTGTCCGGCAGCGGGGCCAGCAGCAGGAGCCGCCGCCGCGCGGTCGCGACCGTCCCGAACGTGTCACCTGCCCAGCTCTGCGCCCCGGTCAGCGCGTCCAGGGCGGCCGACTCGGCGAGCGGGTCACCGAGGTCGTGGGCGAGAGTGACGGCCCGGCGGGCGCGGGCGACCGTCTCCGGCACGGCATTGGCGGCCGGCCCCTGGGCGGCCCCGAACGCGTCGGAGAGCACCCCGGCCTCGGCCAGCGCCACCGCGACGAGCGCGGCCGGCGAGTCA
>KL571539.1:10352-10485 GCA_000715855.1 Actinoplanes liguriensis
CAGCCCGAGCGTCTCCTCCCGGGCGGGCAGCCGCTCGAACTTGCTCCAGAACCGGTGAGCGCTGGTCGCCGCGGTCGCCAGGTCCCGCGCGGCGTCCGCCCCGGACGGTGCGGCCGCGGCCGCCGCGCGCAGG
>KL571540.1:0-113 GCA_000715855.1 Actinoplanes liguriensis
GGCTTGCCGTCGAGCAGGACCCGCCCGCCGGTCGGCCGGATCGAGCCCGCCGCGACCGAGAACAGGGTGGTCTTGCCGGCGCCGTTCGGCCCGATCAGCCCGAGGATCTCGCC
>KL571540.1:420-3435 GCA_000715855.1 Actinoplanes liguriensis
GATCAGCCCGAGGATCTCGCCCTCGTCGAGGTGGAAGTCCACGTCGTCGACGGCGCGCAGGCCACCGAAGTGCCGGCTCACCGCCTCGCCGGTCAGCAGCGCGGTCATACCGTGCTCCTTTCCGCGGTCGCGGCGACCGCCGGGGGCCGGGCCGGGCGGCGGATCCGGCGGCGCAGGCGCTGGGCCAGCCCGGTGATGCCCTGCGGCTCGAACAGGATGATCAGGATCAGCAGTACGCCGTACAGGCCGAGGTAGAGCTCGGAGTAGTTGGCGAGCAGGAACTCCTGGATGATCACGAAGACGATCGCGCCCCAGATCGGGCCGAGCACGGTCGCGATGCCGCCGATCACCGCCATCAGGATGAACCCGATCGAGCGGTCGAAGCTGAACATGTCCTGCGGGTCGATGAACGCCTGGTAGGAGGCGTAGAACCCGCCGCAGACGCCGACCACCGTCCCGGACAGGAAGAGCACGACGTCCTGGTAGAGGGTCGCGTTGACGCCGACGTCGCCGGCCGCCTCGACGTCCTCCTTGATGGCCAGCAGCCCGAGGCCGATCCGGGACCGGCGCAGCCAGTAGGAGATCGCCACCGCCGCCGCGAGCAGGTAGAGGCCGTACCAGTACAGCTCGTACTTGGTCGGGTTCTCTGCCAGCGGCAGCGAGAGCCCGGACGATCCACCGGTGAAGCCGGACCAGTAGGTGGCGATCAGCCGGGTGGCCTCGCCGACGCCGATAGTCGCGATCGAGAAGTACGGCCCCCGCAGCCGCAGCGTCGGATGCCCCCAGAGCAGCGCGTACACCCCGGCGAGCAGGCCCCCGATCAGCCAGGCCACCAGGAACGGCAGCTCGAGGGCGAGCGTGACCCGGACCGCGACGAAGCCGCCGACGCCGAACATCGCGGAGTGTCCGAAACTGATCTGGCCGACGAAGCCGCCGAGCCAGTTCCACGCGAGGGCCGCGGCCATGAACATGAACGTCAGGCCGACGATGTTGTGCAGGTACTCGCTGATCGGCAGGACCACCGGCGCCAGGTACAGCAGCACCAGCGCGACCACGAAGCCGGCCACCGCCCGCGGGCTCAGCCAGGGCGGCCAGGACGGACGGGATCGGGTCACCGCAGCACCCGCTGGCCGAACAGCCCGCCGGGCCGCAGCACCAGCACCACGACCAGCAGCACGAAACCGACGGCCGAGGTGAGGTAGGGCGGCACGACGTACACCGAGAAGACCTCCGCGAAGGCGAGCACGGCCGCACCCGTGGCGATCCCGACGATGCTGCCGAGACCGCCGAGCACGATGATCACGAAGCTCTTGAGCAGCTCGCTCGCGCCGAACGACGGGGTGAAGGCGAACAGCGCGGACGCCAGCACCCCGGCCAGCCCGGCCAGCGCGGTGCCCAGGCCGAACGTCAGCACGTAGACCCGCTCCACGTTGATGCCCGCGAGGGTGCAACTGTCCGGGTTCTGGGCGACCGCCCGGATCGCCCGGCCCAGGTAGGTGCGGGTGAGCAGCAGGTGCAGGGCGAACAGGGCGACCAGCGCGACCCCGAAGACGGCGATCCGCGCGACCGAGAAGCTCGCGCCCAGGATCCGCACCGAACTCGTCGCGTACTCGGTGTGGATGACCTGCTCGTTGCCGGTGAACAGCAGGTAGGCGATGTTGCGGATGACCAGCCACACCCCGAACAGCAGCAGCAGCGACTGCACCGCGCCGGCCGGGCCGCGCGGCAGGAAGCGCACCAGACCGAGGTAGATCGCCACGCCCACGCCGAAGAACACCACGAGCGCGATCGGGATGGCCAGGAACGGGTCGATCGCGAAGTGGTCGAACAACTGCCAGGTGAGATAGGCCGAGGCCATGATGATCCCGCCGTGGGCGAGGTTGACGATGCGCAACACCCCATAGATCAATCCGAGGCCGTACGCCATGGCGGAGTAGAAGCCGGCGAGCAGGATCGCCGAGACCGCGAGGGTGAACACCTCGTTCATGCCGCGGTCAGCCCTTGCAGGCGGGGTTCGGGGCGACGCCCTTGCCGGTCGACACCTCGGCCGGGTAGATGATCGGTGAGCTGCCGTCCGGCAGGTTCTGCTGCACCACGAACGGGTAGTCGGCCTGGCCACCCTTGGCGGGCGGGTAGCTGAGCTTGCCGCCGGGCAGGATGGAGTCCATGTCCAGGCTCGACAGCTGCTCGCGGACCTTCGCCCGGTCGACGGAGCCGGCCTTGGCGATCGCGGTGAACAGCGACCGGGCGGCCTCGTAGCCGAGCGCCTGGTACCACTCGGGGGCGCTGCCGAACTTCGCCGTGAACTTCTCGACGAACTCCTTGTTGAGCCCGGAGTTGCCGAGCTGCTTGTTCCACCACACCGCGGACAGGATGTAGTCGACGCCGGTCTGGCCGAGCGCCGCCTTGGCGTCGGACTCGGTGCCCCGGGCGCCGTACGTCAAAATCTTGGTGCACATGTTGGAGCTCAGGTACTGCCGCTGCATGGTGATGAAGTCCGGCAGGTGCGCGTCGACCATGAACAGGTCGGCCTTGGCGGCGCGGACCTTGCTCAGGATCGCCGAGAAGTCCTTGCCGTCCAGGGCGAACGACTCGTCGGTCACGACCGTGTAGTCACCGGGGTGCGCGGCGGTGAAGTCCTGGACGCCCTTGCGGAAGTCCTTGCCGTGCGAGGTGTTCTCCCAGACCAGCGCGATGCGGGCCGGCTTGGGGACCGCCCCGGCGGCCTGCTGCTCGGCGATCCACTTCATCTCGGTGTCGGCAAGGTTCGCCACCGGCGCCAAGGTTCCGAAGATCCACTTGTAGCCCTTGGCGTAGATCGAGGTCGCGGCGCCGCCACCGGTCACGTACGGGATCTGGTTCTGCTCGGCGACCGTGCTCTGCGCCTCGACGAGCGCGGTCGAGTACGTACCGAGGAAGAAATTGACCTTGTCCTGGGTGATCAGGCGCTGCGCGAGGTTGACCGCCTTCGCCTGATCGGTGGTGTCGTCGAGCAGCTTCAGCTCGATCGGCACC
>KL571540.1:3660-5508 GCA_000715855.1 Actinoplanes liguriensis
CGTCGGCGTTCTCCATCTCGACGGCGAGCTCGAAGCCCTGCTGGAAACGGCCGCCGGTCTTGGACTCGGCGCCGGTCAGCGGAAGCGTCGAGCCGACGACGATCTTGGCGGGGGTCTCGGCGCCGCTCGACTTGTCGTCGGCGTCCTTGCCGGGGACGCAGGCGGTGAGGGCGACGGCCATGGTCGCGACGAGCACCAGGGTGGGAGGTCGCGCAAGACGGGTCACGGCGGGGTCCTTTCCGAGCACGACGAAGGCGTGGGCGGGTTGCCCCGCGATCTCGGATCCAGGATGCACGCTGATAATGATCGATTTATGAGAACGACGTTTTATTGACCGATTTCGTTACGTGCCGGGTGGCGGCACCGGACGATGCCCGCGGCGTCCGCCGCCTCGCCGCAGGTCCGGGCCGGCACATCGCGGGCGGCACCGCGGTTCAGGTGGTCAGCTCGTCGGCGCGGGGGTGGTGACCTGCACCTGAACGGTCGCTCGCGACGGTACTGTCGCTGGGGAGAGGATTCGACCGGACCACGATCGGTAAGCCCAGAAAGATCCGACAACGATGGTCAAGACCACCGAGGAACCACAACCGTGGACCTGTCTCTTATACACAGCACTCCGGCTCAGCCTCACCGGGTTCGCCATGATCGGTGTCGACGTGGCCCTGCTCTGGACGCAGAACGGCGCCGGCTACAGCATCGTGGGCACGGTGGTGCCCCCGCCTGCCGGTGGCGTGCCCGGCGTGTACATGCGGGTGGACACGAACCTGGGCGCCGTCGACCGGCGACGCTCCCGGCGCGCCTCCGTGCAGGTGCCGGTCGTGCTGATCCTGCCGTCCGGTCAGATGTTTCCCGGCCTGGCGATCGACCTGTCCCTGGGCGGGGCACGCGTCATCGTCGATCTCGACGTCGACGACCTCGGCGAGGAAGCGCTGATCGACATGGTTGACGGGCTGGCCCCCGGCGAGTCGGTCACCCTCGAGATGCTGCTGCCGGACGGTCCCGCGGACTTCAACTGTCACGTGCGCGGCAGCGACGAGCCCGGCGACGTCCGCCTGCTGTTCGTGGACGTGGACGCCGAGGCCCGCGACCGGCTGGACGCCTTCCAGAAGACCCAATGACCCCACATCCGATCTTCATCCGGTCCGCGTTTCGGAATTCGGCCGTCACACCAGTTCCGGTGCGCCCTGCCGGACGGGAGCCTCGGATTCCGGCTGACCCGGACCACCGGCCGGGCCGGCATCCGCGGCAGCGGCGCGCAGCGCGGCTTCGACCCGGCGGTTGTTGGTCATGCTCGCCGTGACGGCGGTCATGGTGAGAAGCAGACCGGCAGCGGCGTAGAGCGGGGTGCGAACGTCGAACGCGGAGGCCAGCCAGCCGCCGAGGAACGCGCCGAACGGGGCGGCGCACATGGCGAGCATGCGCGAGGTGGAGGTGGCCCGGCCCATCAGGTGCGCGGGGACGATCGCCTGCCGCAGGGAGGGCGCGAGCACCATCGTGGCGCCCATGGCCGCTCCGCAGACGGCGAGCGCGAGACCGGCGAGGTAGGGGTTCGGGGCGGCGGCAAGGCCCAGGATGGCGAATCCTTCGACGGCGGCTGTGCAGGTCAGCGCGGTGCCGGTGCCGAGCCGCCGGCCGAGAGGGGAGGCGATGGCCGCGCCGAGCAGGCCGCCGGTGGCCTCCGCCGTGAGAAGCAGGCCGAAGCCGTACGTGGTGATGCCGAGACGGTCGTGGGCGAAGAGGGCGAGGACGGTCGTGACGGCGGTGAAGGCGATGTTCCCGACGGCCGGGCGCAGGGCGAGGCCGAGCAGGAGCCGGTCGCGGAACACGTACGAGGCTGTCTCTTATACA
>KL571540.1:5708-8723 GCA_000715855.1 Actinoplanes liguriensis
AGACAGGGCCTGCGTCGCGGGCCGGGGCACGGCGGGAAGCGACCGGACGAGCAGCGCGGAGAGCGCGAACGACACCGCGTCGGCGAGCAGCGGCACCGCCCGCCCGAGCGCGAGCAGGGCACTGCCGGCGGGCGGTCCCGCGAAGCCGGACATGGCGGTCTGGGCTCCGCGGAGGCGGGAATTGGCGCGCTCCAGCAGCGCGGAATCGCGGCCGAGCAGGTCCGGCAGGTAGGACGAGGCGGCCGTGTCGAAGAAGAGGGCGCCGAGGCCGAGCAGGAAGGCGACGGCCGCGAGAAGCGGGATGCTCAGCACGTCCACCACGGCCGCTGCCGCCAGCGTCGCGAGCAACACCGCACGCGCGGCGTCAGTGACCCACATCGTGTGCCGGCGGTCCCAGCGGTCCACCAGCGCACCGCCGAGCACCCCGAACAGCAGCCACGGCAGCGTCCCGGCGGCAGTGACGACGGCGAGCGCCATCGGGTCCCGCGTCAGCGTCAGCGCGAGCAGTGGCAGTGCGGCATACGTCACCCCGTCACCGAGTGAGGAGATCGTCTGCGCGCTCCACAGGCGCGCGAACCCGGCCGGCATCTTCTGGAGGTCTGCGCTCATTCGGCGCCCCCGGCGGCGTGGCCGGGCTGCACCGGGTGGGCCGGGTGGAACAGCGCGAAGACGAGCGACGTGTCGGGCAACGCCGGATCGGACAGCTTCCGGTACTCGTCGGCCAGGGCGTGCAACCGCGCCCCCAGCTCCGCGAACTGTTCGTCGGTGAGCCGCAGATGCGCCATCCGTACGTGCCGCCGGCCATCCGCCGGCGACTCCTCCAGGTCGGCCACGGCGTGTCGCATCAGCACGTCCGGCCCGCCCTCGCCCGGATCGGGCAGCTCGATCGACCGCGCGGCCATCGCGTAGTACCGCTCGACGACTCCCCGCACCTTCCGCGTCCGGACCACCTTCACCAGGCCGGCCCGCTCCAGCAGCCGCACGTGATAGCTGGAGCTGCCCTTCGCCAGACCCACCCGGTCGGCGATCTGCGTAATCGTCGCCGGCTCGAACCGCAGCACGGCCATGATCCGGTGACGCGTGAGATTGGAGACGGCGCGTAGCTGCTCGTCCGTGGTGACGTAAAACGTCTCGGGCACATCTTCGGTAGGCATGCGCTCAATGGTCAACGTTCCTTGACCATTGCGCAAGAGTTCCGCCCGAGCTTTCCCAGAAGACCCGAAACCCGGCGCGGGACGACCGGGGACGGGCGCGCGGGCCGGAGATTTACGACGTACCGAATCGTGGTTTTGAGGGGTTTGGGGCATCGCGGCTGTGCTGGACGTCTCCGGCCGTGTGCGGCGTGCGCTGGCAGACTGGCGGGCATGCTCGGAGACAACGCGGGGACCGCGGCACGGCTGATCGCGGTGGCGCTGGCCGGGATCGTCCTGACGGCGTGCTCCAGCCCGGCGCCCCAGGCTGCGCCTACGCCCGTGCCCAGCGTCGTCGTCGTGTCGCCGAGCCCTTCGGTGACGCCCAGCGGCAGCGCCACCGCCGCCCCGGCCTGGCTCGGCACGCGGGTGCTGAAGATCGGGTCGAACGGGTTCGCCGCGGCCCAGACCACCCCGCCCGAGCTGCGCAATCGCTCGATCGTCACGACCGACGTCCTGCCCCCGCCGGGCGACGGGCGCTTCCACTCGACGATCCAGGCGGTCCCGGCGGCGGTGCTCGCCCGTTCGAGCTGGTCCAGTGGTTGTCCGGTCAAGGCCAAGGATCTGCGGTACGTGACGGTCGGCTTCCGCGGGTTCGACGGCCTGGCGCACACCGGCGAGTTGCTGGTCAACGCTCGCGCGGCGAAGGCGCTGGTCACCGTGTTCGGCACGTTGTTCGCGGAGGGCTATCCGATCGAGGAGATGCGGATCACCAGCACGGCCGGGCTCAACGCGCCGCCGACCGGGGACGGCAATGACACCGAGGTGTTCGCGTGCCGGCCGGTGCGGGGGAAGAAGTCCTGGTCCCAGCATGCGTACGGGCTGGCGGTCGACGTCGATCCGTTCCAGAACCCCTACCACAAGGGCAAGATCGTCCTGCCCGAGCTGGCGACGTCCTACCTCGACCGCGGCAACGTCCGGCCGGGACTGATCGTCGCGCGGGGCCCGGTCGTGAAGGCTTTCGCCGCCGTCGGCTGGGAGTGGGGCGGCGACTACCACTCGCTGAAGGATTTCATGCACTTCTCCGCCAACGGCGGCTGACCCGGTCGGCCGCGAGGCGCCGTTCACCCGATCGAGTCATCTATCGATTTCCGCGAAATTCCGGTGGCCGCCGTCCTACCCTCAGGCGTACGCACGTCTCCGGAGCGCCTCATGAACGATATCGCTGGTCCGCCGCTGCTCCTGACCGACAACCCGGTCACCGGCCGAGGGGACGATCAATTCGGCTTCGGCACACACGGTCGCATTCTCTGCGACGCCATTCAGGCCACCGTCCACCTGCCCTTGACCGTCGGTGTCTTCGGACCGTGGGGAACCGGCAAGTCCAGCTTCCTGAACATCTGCCGCGAGATGCTGGACCGGCGCGGCATTCCCACGATCGCCTTCAATCCGTGGAAGTACGACGCCAAGGAAGCGATCTGGCACGCGCTGATCCAGACGATCCTGACGGAGATCGCGGCGGAGCCCGATGAACGCCGGCACGACCTGGTGGCCAAGGCGAAACGTCTGAGCAGCACCGCGACCTGGCTCCTGTTGCGCCACGCCGCCGGCCCGCTGACCGCGGGTCTCGTCGACGGCGACGACCTGACGACCGCCCGGGACGCCTGGCAGGCCAGGGGCGTCGAGAACTACCGCCACATCAACCACTTCGAGGCGGACTTCGCCGAGATGGTGCAGACCTTCGTCGGTGACCGGGGACGTCTCGTGGTGTTCGTCGACGATCTGGACCGGTGCCACGGTGACACCTCGATCGCGATGCTGGACGCCCTCAAGCTCTTTCTGGGCGAGGCATCCTGCGTCTTCGTACCTGTCTCTTATACACATC
>KL571540.1:8960-9207 GCA_000715855.1 Actinoplanes liguriensis
ACTTCGATGTCATCTCGGCGGCCGCCGCCAAACGCGTCGACGGCGACCACTCCCGTGGGCGGCAATATCTCGAGAAGCTGATCCATTTTCCCTATCACCTGCCCGAGGTCCGGTTCGAGGCGGTGTTCCGGCAGCTGCAGGACTCCGTGGTGACCGAGCTCAGCGGGGACCCGGCGCTGTGGCAGCTCGCCGAGGACGCGTTCGGCGAGAATCCACGCCGGATCCGCCGCTTCGTCTCGGCGCTCAA
>KL571540.1:9403-12497 GCA_000715855.1 Actinoplanes liguriensis
GAGCCGCGACCGGCTGATGCAGGCGGCGATCCTGCTGGCGCTCCGGATGCGCTTTCCCGATTTCTTCCGGCGGGTGCAGGCGAATCCGGCGGTGTGGGTACGACTGGACGAGGCCGCCCGCACGCAGAACAACGCCGGGCTCCGCCAGGACGAGATGGAGCTGGCCACCGCCGAACCCGCGCTGTGGGACCTCCTGCTGACCGTCACGCCCGGCGATCGCAACGGGTGCTCCTTCCCACCCATTCCGACGAAGGCGCAGATCGAGGTGGTCACCCAGGTGCTGACGGTGACCGGCGGCCCGGGAGACCAGTCGTGACCGCCGAGGCCCGGTACGCGATCGGGCTGGACATCGGCGACGGCGAGAGCTGTCTCGGCTGGGCGCCCCTCGACCGTTCCGAGCCGACGAGGATCTATGCCCGGCCACGCTCCGGGGAACGCAGCATCGTGACGGCCATGGTGCGGTCGCCGTCCGGCGCCCCACGGTGCCGGCTCATCGGTGACGAGGCCGTGACCAGCCGTGGCGCGACGCACTTCAGCGTCAATTTCAAGCGTGCCGCGGACGCGCTCCGCCCCGAGACCCCGGATGCCGTCGTCTTCGCCCAGTCGCTGGTGGCGGAGTTCCGCGAGCACCACCCGGAGGTCTTCCGGGACGGCCTGGCGTTCGTCGGGCATCCCGCGGGATGGTCCGCCGAGGCCGTCACGGCGTACGGGCGGCATCTGGAACTGCTGGGTCTGCCGGTGCGGCTGATGCCGGAGTCGCAGTCCGCCCTGCTGCACGTCCGTGACCGGGGCTGTGACGAACGCCGGCTCGACCGGGTCCTGGTCGTCGACATCGGCTCGTCCACGACCGACTTCACGGTCGTCGAGGACCTCTCGCCGAGGAACCTCCCGGTCGGTGCCACCCTCGGCTGCCGGCAGATCGACGAGCAGCTCGCCGGCCTGGTCCGGGACGCGCTGCACCACGACGCGGCGCTGATGGAGTCGCTGGCCTTCGACGGCGGCCCGGACTTCCTGCTGCTCGCCTGCCGGTGGGCCAAGGAGGCGCAGTTCTCCGGAGTGTCGCGACGGATCATGAACCTGCGCGAGTCGTGTGAGGAGCGGTTCCGGCCCATCGTCGCGACGGCGTGGACGTGGCTGCTCGATCTCGAGATTCCGCAGCTGGTGGCGGCGCCGCACGGGTGGGGCGAGGGTTTCCGTGCGGTGCTCGCCGAGGTGACAGATCTCCTCGGTGGCCGGCGCCCGCATCTCGTGGTGCTCACCGGGGGCGGTTCCCGCATGCCGCTCGCCGGTCAGCTGTGCCGCGAGGCCTTTCCCGACGCGATCGTCGAGCACGACGGGGAGCCGGCGTTCGCGGTCGCGCGCGGTCTGGTGAGCAACGGTCAGCAACGAGCCGATGTCGAACGCTTCCGGCACGAGGTGACGGACCTCATCCAGGCCCCGGCGACCGAGGAGAAGGTCCGGGCGGAAGCCGTGCTGGCGCTCGGCATCATGAAGGACAAGGTCGCCGCCCAGATGCTGGAGGCGCGTGGCTCGGCCGCCGATCTGGCGAACCACATCAAGTTCGGCATGTACGAGGCGACGTGTGCCCTGGCGGACTCGCTCGCCTACTACCTGTCGATGCGGGTGGAGCGGATCTGCCGGCGCTACGGTGTTCCCGCCCATCGCGTCCACCTCGAACTGGCCCTGCCGAATCCTTTCGCCGGCCAGCTGGATCTCATTCTCGAACGTGTCGACGGCGCCAGGCGGTTCACCGAGCTCAGCGCCCAGGCGGGGCTGGTCCCGCTCAGCATCCCCCGGGACGCCGCCCACCACCTGATCAACTCGGCGTTCGAGCGCGTCCGCGAGCGATTCGCGCCGTCCATGAGCCCGGAGTTGCTCGCGTTCGCGTATGGCGCGGTCGCCAGCAGCTCCGGCCTGGCCGCCGACCGTGCCGCGCGAGCGGTGATCCAGCGTCTGCTGCGCCTGGGCGAGTACTCGCCGGAGGAGCTCGACCGGATCACCGCCGAGGTGATGACGGCGATCACCGAGCAGACGAACGATCGAGCGCGCGAGCTGGAGCGCTGGCTCGCCTGAGCGCCACCGGGTCGTCAGGGCGCGCGGGGCGGGCGCGGGGCCTGCTCCGCGAGGTCAGAGCCACGGGCGAGAATGGACTGACCGGGGTGCCCCCCGCGTGCGGGGCGGAGGGCGTACCGTGCCGCTGTGCCCTCGTCGTGGAGGTTGTTCCTCACGTACGCCGGCGCGAGTCTCCTCCCGGTGCTGCTGCTGGGGCTGGTGCTGTCGTTCGCGCTGGCGCACGAGGCGCGCGACCGCGGAATCGGTGTCGCCCGGGTCGAGGCTGCCCTGGTCGCGCGCACCGCGATCGAGCCGTATCTCGGTGACCGTTCGCTCGACGTCCCGCTGCGGGCCGGGGACGTGCAGGCGTTACGCCGGCTGTCGGAGAGCGCGATCGGCTCGGGCGCGGTGGTGCGGCTGCGGCTGCGGGACACCGCCGGGCGGGTGGTCTTCTCCGACGACGGGTCCGGGATGGGTTCGGAGATCGACGACGAGGTGCTGGATGCCGCCGGCGGCACGGCGGTGGCCCATCTGACCAGGCTCAACTCCGACCGCAACGACATCGGGCCGGTCGGGCAGCAGGTGGTGGAGGTCTACCAGCCGATCACCGTGGGTGGTCCGGTGCTCGGCGTCCTGGAGATCTATCTGCCGTACGACCCGATCGCGCGCGAGGTCAGCCAGGGCATGCGCACGGTCTACCTGGCGCTGACCGTCGGCCTGGTCGCACTGTGGATGATCCTGGCCGTGATCAGCGGCTCCACCATGCGCCGGATGGCTCACCAGGCGGGGCACGACGCGCTGACCGGCCTGCCGAACCGCACGGTGTTCCAGCGCCGGGCGGCCACCGCGGTCGAGGCGGCCCGGCGTGACGGCCGGTCGGCGGCGGTGGTGCTGGCCGACGTCGACCGGTTCAAGGACGTCAACGACACGCTCGGGCACCGCATCGGCGACGCCCTGCTGCGGGAGCTGGGTGGCCGGCTCGCCACCGCGGTGCGTTCCGGTGACACCGTGGCCCGGCTCGGCGGCGACGAGTTCGGCCTGG
>KL571540.1:12688-14711 GCA_000715855.1 Actinoplanes liguriensis
GGCCCGGCTCGGCGGCGACGAGTTCGGCCTGGTGCTGCCGGATATCGGGCCGGACGAGATCGGGCCGCTGCTGGACCGGCTGCGGGCGGCGATCGAGGCCGAGGCGATGGTCGGCACGCTGCCGTTGTCGCCGGAGGCGAGCTTCGGGTACGCGCTGGCGCCCGCCGACGGCACCGACGTGGACACCCTGCTGCGGCGGGCCGACATGGCGATGTACCTGGCGAAGGGCACCCGCAGCGGGACCGCCCGCTACGACCGGCGGCGCGACCACTACGACGCGGCGCAGCTGGCCCTGGTCGCCGAGTTGCGCCGGGCGATCGAGAAGGACGAGCTGGTGCTGCACTACCAGCCGAAGGCCGAGTTGCGTACCGGGAAGGTCTGTGCCGTGGAGGCCCTGGTCCGCTGGCAGCATCCCAAGCGGGGCACGGTGCCGCCGGACGCGTTCCTGCCGGCCGCCGAGCAGACCGGCCTGATCGACCCGCTCACCCGCTGGGTGCTGGCCACCGCGCTGGCGCAGGTCGCCGAGTGGGGCGCGGCCTGTGAGGGCCTGAGCGTGGCGGTCAACGTGTCGGCCCGCAACCTGGCCCGCGCCGACTTCGCCGACACCGTCCTGGCCGCTCTCGCCGACGCCGGGGTGCCCGCGTCCCGCCTGGTCGTGGAGATCACCGAGACCGCGCTGATGACCGACCCGGCGATCGCCGCCGAGGTGCTGACCCGCCTGGCCGAGGCCGGGATCCGGGTCAGCATCGACGACTTCGGTCAGGGCCAGACCTCGCTGGGCTATCTGTCGACGCTGCCGCTGCACGAGCTGAAGATCGACAAGAGCTTCGTCGGTGACCTGCCGGACAACATCGCCCACGCGGCGATCGTCCGGTCGGTGATCGATCTCGGCCACAACCTGGGGTTGCAGGTCGTGGCCGAGGGGGTCGAGACGACCGAGGTGGCCGCGCTGCTCAAGGCCGCCGGGTGCGACATCGCGCAGGGCTATCTGCTGGCCCGCCCGATGCCGGGCGACGAGCTGCCGCCCTGGCTGACCGGCCGGCGTCCGGCGTTCATCTGAGTCCGCCGCTCAGGCGAAGTCACGATACTTGATCTTGGCGCGCCGGCCGTCCGGGTGGTGCCAGACGATGCCCTCGTACTGCGGGTGGGCCAGGATCCACTCGCGCAGGCCGTCCAGGTCGAGCGGGACGTCGAACCGCTCGGCCGCGGCGTGCGCCACGAGCTCGTGGCCGCCCGTACGCTCCGGATTGCCGTTGATCTTCGGTCCGACCAGCTCGTAGGTGCCGGGTTCCCACGTGCCGGAGCGGGCGACCGCCTCGACGTGGCAGCTCGCGTAGGACGACTGGGCGATCGGCTCCCAGCCGACGGTCTTGCCGGTGTTCTCGTCGGTCATCACCGGGCGGTAGCCGGGCGGCCGGGTGCGACCGGGCCGGACCTCGCGGCGGGCCCACCACACGCCGTCGTCGTCGAGGAGCACGCACGTCCCGTCGTACTTCCTGGTCGCGACGCCCTCCCCGGCGAGCACCCACGCGCACTCGGGGTTCGGCTCGGGCAGCACCCGCTTGCGGTTCTCCGGGTCACGCTGGAACACCGTCGGAATCTTGCGCATGTCGAGATCCTCGCAGGCGGCGTCCAGCGATTAACGTCCAGGAATGGATCTGCGGATGTTCATCGGCGGCGAGTGGTGCGGGGCGCGATCAGAAGCGGTCAGCGCGGCAACGAGCCCGGCCACCGGCGAGGTGATCGGGACGGTGCCGGACGGCGACCGTGCGGACGCTCGCGAAGCGATCGGAGCCGCCCGGCGCGCGGCGGCCGGCTGGGCGCGGACGTCCGCGTTCGATCGGGCCGCCCTGCTGCACCGGGTCGCGGACGTGATCGAGGGCCGGCGCGGCACCCTGGCCCGCACGCTCACCCTCGACCAGGGCAAGCCGCTGCACGAGGCGAACGACGAGGTCGACGAGCTGATCGTCTACTGGCGGATGGCGGCCGAGGACGCGAAGCGGCTGGGCGGGCTGCTGCCGCC
>KL571540.1:14948-15620 GCA_000715855.1 Actinoplanes liguriensis
GCCGCCGTCGTCCGGCGCGGGCACGCGGGCGCTGCTGGTCCGCCGCCCGCGCGGTGTCGTCGGCGTGATCACCCCGTGGAACTGGCCCTACACGATGCCGGCCGAGCTGATCGCGCCCGCGCTCGCGTCCGGCAACACGGTCGTCTGGACGCCCGCGCCGTCGACGTCGGTGTCCGCGATCGCGCTCGCCGGGTGCGTCGCCGAGGCCGACCTGCCGCCCGGCGTGCTGAACCTGGTCACCGGGCCGGGCCCGCTGGTCGGCAACGAGATCGCGGCGAACCCGGGCGTCGACGCGGTCGCGTTCATCGGCTCGACCGCGACCGGGCGGCTGGTCGCGCAGGCCGCCGCGGGCAAGGCGACCCTGCTGGAGATGGGCGGCAACGGCCCGCTGGTCGTGCTCGACGACGCCGACCTGGACCGGGCCGTCGAGGGGGCGCTGACCGCCTGCTTCCTCTGCGCGGGGCAGAGCTGCACGGCCGGTGAGCGGCTGCTGGTCCACGAGGCGGTGCACGACGAGTTTGCGTCGCGGCTGGTCACGGCCGTGCGGGAGCGGATCCGGCTCGGTGACCCGTTCGACGAGGCGACCGTGATGGGGCCGTTGAACAATCCGGCGGTGGCCGCGAAGATGGCCGCCCACGTCGCCGACGCGGTGGCGCACGGCGCGGAGGTCCG
>KL571540.1:15920-16063 GCA_000715855.1 Actinoplanes liguriensis
AGGTCCGCACGGGCGGGGTCGCGGCGACCGGGTTCCCGACGGATCTGTACTGGCCGGCGACGGTCCTCACCGGTGTCCCGGCGAACGCCCTGGCGGCGACCGAGGAGACGTTCGGCCCGATCGCGCCGATCGTCCGGATCGGC
>KL571540.1:16371-18182 GCA_000715855.1 Actinoplanes liguriensis
CGTCCGGATCGGCGGCCTGGACGAGGCGATCGAGCTGACCAACGCGTCGCGGTACGGCCTGCTCGCCGCGATCTACACCGCTGACCTGCGGCGCGGGCTCGACTTCGCGGACGCCGTGCGCAGCGGCTGGGTCAACATCAACGAGTCGACCAACTACTGGGAGAGTCATCTGCCGTTCGGCGGGCGCGCGGGCTCGGACAGCGGCCTCGGCCGGGTCGGCGGCCCGCACCCGATGGAGACGTTCACCGAGCTGCAGACGGTGATCATCGGCGGGCGCTGACCGCCGGGGCGCTCAGCGGAGCAGGTCCGGGACGCGCTCGAAGAGCTGGGTGGTGAACGTCATCATCTCGTGCAGCATCCAGTTGCCGCAGAACAGCAGGACGGCGCCGATCGCGATCGCCTTCGGCACGAAGGAGAGCGTCGCCTCCTGGATCTGCGTCACCGACTGGAACAGCGAGATCGCGAACCCGACCCCGAGCGCGGTCAGCAGGACGGGGGCGGACAACTTCGCCGCGATCGTCATGGCCTGCAGTCCCAGCTCAACCACCATCGTGTCGGTCATGCCCCTCACTTCGGGCGTTTCCGGGGCGCGACGAGTGCAGTTCGGTCACCGCCCGGTTGCCATTCGGTTCGCACGCACAGGAAAGCTCATGTCCGGCGTTCCGCTGCCGCCCCCGCCACCGGCGCGGAACCGGCCATAACGGGCGGGAGGATCACGGGCGTTGTAGGTTGGAGTCATGGTTTCTGCGATGGAATTGCATGGCGACCCGCACGTCGCGCGGTATCTGGAGACCGACGGCGAGGACGGCTTCCACTGGCAGAACGGGACGGAGATCCTGATCCTGTTCACGAAGGGCCGCAAGTCCGGCGAGGAGCGCTCGCACGCGCTGATCTTCCGCGAGCACGAGGGGGCGTACCTGGTGGTCGCGTCCAAGGGCGGTGCCGCCGCGCCGCCCGCGTGGTTCGTGAACCTCAGCGCCGATCCGAACGTCGAGGTCCAGATCAAGGGCGACCGTTTCCGGGCCAGGGCCCGGGTGGCGACCCCGGCGGAGAAGCCGGCGATGTGGGCGAAGATGGTCGAGGCGTGGCCCGACTACGACGAGTACACGAAGAGGACCGACCGCGAGATCCCGGTCGTGGTGCTCGAACGCGCCTTACCGGGCAACGTTTGACGGGCGATTCGCCGGGAACGCCCTCGGCATGCGTTTCGGATACAAACTCATGGCCGAGGGCTTCGGCCCCAAGGAGCTGATCCGGCAGGCGGTCGCCGCGGAACAGGCCGGGTTCGACTTCGTCGAGATCAGCGACCACTTCCACCCGTGGCTTGAAGAGCAGGGCCATTCGCCGTACGCGTGGAACGTGCTCAGCGCCATCGCCGCGCGCACCGAGCGGCTCGGTCTGGCCACCGGCGTGACCTGCCCGACCGTGCGGTACCACCCGGCGATCATCGCGCAGGCCGCGGCGACGCTCGCGATCATCTCGGACGACCGGTTCACGCTCGGGATCGGCTCCGGGGAGCGGCTGAACGAGCACGTCACCGGGGACGGCTGGCCGAGCGTGCACGTGCGCCACGAGATGCTGGCCGAGGCGCTCGACATCATCAATCTGCTCTGGCAGGGCGGCTACCGGTCGTACGAGGGAAAGCATCTGAAGCTCGACGACGCGCGCGTGTTCGATCTGCCGGAGACGCTCCCGGTGATCGCGGTGGCGGCCGGCGGCACGAAGGCGGCCGAGCTGGCCTCGACGCACGGCACCGGGCTGTTCGCGACCGAGCCGAGTAAGGAGCTCGTCGGCGCCTACACCGGCGGCGG
>KL571540.1:18420-18579 GCA_000715855.1 Actinoplanes liguriensis
CGCCTACACCGGCGGCGGCCCGAAGTACGTGGAGATCGCGACGGCCTGGGCGCCGACCGTGGAAGCCGCGGCGACCGAGGCGCACCGGACGTCGCGGTGGTCGCTGTCGGGCTGGAAGGTGATGGCCGAGCTGCCCAACCCGGTCAACTTCGCGGCGGC
>KL571540.1:18878-20458 GCA_000715855.1 Actinoplanes liguriensis
GGTCGGAGAACGTGCGGGTCGAGGACGTACGGGAGAAATTCGTCTGTGGCCCGGACCCGCAGCCCTACCTGGACGCGGTGAAGACCGCCGCCGAGGCCGGTTTCGATCACGTGGTCCTGATGAACGCGGGCCCGGACCCGGACGGCTTCCTGGACTTCTTCGCCGGCGACCTCAGGAAGCGCCTGTGACCGGCAGCGACGAGTAACCGCGCAGCGTCAGCCGGTCGCGGCGCACCGGATCACCGGCCAGTGCGAGCTTCGGCAGCCGGTTGAGCAGCAGCGGGAGGCGACCTGCGCCTCCAGACGGGCGAGCGGCGCGCCGAGGCAGTAGTGCGCGCCGCCGCCGAACGACACCGGCTGGATGTTCGGACGATCCGGGTCGAAGCGGTGCGGGTCGGGATAGCGCGCCGGGTCCCGGTTCGCCGCGCCGAGCAGCATCGTCATCATCGCGCCCGCGCCCACCTCGACCCCGTCGAGATCCAGCGGGGCGGTCGCGAAGCGTGAGGTGAGCTGCACCGGCGAGTCGTACCGCAGGATCTCCTCGACGAAGTTCGGCGCGAGCGCCGGGTCGGCCCGCAACCGGGCGGCCCGCGCCGGGTGGTCCAGCAGGATCTTGAGACCGGTGCCGAGCAGGTTGGTGGTCGTCTCGAAGCCCGCGACCAGCAGCACCACCAGGTTGGCGAGCAGCTCCTCGCCGGTGAGCATCGCGTCGTCGGCGTCCGAGGCCTCGACGAGCGCGCTGGTCAGATCCTCCCGCGGGGTGTGCCGGCGGTCGGCGATCAGGCCGGTGAAATACGCCTCCAGCTCACGCCCGGCCTTGTCGGCGCGGGCCATCTCCTCCTCGGTGCTGATCGGCTCCAGCACCACGGTCAGGTCGGCGGCGCGCTGGCGGAACCAGCGGCGCTCCCCCTCCGGGATGCCGAGCAGCGCGCAGATCACCCCGATCGGCAACGGGTACGCGAACGCGGCCATGAAGTCGGCCTCGGCCGGCATCTCGTCGATCAGCTCGCCGACCTGCGCGGCGATGACCTCGCGCATGGCGGCGACCCGGCGGGCGGTGAACGTGGACGCGGCCGCGCGGCGCACCCGCGAATGGTCGGGCGGATTGGTCTGCAGCATCGACAGCACGACCGAGGCGACCCCGCGGTTCTCCCGCCACGACGGCCAGAACCGGTCGTAGTCGTCCTTGTCGGCCACCCGCAGCGCCGGGTCCCGCAGCAGGCGACTGACCAGGGAGTGGCTGCTGATGAACCACTGGTTCTCCATCGCCGGTGCGGCCGGGGCGTGCGCCCGGATCACGTCGTAGGCCGGATACGGATCGTCGCGTCCCTCGGGCTGGAACAGCGAGCCGACCGCGGTTTCGTAATCCATCCGGCCATCATGCCTCGCCCCATCAATACCCCGGAAAGCTCAGATCACGAAAGAGCCGACCGATGCAGAGTTCCGGACATGCTTCAAGGGCGAGGGAGCGATCATGGAGCGTTGGTTCGGGGTGGGGCGCAGCCTGCTGGCGGACCCCGCCGAGGCCGGGGCGCAGGCGTGCCGGGAGGCGCTCGGCGGGCGCCGGGCCGGCCTGGTGAT
>KL571540.1:20756-21144 GCA_000715855.1 Actinoplanes liguriensis
GGGCCGGCCTGGTGATCGTGTTCGCCGCGCTGTCGCACTCGACGCCGGCGATGGCGGCCGCGGTGCACGCGGCGGCCGGCGGGGACGTGCTGATGATCGGCTGCTCGACGTCCGGCGAGTTCACCGTGGACGGTCGTGGGTCGGGCGTCGTGGTCAACGCGATCGGCGGGGACGGGTTCCAGGCGTCGGCGCGGGCCGTCCCGTACGACAGCATGGATCTTTACGCGGCCGGCGAGACCGTGGCGTCCGCGCTGGACGACGTCGACTCGCCGCACCGGGTGCTGCTGATGCTCGGCGACGGGCGCAGCGGCGACCAGCAGGAGGTCGTGCGCGGGGCGTATTCGGTGGCCGGCGCGCAGGTGCCGCTGATCGGCGGGTGCGCGGGCGA
>KL571541.1:0-3067 GCA_000715855.1 Actinoplanes liguriensis
ATCTTGAACTCGCCGCTTGACATCCATAGGAGCATCCCCGGCCGGCACTCACGGTCGTTTTCCGCCCGGATTACAGCCCTGAGCACCAGCCCACCATCCGCAGCCGGCACCCACGGTCGCTCCACGACCCGAACACAACCGTGAGCGCCAGCCGAGAGCCGAGCGCGCCGGACCGACCTTCTCCCCTGGTCCGGCGCGCTCCACCATTTCCGGCGCGCGGCGCGGCGCGGGGTCCAGCACGACGCGAGGTCCAGCACGGTCGCGAAGCGTGGGCGCGACACGCGACACGCGACGCAGCGCGAGGCACGACGCACGGCGCGAGGCACGACGCGCAGCGCGGCGCGGCGCGCCACACACGCGACGCAGCGCGAGGCGCGAGGTGCGGCACGGCTTCGGGCACGCGCCGCAGCGCGAAGCGCGGGACAGCTGTGGCGTGGGGCGGCGCGCGGCGTCAGCGGCGGGGTGTGCGGCGTGGGGCTGTTGTGGATGCCTGGGTTGGGGTTTTGGGTGGGGTGGGAGGAGTGCGTGGGGCGGGAGCTGCGGGAATGCGGGACCCACAGCGATCTTCCAGGGAGTTCAGGGCGTTCTTTGCAGGAATTTTGGGGATCCTTTGAGCATGCTTGAGGTCACGACGCTCGGCTGGACCCTGACGATCGGCGTCATCGTCGCCCTGCTCGCCCTCGATTTGACCTTGGGGGTGATGCGTCCGCACGTCGTCGGCTTCCGCGAGGCCGCGGGGTGGTCGATCTTCTACATCGCCGTCGCGATCGCGTTCGGGCTGGTTTTCGCGAACGTCGCCGGCTGGAATTTCGGCACCGAGTATTTCGCCGGTTACATCGTCGAGAAAAGCCTGTCCGTCGACAATCTCTTCGTCTTCGTGATCATCATGAGCACGTTCGCGGTGCCCGAGCGCTATCAGCAGGAGGTGCTGACGTTCGGGATCATCATCGCCCTGGTGCTGCGTGTCATCTTCATCGCGCTCGGGGCAACGCTGCTGAACCTGTTCTCGTTCATGTTCCTGATCTTCGGGCTGATCCTGATCTACACGGCGGTGCAGCTCTTCCGGCACCGCGACGAGGATCCCAGCGTCGAGGACAACGCGCTGGTCAAAGCCGGTCGCCGACTCCTGCCGGTGACCGAGGACTACGTCGACGGCAAGATGATCACCCGGGTCGACGGCAAGCGCATGGTGACGCCATTGTTCCTGGTGCTGCTCGCGATCGGCAGCACGGACATCCTGTTCGCGCTCGACTCGATCCCCGCGGTGTTCGGTGTGACCGACGAGGCGTACATCGTCTTCGTCGCCAACGCGTTCGCGCTGCTCGGGCTGCGCGCCCTGTTCTTCCTGGTCAAGGGCCTGCTGGATCGTCTGGTCTACCTGTCCACCGGGCTCGCGGTGATCCTCGCGTTCATCGGCGTGAAGCTGGTGCTGCACTGGGCGCACAAGGATCTGAGCCACTCGGTGCCGGAGATCGGCACCCCGGTCTCCCTCGCGGTGATCATCGGGATCCTGGTGATCACCACGGTCGCCAGCCTGATCAAATCCGGTCGCAACCCGGCCCTGAAGGCCCACGCCGGCAGCCTCCGCGCCCACCCGGACCACGAGCCGCAGGAGTAAGCGCACGAGCAGGCCGCGCCACCGGCTCGAACGGAACGCAGAACCGCCCCCGGCACGCATCGCGTCGGGGGCGGTTGCGGGTCGGCCCGCGCGGTCCGGGGACGGTCCGGAACGGTCGCGCAAACCCGCCGGGCCGGCCTTACGACCCGATGTCCAGTGTGGAGCTCGCGGCGCCCGCGCTGAACCCGGCCGGTGTTACTGCGGGCCGCTGAGGCTGATCGACTGCAGCGCGCTGTGGTAGCGGCGCTCGGCGTCCTGACGGTTGAGGATTGCCTCGATCTCGCGGGTCTCCTCGGCGGTGTGCCGGCCCAGGACGAGGTCCAGTTCGGTGCGCTCGGCGGCGGTGCGGAACGCGGCCAGCTCCGCGGAGAGCTGACGGTGAGCGCGGCGCTCGGCGAGACGGTTGGAGATCGTCGTACGGATTTCACGAATGAACGGCATGGCGCACTCCTTGACGGATAGTGACGGAGAAAGCCTCGTCGCTTCCGCCAACAACACTGCCCGGCCGTCGCGTCTTCCCCAAATCAAGCAGGTAAAACTTGGAAGATGAAAGTGACTGCCGCCACTGGATAGCGGTAACCCAGCTCACTCTCCGTCGCCAAACTGCTGGTCAGCGCCCCCTCGTGATCTCCAACACCGCCCACCCCGCCGACGCCGGTCCGCGCACGCTCCCCGGCTGGCTCTCACCGTGGTCATGAAGGCACGAATGACCACGGTGAGAGCCAGCCGGAAAGGGTGAGACGCGCGGCGAGCTTGACCAGCGGCGGAGATCGCGTGACGCGACGGAAGTCGCGCGGAGGCAACGCGACGGGGCGGAGGGCGGGGCGGAATTTGCGCGGACGCGACGGGCGCGGCGGGGCGGCGGGGGCGCGGATGCGAGGGATTTGGCACGGCGGGCCGGGCGCGCCTACGCCACGGGGGCACGCGTTAGGGGTGCGGCAGGGCGGGGCGCGCTTACGCGACGGGGGTTGCGCGGGACGGGCGCGGCGGGACTGCTGGGGACGTACCCAAGCGTGGTTTGAGAATGACCACAGGGGAGCTCACGCCGGCGAGGTGGGCTCCGGGAACGGGCCGCCGTCGAGCGCCTGCAACCGCGAGGACAGCTGGGTGCGCGAGCGGACCCCCAGCTTGCGGTACACCCTGGTCAACGTCGCCTCGACGGTCTTCACGCTCAGGTAGAGCCGGCTGGCGATCTCCCGGTTGCTGGCCCCGTCGCGAACCAGCTGGGCGATGCGGAGCTCGGTCGAGGTCAGGCCCTGCTCCGGCGCCAGGCTGCCCTCGGTGCGGGCGAGGGCCCGCTCGGTCTCCTCGGCCCACGGGCGCGCGTCGGCGGACATGAAGATCGCCAGCGCGGCGCCGATCAGCAGGCGCGCGGCGGCGTAGCGACGGCGGCGGCGTTCCGCTCCCCCGGCCACCAGCAGCGCGTGCCCCTGCTCGACCGGCTGCCGC
>KL571541.1:3225-4199 GCA_000715855.1 Actinoplanes liguriensis
GAGATGTGTATAAGAGACAGGCAGCTGCTCGAACAGGTGCGCCGCCGAGGTCGACAGCTCCACCGCGGAGTCCGCCTGGCCGCTCTCCGAGTGCACGATCGCGGTGGCCCGGTCCAGGTACCCGGCGAGGGCCGGACTGCTGCCGAGCTGCTCAGCGGCCTTGCGGGCGTGCGCCAGGGTCTCCGCGGCCTCCACGTGCTCGCCGAGCGCGGCCAGCCCGGCGGCGAGATCGGCGTGCCAGCGCACGATCATCGGGTCGGAGTTGCCCGCCTCGGCCTCCAGGTCGCGCAGCCGGCGCAGCGCCGCCACGCCGGAGCGGGTCTCCCCGGAGCGCAACCCGGCCTGCCCCAGCGCGTGCAGGTTGCGCCGCAGGTAGAGGTTGTCACCCTCCTGTTCGGACGCCCGGATGCCGCGCTGCGCGAACCCGGCGGCCGCGGCCAGGCTGCCCCCGGCCAGCTCGGCCACGGCGGCGGTGTACCAGGTCGGCCCGGGACTGAGCCCGGCGTCCTGGGCGGCCTGGACGGCGCGGTGCGCGTACCGCAGCGCCTCCCGGCAGCGGCCGGCCCGCGTCGCCACCTCGGAGAGGCTGCGCAGCACCTCGACCCGGGCCTCGCCGATCCGGTCGTGCTCGGCGACCGCGAGCAGGCGCAGCAGCTCGGCGCGGGCCTCGTCGAGCCGGTCGTCGATCAGCGCGAAGCGGGCGGCCATGTAGTGCGGGCCGTAGTGCAGCCAGTCCGGCGCCGGGGAGGCCGGCAGGGCGAGCGCGCGGGCCAGCGAGTCACGCCAGGCGGGCTCGCCGCGCATCCGCTGGATCTGGGCGAGGCCGCTGAGCGCCATCGCCTCACTCGTCGCGTCGCCGGCCCGGTGGGCGATCGCGGCGGTGCTCAGCGCCTCGGCGGCGGCGCGGTCCGGATCGCCGGTGATCATGGCCTGCCAGATGAGCCGCAGCCGGACCGGGGCGAGCAGCGCCGGGT
>KL571542.1:0-179 GCA_000715855.1 Actinoplanes liguriensis
CAGCGGCGGCGCGGGCGCTGGCGCTGTCAGTTCTGGGCGGCTTCCGCGATGGTGAACGCGTGGGCCGCGAACCGGATGCGGGGAGATCACCCGCGGCGTGCACAGGTCGCCGAACCGGTCACGCGACCGTCCGTTTGCTGGTAGAGATCGCGGGGCGAGAACTGTCTCTTATACACATC
>KL571542.1:392-1803 GCA_000715855.1 Actinoplanes liguriensis
GGCGGCAACCGTCCTGCCGCGATCGCAAAGCGATGGCGGCAACCGTCCTGCCACGATCGCCGGAACGAAACCGTCAGGCCTGGTACCGGTCGTAGAAGACGACCTCGTCCAGCGGCCGCCGCTTCGGCTGCGACCAACGACCCTTCTCCGGGTATCCCAGCGGGATGATCGCCATGGTCAGCGCGTTCTCCGGAAGACCGAGGATTTCCCGTACGTCGTTCTCGTGCCCGATGTGCAGCGTCGTGAGCGTGGATCCCAGCCCGTAGGCGCGCGCGGCCAGGATCAGCTGCTGCACAGCGCCGTAGATCGACGAGCCCAGCCGCGGATTGCTCGACTTCGCCGCGCCGAGGATCACCGGGACGATCCAGACCGGCGCCTCCTCGATGTGGGCGGCCAGGTGGTCCGCGGCGAGGAAGCTGCGCTTGCTCATCGGCCCGTCGTCGGGACCGTTCAGGATCTCGTCGCGCCGGGAGCCGTAGTGCCGGTCCCAGCCCTCGCGGTACCAGTCCGCGATCCGCTTCTTGATCTCCGGGTCGCGGACGACGATCCACGCCCAGGGCTGGCTGTTGCCGCCGGACGGGCCGCGGATCGCGGCGTCCAGGATGGCGCGGACGATGTCGTCGGCGATCGGCTCGGTGGAGAGGTACCGGCGGGCGGGGGTGGAGTGCAGGGCTTCCATGAGGTTCAGGTCCTGCGGCGCGGGAGTGGTCATGATCCGGAGCCTAGGGCAGCGGCGCGGCGCTCACCGGGCGGTCCAGGCGAGGACGAGGCCGGCCGGGGTGACGACCTGGACCTGGGAGTCCCTTCCGGCGGCGACCCCGAACGGGATCTCCCAGCCCTGGGTGACGCCGACGTGCAGCGTGAACGCGACCCGCGGGAGCGCGCCGGTGACGATCGGGGCGGTGTCCGGCCCGGCGGTGTGGTGGAGGCGGACCATCGCCGGCCCGAACTCGTACGTGCCGCGCAGCACCTGCACGGTCACCGTCACGCCGTACCGGTCGGAGGATGCGAATCTGCCGGTGACCGTGACCCGGGCGGCCAGCTCGGGCGTGCGGATGTCCTGACCCGCGCCGAGTGGCTGGGCCGAGCTGACCGGGACGGAGAACGCGGGCGGCGAGACGGTGGGAGCCGGCGCCGCCGCCTGCTCCGGACCGCAGCCGGCCAGGGATCCCCCGATCAGCGCGGCGATCATGAATGTCGCTCTACGCATGTATTCCATCAAACCTGGACCTCCCGGTTCCGCAACTTCACGGACGGGGGACATTCGCGGGCAGGATGTCGCTGACCAGGCACTATCGGTCGTCCGATGTCGACATGCCGACTATGAGAAAAGGCCGCGTGTCCGGAATGTCGGGCACGCGGCGACGGGAGGGGGCGGCGCGGCGAAGGGAGCGGGCGGCGCGGCGAAGGG
>KL571542.1:1968-5023 GCA_000715855.1 Actinoplanes liguriensis
GGCGGCGCGGCGAAGGGAGCGGGCGGCGCGGCGAAGGAACCGGGAAACGGGAGGTCCGGACGGCGCCCCCTCTCGCCGCCCGGACCTCGGCTCACGCCCGCACCGAGGCCAGCATCGGCCGCACGAGACCGGCGAACTCGTCCGGCCGTTCGATCTGCGGCATGTGCCCGGTGTCCGGGAACATGTGTGATTTCGCATGCGGGAACGCCGCCCGCGCCGCCGCCAGGTGATGACTGGGAAGGATCATGTCCCGCTCACCCCAGAGGATCATCGTGGGCAGATCGACCTCGGCCAGCGACGCCAGCAGCGCGGCCCGCCACGCCGCCGCCACCCCGCGGAAACCGCCGAGCGCCTTCGCGACCTCCAGGTAGACCGGCGCGAAGTCCGGCTGCCGCGCGATCCGGATCGCCATCTCGACCCGCTCGGGCGTGACGAGCGCCCGGTCGCGGAAGAGCGTGCGCTCGACGCGCGGCGCGGTTCGCGGGTCGATGTGCCGGAGCATCTGCCGTCCGAGCCCGGGCACCGCCAGGATCCGCAGCGCCCAGGTCACCTCCTTGCCGAACCCGGCGCTGTTCACCAGCGTCAGCGTCGTGACCCGTTCGGGCGCCGAGGCGAGCATCGTCATCGACACCGCGCCGCCGAGCGAGTTGCCCATCAGGTGCACCGGCCGGGTCTCGCCGAGCGTGTCCAGGGTGGCCCAGACACCGTCGGCGAGCACCGGCAGCGTCGTCGTCGCCGGGAACCGCTGGGACAGTCCGAACCCCGGCATGTCGATGCTGATCACCCGGTACGCGTCGTCGAACCGCGAGTGCTGCAGCGCCCAGTCCTCCAGGCTGCGCCCGATCCCGTGCAGCAGCACCACCGGCGGCGCTGCCGGGTCACCGGTCTCGTGGAAGCGGATGCGCGATCCCCGTACGTCCAAGTAGTTCACCGGCCCGCACCCACCCCGGACCGGGAAGCGGCCTTGACCGAGACGGAGGTCAGCCTTCGAATGATGTCGGCGGAGCCGACGGGAAGCAGGCGTTGCAGCAGGTCAGGGCCCTTGGCGTTGGCCGCGATCAGCAGCCGCGCCTTGCGCTTCCCGACAGCGCGCAGGATCTGCTCGGCGGCCTTGTCCGCGGGGAAGCTGAGCAGCGCGGCGAACAGCTTGCGGGTCGGCGCGACGTCCGATTCCGGCACCCCCGCACCGATCAGCGCGCTCTCCGCGATCCGGGTGCGGATGCCGCCCGGGTGCACGGTGGTGACGCCGATCCGGTTCTCGAACAGCTCGCCGCGCAGTGACTCGCTGAGGCCGCGCAGGGCGAACTTGCTGGCGCAGTACGCGCTCTGGCCCGGCGGCGCGATCAGTCCGAAGAGGCTGGAGACGTTCACCAGATGGCTGCCCGGCGACGCCGTCAACGCCGGCAGCAGCGCGTGCGTGAGCAGCATCGGAGCGCGGAAGTTCACGTTCATCACGTGCTCGAACTGGTCCACGCTGACCTGGTCGAAGCGGCCGCCGAGCGCCACCCCGGCATTGTTGATCAGCAGACCCAGGGACGCCGGGACCTGGCTCGCCACCTGATCGACCGCGGCCCGGTCGGACAGGTCGGCCACGATCGTCGTCACCGACAGGCCGGGGTGCGCGTTGCGGATCCGGGTCGCGACCGGCTCCAGTCGGGAACCGTCGACGTCGACCAGGACGAGGTCGCTGCCGCGGTGCGCCAGGCCGTAGGCGAGTTGCTCGCCGATGCCGCTGGCGGCGCCGGTGAGCACGGCCGTGCGCCCGGCGAACCGGTAGGGATCGAGACGGGTCATCGGACCACCTCAGGGTTGGGGACGGGAGCGGAGCGGCTGAAGGTCATGTCCCGGGTCACGTCGGCACGCGGCGTGGTGAGCACGTCCCGCAGGTAGTTCTGCCGGACCAGCCACGGGTCACGGTCGCCCTGCCGGGGGAACCGGTCGAGCGCGCGCTGGACGTACCCGGACGAGAGGTCGAGCAGTGGACGACCGGAACCGGTCAGCCGGGCCGGGGTGGCGACGGCCAGGTCGTGCCGTTCCATGTGGTCGAGCAGCTTGAGCACGTACCGGTGGGAGAGGTCGGCGCGCAGCGTCCAGGACGCGTTGACGTAGCCGATGCAGTACGCGAAGTTCGGCACGCCGGAGAGCATCATGCCGCGGTAGGCCGCCTGCTGTCCGATCTCGATCGGGGTGCCGTCGAGGCTGACCTCGATCCCGCCGACGGCCTGCAGCGACAAGCCGGTCGCGGAGACGACGACGTCGGCCTCCAGAACCTTGCCCGACTTCAGCCGGATGCCCTCGGGGACGAACGTGTCGATGTGGTCGGTGACGACGGACGCGCGGCCGGACGTGATGCTGTGGAACAGGTCGCCGTTCGGGATCACGCAGAGCCGCTGGTCCCACGGGTCGTAGCGGGGGTTGAAGTGCTCCGCGACGTATCCCGGGTTCTTCAGGAAGCGACCGGCGAGACCCTGCAGGATGCGGCGGACCTGCTTCGGGCGCTTCCGCGCCACCTGGTAGAAGAGCTGACTGACCAGGACGTTCTTGCCCCGGGCGACCCGGTTCGCGGCGTTCGGCGGGAGGAGGCGGCGGGCCAGGTTCGCGATGCCGTCCCGGTTCGGGAGCGGGAGCACGTAGGTGGGGGAGCGCTGCAGCATCGTGACGTGTGCCGCGTCGGTGGCCATCGCGGGGACGAGGGTTACCGCGGTGGCGCCGCTGCCGATGACCACTACGCGTTTGCCCTGGTAGTCGAGGTCCTCGGGCCAGAACTGCGGGTGGACCACCCGGCCGCCGTATGACGACAAGCCAGCAAAATCGGGCTGATAGCCCTCGGTGTAGCTGTAGTAGCCGGCGCAGGCGTACAGGAATTTAGCGGTGTATGTTTCGCCTTTGTCGGTTTTGAGTGACCAGCGCGCGGCGGCCGCCGACCAGTCCGCGCTCACCACGCGGGCGCCAAACCGGATATGTCCGGTAATCCCGGCCTCGTCAGCGGTGTCCTCGATGTACCGGCGGATCTTGTCCCCGGAAGCCAGCGACTCCGGCTCTGTCTCTTATACAC
>KL571542.1:5228-7522 GCA_000715855.1 Actinoplanes liguriensis
AGATGTGTATAAGAGACAGGGATAGCTCAGCGTGAACATGTCCGAATCGGATCGCACCCCGGGATACCGGAAGAGATCCCAGGTCCCGCCGATCGCGTCCCGCGCCTCCAGGATCGCGTAGGTGTCCCGCGGCCGCTGCTTCCCCAGCCGCCACGCGGCCCCGATCCCGGACAGCCCGGCCCCGATGATCAGCACGTCGACGTCGTTCACGATGCCACCGCCGGGAACCACGGCGGGGTGCCCGTGCCGCTGATCCGGACCCCGCCCCACGGGTCGGGCTCGCTCAACTTCACCGGCGTCGCCACCGCCCCCGGAATCGCGATGACCGCCTTCCGCAGCCCGCCGCTGACCCGTTCCCGCAGGTCGTCGACCGGATTCGTGCGCCCGGCCCAGCGGAACCGGCCCTCGATCGGCTCGAAGTGCGCGGACATCCGCACCTGCACCGCGACCGGCCCGTCGTCCAGCGTCAGCGTGGCCGGTCCGCGGTACTCCTCCTCATCGGTCACTGCACTGCCCATCCTTCCTGTTGAGCCGCGAAACCGCCGGGGGTGTCGGCCGCCCGGTTGATGCCGGAGACGCCACCCCAGAGGAACGTCGTCAGGTACTCGCCGAGCGCCTCCCGGCTGATGACGTAGCCGACCACGCCGTACGCCCAGGGAAGTGACGCCCCGGAATCCAGCCCGCGGGCCCGCAGCCGGTCGCCGAAGATCCGCGCGAGACCGCTGGCCACGGTGTCCACCACGTCGGCGACCACGTCCCGGTGCCGGGCGATGTCCGGCTGGTGCACGACGAACCGGTACAGGTTCAGGTCGCCCTCGATGTGCGCCAGGTACACGTCGATCGCGGCGGCGATCGCGGCCCGTTCCTCCCGGACCGACGCGACCGCCGGGACCATCGCCTCCAGCACCATCGCGCCGGCCCGCTGCCCGACCGCCAGCCACAGCTCGGACTTGTCGGCGAAGTACCGGTACAGCACCGGCTTGCTGACGCCGGCGTGCGCGGCGATCGCCTCCATGCCGACCTCCGGCCCGTGCTGCCGGATCGCCTCGATCGCCGCGGCGGTGAGCTCCGCGCGGCGCTGCTCGCGATGACCGTCCCATCGACCGCGGCGGCCGTCGGTGTTGACGGGGGGAGTGACCGAGTTCATAGTACTAGAAGTAACTGTTACCGCCGGTAACGTCAAGTACCTGGACTCCTGGAGGGCCGATGACCGTGACCGATCGGGACCGCACCGCCACCCGGCTCCTGCGGTCCTCCGCCGAGCACTCCTACGACCCCGAGATCGAGATCGACTGGGAGGCCCCGTTCACCGACGGGAAGTACTTCGTCCCGGTCCACCGCAGCAGCCTCTACGGCACCGCCCTCTGGGAGCGGATGTCCGAGGAGCAGCGCATCGAGCTGACCAAGCACGAGGTAGCGAGCATCGCCGGGCTCGGCGTCTGGTTCGAGACGATCCTCATGCAGCTTTTGATCAGGGGTTACTTCAAGCAGGACCCGACCGCCCCGCACGCGCAGTACGCGCTCACCGAGATCGGTGACGAGTGCCGCCACTCGGTCATGTTCGGCAAGATGATCGCCCGCCTGGGCACCCCGGTCTACCGCCCGCACGGCATCGACCAGTGGCTCGGCCGCTGGATCGCGCACACCGCCACCGGCCCGCGAATGTTCGCCGCCATCCTGATCGCCGAGGAGATCCTGGACACGCTGCAGCGCGAGGCGATGGCCGACGAGACGGTCCAGCCGCTGGTCCGGATGGTCTCCCGCATCCACGTCGTCGAGGAGGCCCGGCACGTCCGCTTCGCCCGCGAGGAGCTCGCCCGCCAGATCCGCGTCGCAAGTAAATCCCGGCTCGCATTCGACAAGCTCGTCATCGGCCGCGCCGCCTACCTGACCGGCGCGCGCCTCATCGACCCCCGCGTCTACCGCGCGGTCGGCATCGACCCCGAGGAGGGCCGCCGCGCCGCCCGCGCCAACCCCCACCACCGGGAGACGATGCGCTGGGCCGGCGAGCGGATCGTCGCCTACCTGTCCGATCTCGATCTCATCGGCGGCGGCCCGGCCCGCTCCCTCTGGAAAGCCTCCGGCCTCCTGCCCCGCTGATCCTCCCGCCGCCGCTGCTACCCGCTGATCCTCCCGTGTCCGATTCTGCTCACCGCTGATCCCTCCCGCGTCCGGGTCCGCCCGGGCGGCGCGGCCCGCGTCCTCCGAAGGCGCGGGCCGCACTGTCTCCCCTGCTCAAACCCAAGATCAAATTCTTCATTGCCTATCTCCGCCGGGGTACAGACCGTCGCTCC
>KL571542.1:7810-8951 GCA_000715855.1 Actinoplanes liguriensis
ACGCTCGACGCGCCCGGCGACGACGTGGCCGCCGAGGCCGGCGACCCGATGTGAGGGAGGTCGCTCGGGTGCGGGACGGTTTCAGCTCGGTTGCCGGTATGCGGATGCCGAGCGGCTGACCGGGACCGTCCGACGGGTGGAGTGATCGGGACCTACGGCCGGTTCTGTGCTGGTGGCGGGCGTGCGAGATTGACGCCCGACGTATGCCGGACGGGAAGTGGGATCGATGGACGACGAGCTGGTGGCCTACAACGCCGGACGTGTGGACGGCGCCGCCGGATTCCGCGACCCGCAGATCGCCGACGACCCCGAGGTCGGCCCCGACTACCGGATCGGCCTGCTCGACGGTCGCATAGCCGCGTTCCACATGCTCAAGGAGCTCCGCGAAGTCCTCGGCACCACCGACCCCCTCTTCGAATCCCCCGAAGACCCCCGCTGACCCCAACCGTTCTCGAACGGCGCGCCCCGCCGCCAGCTGGCACCCACGGTCGTTCCGGGTGCCGAATCGAGCCGTGAGTGCCAGCCGGGGGCTGCGGGTCCCGGTGGCGGGTGAGTGGCGGCGGACCGGCTGGCACTCAGGGTTGTTTTGAGGGTTTGACGACCCTGAGTGCCAGCCGGGGGCTTGCGTCGCCGTGCGGCCGGAGGGTCGCGGAGCCGGCGTGACGGCGTCGTCGGTTAACGGTTGGTGCGGCGGTGGCGGGCCTGCCGGGTGAGGGCGGATAAGTCGGGCGTATCGGGCGGGCTGACGCTGGGCTGGGTGCTCCTCGGGGGAGGGACACTTGATTCCGGGTGCGGGGTGATCAAACTGCTCACAACCTGGTGAGACGGGGAAGTGAGTCGGCGTTATCACCGTGGAAACATTCACACACCGTTCCCGAAATCAGGTCTTAGGACTCTTGCAGCGAAGACGGCGGCACAGGATGGGGACCGGATGACCGAGGGCGCACTGGCCGGCTTCACCGTGGCGGTCACCGCGGAGCGACGCCGCAGTGAGATGACCGCGCTGCTGGAGCGGCGTGGCGCGCGGGTCGTCAGCGCGCCGGCGATCACCATCGTGCCGCTCGTCGACGACGAGGCACTGCGCGCGGCGACCGAGGCCTGCATCGGGCTGGAGCCGCACTGTCTCTTATACACATCTCTG
>KL571542.1:9180-10229 GCA_000715855.1 Actinoplanes liguriensis
GTTGCGCGGGGCACGGATCATCGCCCGCGGGCCGAAGCCGTGCGGGGCGATCCGGGCGGCCGGCCTCACCGAGGACTGGGCGGCGAAGACCGAGGCCTCCGAGGAGGTGCTCGAGCGACTGCTGGAGGGCGGTGTGACCGGCCAGCGGATCGTGGTGCAGGAGCACGGCGAGCCGCAGACCGAGTTCGTGAACGCGCTGCGAGCCGCCGGAGCCGCCGTCGTCGAGGTGCCGGTCTACCGCTGGGCACTGCCGCCGGACGTCGCGCCGGTGCGCCGCCTCACCGAGCAGGTCGCGGCCGGGCAGATCGACGCGGTGACGTTCACCAGTGCGCCCGCGGTGAAGGCGTTCCTGCAGATCGCGGGAGACGCCGGGGCGGACGTGGCGCTCGCGTTCCGTGGCGGGACGCTGGCCGCCTGCGTCGGGCCGGTGACCGCGGCGCCGCTCCTGGAGCTGGACGTCCCGGTCGTGATGCCGGAGCGGTACCGGCTCGGCGCGCTGATCAAGACGGTCACCGACGAGCTCCCGCGACGCGCCGTGAAGCTGCGGGTGGCGGGATCGACCCTGGAGGTACGCGGGCACGCCGCCCTCATCGACGGCGTCACGTACGCCCTGGCCCCGGCCGCGATGGCGATCCTGTCGTCGCTGGCGGCGCGGCCCGGGTCGGTGGTCTCCAAGGAGCAGCTCGCGGCCGCCCTGCCGCGCGGCAACGACGGGCACGCGGTGGACGTCGCGGTGGCCCGGCTGCGGGCCGCGCTCGGCTCGGGCAAGCACATCGAGACGGTCATCAAACGCGGCTACCGCCTCCGGGTGGACGAGGCCGCCTGACCGGACGCGCCGCGGGACGCCCTCCCGCACTCCGTGGCGGAGCCCGATGCCTGTGCCGGGCCGCCGAACCGATCTCAGGCGTGCCCGATGTGTTGCCGGGCCGCCGTCGCCCGGCAACGAGGCCGGCCCCGCTCTCGCTCAGTGCCAGAAACAACCCTGAGCGCCGGCCGCCGGCAGTGAGCCGGCGTTCACGGCTCAGATGCAGCGCCGGCGGAGCCGTGGC
>KL571543.1:0-1934 GCA_000715855.1 Actinoplanes liguriensis
GTGTATAAGAGACAGGCAGGTGGGTGAGCTCGCCAGTGGGCCACAGGACGATCCGAGCTCCGCGCTGGCCCGGATCGCGGAGATAGCCGCCGCGGCCGGATTCGGCGCGGATTCCCCGGGCGCGGCCGGGGTCGGCGCGTCTTCGCCGGCCGCGGAAAAGGCGGGCGCGGCCGAATTCGGGGCGGAGGAGGCGGGCGCGGATCCGGATTCCCGACGATAATGGGCTGGTGGGTGACCGTCCGGTGGAGCGGCTGCGACCGTGCCGTCGCTGCGGTCACCCGACCCGTGTGGACCGCATGGTGCAGGGCTACGGGCGCAACTGCGCCGCCCTGATGGGCCTGATCGGCGGGACGGTGGACACCGGCCACCTCGGGCCGGATCTGCTCGACCTGCTCGAGGTGGAGCCGGAGGACTGCTGCGACGGGTGGGACAGGCCGGCCGACAGCGACCTCATCGGCGGCCGGCGCCGGTCAGGATGAGCGACGCCGCCGGGTCGCTGATCCGCTCGGAGGCGCCGTCCGGATGCCATGCGGGCGCGGGCACCACGCCCGGCGGGATCAGCTCCCACCCCTGGAACAGTGCGCTGACCTGCCGCTCGTCGCGGGGCACGAACGGCGTCCCGCTCCGGTTGTAGAGGTCGGCGACCCGGTTCACCGCCTCCGGGTGGAGGCCACCGGTGGCGTGCGACAGCGCGAGCAGGCTGCCCGGCGCGACCGCCTCGCGGTAGCCGCGCAGCGTCGCGTCGAGCACCGGCCCGTCCGGGACGAAGTGCAGCACCGCGATCATCAGGATCGCGACCGGCTGACCGAGATTGATTACCGCGAGCAGCTCGGGGTCGCCGAGCACCGCCGCGGGGTCGCGCAGGTCGGACTCCACCACCGCGGTCCGCGGATCGTCGCCGAGCAGGTCGCGGGCGTAGAGGACGGCGGTCGGGTCGACGTCGACGTAGGCGACCCGCGCGCCCGGGTCGGCGGCTAGCGCCACCTCGTGCACGTTGCCCTCGGTCGGGATGCCGGAGCCGAGGTCGATGAACTGACGCACGCCGTTCGTGATCGCCCAGTGCACCACTCGGTGCAGGAACGCGCGGTTGGCCCGGGCCACCCCGGCCACCTCCGGGACGAGCTCCATGACCCGCGAGGCCACCGACCGATCGACGGCGAAGTTGTGCGTGCCGCCGAGAAAGGCGTCGTACACCCGGGCGGAGCTGGGCCGGTCGGGATCGATGGTCACACCGGGACGATGCCCGGGAACGATGAATCCATGCCCGGAATTACGGAATTTTGGTAGTTTGGTGGGGGAGGGGACGGGTGTGGAGTCACGCGAAGAGCTGCCGGGGCTCCTGATCGACACCGCGCCGGACGCGGTCATCGTCAGCCGCTCGGACGGGGTGATCACGATCGCCAACCGCCGGGCGCACGACATGTTCGGCTTCCTGCCCGGCCGGCTGGTCGGCATCTCCATCGACGAGCTCGTCCCGGACGAGGTCCGCCCGCACCACCCCGAGCAGCGGGCCGGCTACCTCGCCGCCGAGCACCCTCCGCTGCGCCGCCTGCCGTTACGCGGCCGCCGCCAGGACGCGTCGGTCTTCCCGGTCGAGGTCTCGCTCGCCGGGCTCACCGCGCCGGACGGCGAGACGTACGTGACCGCGGTCCTGCGCGACGACACCGCCCAGCGCCAGGCCGCCGCGTACCGGGCGCTGCTCGCCTCGGTCGTGCAGTCCTCGCACGACGCGATCGTCACGATCGACCTGGCCAACCGGATCATGTCCTGGAACCCGGGCGCCGAACTGCTCTACGGCTTCACGGCCGACGAGATGCTCGGCGCCTCGATCGACGCGATCATCCCGCCCGACCGGCGCGCCGACGAGCAGCAGATCCGCGACCTGGTGCGGATGGGCGGCCGGGTGGACCGGTACCGGTCCTGTCTCTTATACA
>KL571543.1:2121-3510 GCA_000715855.1 Actinoplanes liguriensis
CGGTCGCGATGCTGGTCTCGCCGCTGCTCGACGAGCGGGGCCGGCTGGTCGGCACCACCAGCATCGCCCGCGACATCAGCGAACGGGAACGCGCCGAGGCCCGCGTCCAGGCGATCCTCGACGCCGCGCCGGACGCGCTGCTCGGCGTCTCCGAGACCGGCCGGGTGGTGCTGGTCAACGCGGAGGCCGAGCGGCTGTTCGGGCATCCCCGGCACGACCTGATGCACCTGCCCGTCGACCGGCTGCTGCCGGACGGCCTGCCCCCGGTCTCGGCGGTGCTGCGGACCGGCGGCGACTCGTCCACCCCGTTGGACACCGAGCGCACCGAGGACGGCGAGCAGCGCTGGGCCAAGCGCCGCGCGATCCGCAGCGACGGCGCGGAGCTGCCGGTCGACATCGCGGTCAGCGCGCTGCACGCCGACACCGGGGTGATCACCGTGGCCGCGGTCCGGGACATCACCGACCGGCTGGCCGCCGAGGCCGAGCGGCGCCGGCTGCGCGAGGAGACCGACCGGCAGCGGCTCGAGGCCCGGATGCAGCAGGCCCAGCGGCTGGAGAGCCTGGGCCAGCTGGCCGGCGGGATCGCGCACGACTTCAACAACCTGCTCGCGGTGATCCTCAACTACGCGGCGTTCATCGTCGAGGACGCCGCCGGCACCCCGCCCGCCGCGGACGCCGAGCAGATCGCCCGGGCCGCCCGGCGCGGCAGCGACCTCACCCACCAGCTGCTGGCCTTCGCCCGGCGCGAGGTGATCCGGCCCCGCCCGCTCGACGTCAACGCGGTGGTCACCGAGGTCTACCAGATGCTGGAGCGGTCCCTCGGCGAGCACATCACCCTGACGGTACGGACCACCGACGCCCTGCCCGCCGTCATGGCCGACCCGGGTCAACTGGAGCAGGTCCTGGTGAACCTCGCGGTCAACGCCCGGGACGCGATGCCCACCGGCGGCCGGCTCCCCATCGACACCGCCGACGTCCGCGTCGATCGGGAGCACTCGGCGGCCCGGGCCGGTCTCCACCCCGGTCACTACCTGCGGCTGCGCGTCTCGGACACCGGCACCGGCATGCCCAAGGAGGTGATCGACAAGGCGTTCGAGCCGTTCTTCACGACCAAGCCCAGCGGCCAGGGCACCGGGCTCGGCCTGGCCACCGTCTACGGCATCGTCACCCAGGCCGGCGGGACCGTGCAGATCTACTCCGAGCCGGGCATCGGCACCACGTTCACCATCCTGCTCCCGGTCACCGACGTACAGGCGCAGGAGGTGACGACCGAGGAGGCCGACGACCGGCTGGCCGGGCACGGGGCGACGGTTCTGGTGGTCGAGGACGAGGACGCGCTGCGCGAGGTGACCTGCCGGATCCTCGTCCTGTCTCTTATACACATCTCTG
>KL571543.1:3700-4365 GCA_000715855.1 Actinoplanes liguriensis
CGGCTACACCGTGCTCGCCGCGAACGGGGGCGAGGAGGCGCTCCGGGTCGCCGCCTCCACCAGCATCGACGTGCTGCTCACCGACGTGATCATGCCGGGGATGCTGGGCAAGGACCTGGCCGACGCGGTGACGACCCGGTACCCGCGGACCAAGGTGCTGTTCATGTCCGGGTACGCCCAGCCGGTCCTGACCAACCACGGGACCCTCGCCGCCGACGTGCACCTGCTGGAGAAGCCGTTCACCAGCGCCGAGTTGATGCGCGCTCTGCACGATGAGCTGCAAGCGAAGCCTTGACTGTTAACTTCGTCGATGCGTGGGTAAGCGGGCGTCATGCCGTACCGGAGAATCGGTCGTGTCCTGACAGTCGCCCTCCTCGGTCTCAGCCCGCTCGCCGCCGCCCGTGGCGGCCCGGCGCCCGGCGCACCCGGCGAGGACCGGCAGTACCTTCCCGCGGACAAGACCGGCCTGGTCACCTCGGCCGGCACCGCGAGCCGGGTCTGGGCGACCGTGCAGCGCACCGGCGGCCTCGGTGAGATCTTCTATCCGGATCTCGGGACGCCGAGCGCGCGGGCGCTGAGCTTCGTCGTCACCGGCCCGTCCGGTCCGGAGACCGCGGCGTCCGTCGACACCACCATGATCGACGACAGTCTGTCTCTTATACACA
>KL571543.1:4563-6548 GCA_000715855.1 Actinoplanes liguriensis
CGCGCCATCAGAGATGTGTATAAGAGACAGGGCTCACCCTGCGGTACGCGACCGACCCGCACCGTGCCACCGTCCTGGCCGACGTGGATTTCACCGCCCGTCGGGGATACCACCTCCACGCGGTCTACGACCCGGCACTGGGCAACAGCCGGGGCGGAGATTCCGGCCGTACGTCCGGTGACGCGCTGCTGGCCGCCGACGGTGACGTGGCCAGCGCCTTCGTGGCCGCGCCCGCCTTCCGGGCCACCTCCAGCGGCTTCACCGGGACCAGCGACGGCCTGGACACCCACTACACGTCCGCCGCGCCCGGCTACCTGGTGCAGACCGGGCTGCTCGGCAGCGGCCACAGCACGCTCGCGCTCGGCTTCGGCCCGTCCACCCGTGCGGCGCTCGACGGCGCCCGGGCCGGGTTGCGCCGGGGCTTCGGGGCGACCGCCCGGGAGTACGCCGCCGGGTGGCGTCACTACCTCGGCGGACTGCACCGCCCGCCGGCCGTCGCCGACCGTGCGCTCTGGCAGACCTCCGCGATGGTCCTGGCCGCCAGTGAGGACAAGACCCACCGCGGCGCGTACGTGGCCGCGCCCGGCTCGCCGTGGGCCTTCGGCCGTGACGACCCGTCCGGGCCGTACCACCTGGTCTGGGCCCGCGACCTCTACCAGATCGCGACCGGGCTGCTCGCCGCCGGTGACCGCGCCGGAGCCGTGCGGGCCCTGGACTACCTGTTCACCGTGCAGCAGAAGCCCGACGGCTCGTTCCCGCAGAACTCGCGGCTCGACGGGACCCCGGTCTGGGGCGGGTTGCAGCTCGACGAGGTGGGGCTGCCGATCGTGCTCGCCTACCAGCTCGGCCGCACCGACGCGGCGACCTGGGCGCACGTGAAGAAGGCGGCCGACTTCCTGATCGGCTTCGAGCAGGACGGCAACCGGGCGCCGTGGAGCCCGCAGGACCGGTGGGAGAACCAGTCCGGATACTCGCCGGCCACCATCGCCGCCGAGATCGCCGGGCTCGTCTGCGCCGCCACGATCGCCGGGGAGAACGGGGACGCCGCTTCCGCCACGCGCTATCTGACCGTTGCCGATCAGTGGCGGGCGAGCGTGAAGGCGTGGACGGTCACCACCACCGGGCCGTACTCCGCCTCGCCGTACTTCCTGCGACTGACCAAGGACGGAAAACCCGACCTGGGGACCACGTACGACATCGGCGACAGCGGCCCGTCCGGAGTCGACCAGCGGACCGTGGTGGATCCGGGGTTCCTCGAGCTCGTCCGGCTGGGCGTCCTTCCGGCTTCCGACGCGGACGTACGGAATTCGCTGCGCGTGGTCGACGCACAGCTCGGCGCGGGCCCGTTCTGGCATCGGGCGTCCTTCGACGGGTACGGCGAGAAGGCCGACGGCAGCCCGTGGGACTACCCGCTGCCCGCCGACTCCCTGATCACCCGGGGCCGGGCGTGGCCGCTGCTCAACGGCGAGCGCGGCGAGTACCTGCTGGCGGCCGGCTCGCACGGCCCGGCCCGCGCCCAGCTGAGGCTCCTCGCGAGCGCGGCCGGCCCCAGCCGGATGCTGCCCGAGCAGGTGTGGGACCAGTACCCGCCGAACCTGCCCCTGGGCACGCCGAGCACCTCGGCCACCCCGCTGGCCTGGTCACACGCCCAGTACCTCCGCCTCGCCGCCGACCTGGCCGCCGGCCACGTCACCGAAAGCCCCACCGCCGTCGCCGCCCGCTACTCGCAGACGACGCCGTCACCGTCGCGGTCCTGATACGCCCGGCAACCCCTCGTGCCGCGACCGTCCTGTTGCCCATCGGGTGATCATGCGGGTGGCGCGGCGGGGAAGGCGACCTCAATTACCAGGCCGCCCTCGGGCCGGGCGGTGACCGCGATCGTCGCGTCGTGCGCGTCCGCCACCGCCCGCACGACGGACAGGGCCGCCCCGCCGGCCGGTACGCCGTGGTGGAACGGCCGGAACAGCAACCGCTCGTCCGGCACC
>KL571543.1:6735-9783 GCA_000715855.1 Actinoplanes liguriensis
CCGTGGTGGACCGGCCGGAACAGCAACCGCTCGTCCGGCACCAGCGGCCCGGTGTTCACCACGGTCAGCACCGCCCGTTCGTGGCCGGAGCACACCGTCACCCCGGCCCAGCCACCGGCGGCGTTGTGCCGGACGGCGTTCTCCAGCAGGACGGTGATCAGCCGCCCGGCCGGCCGGACACGACCCATCGCGCGCGCCGGGGCGAGCGCGGCGAGCAGCGTGACCTCGCGCTCGTCGGCCTCCGCCCGCTGCGCGTCGAGCAGCTCCCGGACCAGCTCGGTCAGGTCGAACGGCGTGGTCTCGCCGTCCGCCCGCCCCTGGTCGAGCCGCAGCGGCGCCTTGTCGATCGGCTCTCTCATGATCCCCGCCTCCCGTGTCGTGAATCATCGACGGGAGCCATCCTGGCGGCGGGGTGGTTTCCGCGGCGTCTCCGTTCCGCGCGGCTATCCCGGCGAGGCGGTGGAGTAGGCGCTGATCGACGGGGTCGCCACCGGTGTCACCGGGATCTCCTCCTCCGGGCCGCCGGAGGTGAAGAGCCCGAGGCAGCCGCAGATCGCGAGCACCATCGCGACGATCAGCAGCACCACGGCCAGGGCGAGCCCGGGGTACTTCTGCGGCGGCGGCCCCAGCGCGCCGCGCAGGAACGCCAGCAGCGGCGCCCGGTACTCCAGCTCGGTGGTCCGCCCCGGCAACGCCACCACGGTCGTCTCGGCGGCGCCGATCCGGGCCGGGAGCAGGTAGGGGACGTGTACGTGCACGTGATGCTCGCCGAGCGCGACAGGCGTGGTCACCCGGCCCCAGCTCGCCGGGACGTTCTTCCCGTCGATCTCCAGCACCGGGGTGAAGAGCCCGAGCACGACGGCGAGCGGCGCGTATCGCATGGTCACCGCGATCGTCGCGCCGCCGTCGCCCCGCGCCGGGTCGAGCGGCGGGAAGCCGGGGGAGTAGGGCCGGTAGGGCGGCGCCAGGATGGCCACGCTGCACCTTTCCTCGAAGTCCGCCGATGCAGGATATGCCCGGGAACCCGGCAGAGGAAAACTTCTCGCGTCCACTGTGGAGATATCGACGAGCGACCGGATGGATCCGCAGACCGTCCCCGGCTGAGGGCAGGGACCACTTGCAGGTCGATCGTGACTCCGGGGACCGGATCGCCGCGGTCTACCCCGCTGTCCGGACGGCCGCGCTCCGGCCGGGTGACCGGGAGCGGTTCCGCGCCTTCTTCCCGGGCCGCCGCCGGAAAGAAGTAACGCGTGAGGTCACACCGGTAGGCATCCGCGTCATCGTCTCGTAACGCGAGGACTAGAGTCCGGTTCGGGTGCCGAAATGCCTCTACCTCGGGAGACAAACTCATGACTAAGACACCGGTCACCGTCACCGTGACGGGCGCAGCCGGCCAGATCGGCTACGCGCTGCTGTTCCGCATCGCCTCCGGCCAGCTGCTCGGCGCGAACGTACCGGTCCGCCTGCGCCTGCTGGAGATCCCGGCCGCCACCAAGGCCGCCGAGGGCGTCGCGCTGGAGCTCGAGGACGGGGCCTACCCGCTGCTCGACGGCGTCGACGTGTTCGACGACGCGAAGGCCGCGTTCGACGGCGTCAACGTGGCGCTGCTGGTCGGCGCCCGCCCGCGCACCAAGGGCATGGAGCGGGGCGACCTGCTCGAGGCCAACGGTGGCATCTTCGGCCCGCAGGGCACCGCGATCAACGCGGGCGCCGCGTCCGACGTGCGCGTCCTGGTCGTCGGCAACCCGGCCAACACCAACGCCCTGATCGCCCAGCAGCACGCGCCCGACGTGCCGGCCGACCGCTTCACCGCGATGACCCGGCTCGACCACAACCGCGCGCTCGCCCAGCTCTCCAAGAAGCTGAACGTGCCGGTCGCCGAGCTGCGCAAGGTGACGATCTGGGGCAACCACTCCGCCACGCAGTACCCGGACGTCTTCCACGCCGAGGCCGCCGGCCGCCCGGTCAAGGACCTGGTCGAGCAGGCCTGGCTCGCCGACGAGTTCATCCCGCGGGTCGCCAAGCGCGGCGCCGAGATCATCGAGGTCCGGGGCGCGTCCTCGGCCGCGTCCGCCGCGTCGGCCGCGATCGACCACGTGCACACCTGGGTCAACGGCACCGCCGAGGGTGACTGGACGTCGGCCGCGATCGTCTCCGACGGCTCCTACGGCGTCCCGGCGGGCCTGATCAGCTCGTTCCCGGTCACCGCCAAGGACGGCAAGTGGCAGATCGTCCAGGGACTGGAGATCAGCGAGTTCTCCCGCGCCCGCATCGACGCCTCGGTCGCCGAGCTCCAGGAGGAGCGCGCCGCGGTTCAGGGCCTGGGCCTGATCAAGTAAGAAGTTCAAGGTCAAAGGCCGCTTATGCCGTACGTGATAAGCGGCCTTTGTCTTTTTCTCAGAGTCCCGTGACGTAGAGCTTCCGCAACGGCTCGGACACGGTCCAGACGGTCTTCGTGCCCTCGGCCAGACGAACCAGGTCGCCCTGCCGCACCTCGAACGTCACGCCGCCGGCCTCGATCGTCGCCCGCCCGCCGAGCACCAGGAACGCCTCCTCCGCCTCGACGTCCCGGACCGCGCCCACGCCCATCTCCCAGACACCGACCTCCACGCCGAGCCCGTCGAGCGTGGTGACGGTGACCGCGCCGGTGGTCGGCGAGCCGGCGACGACCTCGTCCGGGTGACTCGGTTCGTGGACAACGGTGACATCGGCGAGGTGCTGGATCGAGACTGGGTCCATGAGCTTGCACGATAGCCGTACGCTGCTCTGCAAGATCGGCTGGTAGGAGGGGCTCTCAGACACCTTCCAGCCGGTGTTGCTAGTTTTCCGAGGAACCCGGGATAGAAGCACAAGAGAGGGCATCGTGGTCTTCAAGAAGCTGTTGGGCGCCATGGGGGTGGGTGGCCCGAGCGTGGACACCGTGCTGGCCAACCCGAGCACCTATCCGGGCGCTCCGCTCACCGGTCACGTCAACCTGACCGGCGGCACGCAGGAAGCGGACATCGAGTACATCACGCTCGCGCTGGTCACCCGCATGGAGGTGGAGAG
>KL571543.1:10026-10747 GCA_000715855.1 Actinoplanes liguriensis
AGATGTGTATAAGAGACAGGCGACTACTCGACGACCGGCGACTTCTACCGGGTGACCGTCTCCGGCCCGATGCGGCTGTACCCGGGCCAGCAGATGCAGATCCCGTTCCGCATCGACATGCCGTGGGAGACCCCGATCACCACCGCCTACGGGCAGCCGCTTCGCGGCATGGTGATGGGCGTGCGCACCGAGGTGTCGATCGCCCGGGCGCTGGACAAGGGCGACCTCGACCCGGTCTACGTGCACCCGCTGCCGATCCAGCAGAAGATCCTGGACGCGTTCAACCAGCTCGGCTTCCGCTTCAAGTCGGCCGACCTGGAGCACGGGCAGATCTACGGCGTCCACCAGACCCTCCCGTTCTACCAGGAGATCGAGTACTGGCCCGCCTCGCAGTACGCGCACGCCGTCAACGAGGTCGAGCTGACGTTCGTGACGAGCCCGCACTCGGTCGAGGTGGTGCTGGAGTTCGACAAGCGCGGCGGCCTGTTCCAGAGCGGCCACGACACGTACGGGCGCTACTCGGTCTCCCACCACGACGCGGACACCACTGACTGGCGCGCGGTCGTCGACGGCTGGGTCCGTCAGGCGGTCGACAAGCACCGCTCCCGTCCGGGCTACGGCGCTCCGCACGGCGGCCACGGGGCGTACGGTGCTCCCGGTTACCCGCCGCCGCCCCCGCCCGGCTACGGCCACGGCGGCGGTTACGGCGGCGGTTACGGCC
>KL571544.1:0-1971 GCA_000715855.1 Actinoplanes liguriensis
TGTGTATAAGAGACAGGCTCTGCGTGGCGGTCGCCGACGTGGACCTGTTCAAGCAGGTCAACGACCGGTTCGGGCACCCGGTCGGCGACGAGGTGCTGCGCCGGATCGCGGCGATCTTCCTGGACGGCGTACGGGACGGCGACCTGGTCGCACGGCTCGGCGGGGAGGAGTTCCTGCTCGCGCTGAGCGGCTCGTCCGTCGCCGACGCCCGGTCGGCCTGCGACCTGCTGCGGGCGCGGGTGGCGGCGTACCCGTGGGAGCAGATCGCCGACGGGCTGGCCGTGACGATCAGTTTCGGGATCGCCGAGTCGTCCGGCGCGGACCTCGGGCTGGGGCTGGCCGACCAGCGGCTCTACGACGCGAAGCGGGCCGGGCGCAACCGCGTGCACGCCGGCTGAACCCGATCACTGCTAGCTGATCGCGCGGAGGCTGATGCCGGCTCCGACCAGGACGACCCGCGGGGCGGGCCGATCGGGCGGCCGGCGGCGGGTCGTCAGGCCAGGTGGCCGTCCGGGCGGACCAGTCCCACCTCGGTCTCCACGTGCCGCCCGGCCCGCAGCCGTTCGAAGAGCCGGCTCCCGTCGGCGAACGGCAGATCCCGCACCCGCCGCCCGGTCGCATACGCCACGTCGAGCCCCGACAACCGCTCCGCCAACTGCCGCGACATGTCCGGCGCGGTCGCGATCAGCCCGCTGAGCAGCGCCCGCAGCGCCTGCCCCTCCGCGCTGTACGCGGTCATCAGCGCGGTCTGCGCCCGCGTGTGCTCCAGCAGCGCCGCACCGACCGGGTGCCGCTCGGCGTGATACGTGTCGAGCAGTTCGTCATCGGCGCGCCCGGTGACCACGGCCGCCAGTTTCCAGCCGAGATTGTGGGCGTCCTGAATGCCGGCGTTCATGCCGACGCCCCCGGTCGGGAAGTGCTGATGGGCCGCGTCCCCGGCGAGCAGTACCCGCCCGTGACGATAGGCCTCGGCCTGCCGGGTGGCGTTGCCGAAACGGGAGAGCCAGATCGGGTCACGCATGCCGAAATCGGTGCCGGCGATACGCCGTACCGTCGAACGCAATTCTTCAAAAGTGAGCTCCCCGGGCCATTCCGGCCGATGGGTGGACGGATCCGCGCCGACCAGCCGGAAGATTCCGCTGCCGAGCGGCACGACCATCAGGCCGCCCTCGGGGCCGGTGGTGCCGGTGACACCGCGGGCCGGTGGCTCGTCGAGCACCACGTCGCCGAGCCAGCCCCAAGTCGTCGCATCGGTGCCGGTGAATGCCATGCCGGCCGCCGCGCGAATCGTGCTGCGGACGCCGTCGCAGCCGACGACATATCGCGCATCGGGAATCTCGCTCACCCGGTGACCGCGCTTGATCACGGCCCCCAGCGACCGAGCCCGCTCCTCCAGGATCTCCTCGGTGCGAGCCTGCGGCAGCGCGAGCGTGAACGGATAGGGCGTGTCCAGAACGGCGAAATCCATCCGGTCGGGAAGCGCGCCGAAATGGCCGTCGGGAATCCGCACGCCCTCGGCCAGGAATTGCTCCGCGATGCCCCGGCAATCAAAGATCTCGATGGTACGGGGGTGAATCGTCAACGCCTTGGAATTCGCGTCCCGCTCGTCGCGCGCTTCCAGCACGGTGACGGTCGCCCCGCCCAGCCGCAGCTCCGCGGCGAGCCACAGCCCGGTCGGGCCGGCCCCCACGATCACGACCTCAGCCATCGTCGCCTCCTCTTGGTCACTGACCAATAATGTGCGATCGAGTAGACTTGGTCAGTGACCAATAGTCAAGCGGATGTGGTGCGCACCGCCCTGGTGGTGCTGAACGAGCAGGGCGCGTCGGCCGTGTCGATGCGGGCCATCGCCGAGCGCCTCGGCGTGCGGATGAACACGGTGCTGTGGCACGCGAAGACCCGCGCCCGGCTGGACGAGCTGATGGCCGACGCGATCATCGCCGGGGTGTCACTCGACGGCCTGCCCGGGCT
>KL571544.1:2214-5252 GCA_000715855.1 Actinoplanes liguriensis
CCGCCGCTATCGGCGGGCGCTGCTCGCGCATCGGGACGGCGCGGCCGTGGTCGCCGGGACGTTCGCGGCCGAGCCGGCCACCCTGGATGTCGCGGAAGCGCTGGTCGCGGCCCTGCTCGACGGCGGGCTGCCGGAGCGGGAGGCGGCGTGGACCTGCTGGCACCTGGTGTATTTCACGCTCGGCGTGACCCAGGAGGAGCAGGCGGCGCCCGGCCGGTTCACCCGGAATCTGGAGGTGGGTGACCGGCCGGCCCTGCGACGGGTGCTCACCTACCTGGCCGGCGAGTCGTTCGACGACCGCTTCGAGAACGGCGTCGACCGGATCCTGGCCGGGTGGTGAGTCAGCAGGAGATCTTGGTGCGTCCCGTCTTCTGCTTCCAGGTGCAGGTGTCGTGGACCTTGCCGGCGCTGGTCCGCAGCGTCGCGGTGTCACCGGTGTTGTTCCAGACGTAGTTGCCGGAATTCCAGTAAAGGCTCGTCTTCGTGTTCGTGCCCTTCCCGGTGTGCAGGGTGACCTTGCCGCCCTTGCCGGCGATCGTCACGCTGCCGAACGTGTACGTCTTCGACTTGTCGACGATCTTCCAGCCCTTCAGGCTGACCGCCTTGCTGCCGGTGTTCACCAGCTGGATCCACTCGGCGTTCAGCGACGCGTTCGAGCGGGTGTCCTTGCCCGGCGAGTCGTACTGGACGGCGTAGAACCGCAGCGTGGGCGTGGCGGCCTGGGCCGGCGCGGTGACGGCCAGGACGCCCGCGGCCGCGACGGCGAGCGCGCTTGCGATGGACAGGGAGGTGCGCATCAAGCAATCTCCTCAATGCTCTCGGTGGAAGCCACCGATTCTCGCGGGCCCGCGCGCCACCACGGCACGTCTCCGTTCGCGCGTCCGGGTGGTTCGCGCTGCCGATCGGATACTGTCCGCGACCGATCAGGCAAGGAGCCGGCTCAACAGGACCGGTCCGGCGGGTTCGGTCAACGAGAGAATCACCCGGACCAACCCCCAACCCCTTTCCGCCGTACGGCCATTGCCCTCGACCTCGATCGTCAGCAGCGGCGCCTCGTCGGGTGTGACGTCGCCGAGCATGATCGCGGCGGCCAGCGGGTCGTGGAGTGGGATCTCGCGCACGCCGATCCGCTTCTCGTAGCTGTCGAAGTAGACGGGCACCATGTCCGAAAGCGCCCGCCGCAGGGGCGTCCCGCCCGCGCGCAGCGCGTCGACGTCGGCGACCGTCCACCGGTGCCGCATCGTGACGTCGAGCGGGACCAGCGTGACCGGCCACGGCGCGGACAGGACGGTCGCGGCGGCGCCCGGGTCGTGGGCGATGTTCGCCTCGGCGTGCGGCAACCGGTTGCCGGGGACGCGCACCGCCCCGCCCATCACGGTGACCGAGGCGACCAGCTCCGGCAGGCGGGGCTCCGCGGTGAGCGCCGCTGCCAGGTTCCCGCACGGGCCGGTGGCGAGGACGTGCAGCTCACCGGGGTGACGCCGGGCCAGATCGACGAGGAGTTCCACGGCCGTACCGGAAATCGGGTCTTCTCCGGCGGGAAGGGGGACCTCGCCGACGCCGTTGCCGCCGTGGACCGAGACGACCGATCCCGGATGCTCGCCGGAGCCGACCGCGACCGGGATGCCCGTGACGCCGGCCAGGGCGAGGACGCCGAGCGTGTTCGCCGCGGCCTGGGGCGCCGTGGTGTTGCCGTTGACCGTGCCGATCCCGGCGAGCGTGGCGTCCGGGTGGGCGAGCAGGTAGGCGATGGCGATCGCGTCGTCGATGCCGGTGTCGCAGTCGAGATAGATCAGCATGCCTCCAGTTCTACAGATGCTGCACGGCCGGGGCGAGCGTCGCCGGGCGGTTAACTCCCAGGTCAGCGTGAACCGGTTAAGACGGACCCGGAAACATCCCGGAAATCAGTCATTGACAGAGCTGGATACCGGGCCTAGCTTCAGCCCCAGGAAAGCGCTTACCTGCACGTGGATACGCCAGCCCCGTCCCCCAACGGAGGTAATCCCCCATGTCCCCGTCACGTCGCACTGTCCTCGCCGCGGCCACCGCCGGAGTCCTCGCCGGCGCCGGCGGCCTGGTCGCCGCCCAGTCCGGGCCGGCCTTCGGCGCGGAGTCCAGCCCGGTCGGATTCGCCAGTCTCAACGGCGGCACCACCGGCGGCTCGTCGAGCACCGTCGTCACCGTCACCACGGCGTCCGCCCTCAAGTCGGCGCTCAGCTCCAGCACGTCACAGACCGTCAAGATCTCCGGCCTGATCACGATCTCCGGCATGTACAGCGTCGCCTCGAACAAGACGATCCTCGGGGTCGGCTCCAGCTCCGGCGTCACCGGCGGCGGCTTCAACCTGTCGAGCGTCAAGAACGTGATCATCCGGAACCTGGTGTTCAAGAACGCCGACGACGACTCGATCAACCTGCAAGAGGGCACCACGAACGTCTGGATCGACCACAACGACCTGTCGAACGGGTACGACGGCCTGATCGACATCAAGCGCGGCTCGGACTACATCACGGTTTCCTGGAACCACCTGCACAACCACGACAAGTCCATGCTGCTCGGGCACAGCGACGACAACAGTGCCCAGGACCTCGGGCACCTGCGCGTCACGTACGTCCACAACTGGTTCGACGGCACCAACCAGCGGCACCCGCGGGTCCGGTTCGCGAACCCGGTGCACGTGCTCAACAACTACTACAGCAACATCGGCTCGTACGGCGTGGCGTCCACCGAGAACGCGGGCGTCTACGTCGAACGCAACTACTTCGAGAACGTCGCGAACCCCACGGTCACCCAGACCGGCGACTCGGACCCGGGCAACATCAAGGTCCTGAACAACTACAAGGTCAACTCCGGCACGGAGCAGGTCCGCAACGGCGCCAGCGTCGCAGCGATCCCCTACTCGTACACACCGGAGTCGAACACCACGGTCAAGGCCACCGTCACCGCAGGAGCCGGCACCGGCAAGATCTGACGTTCCCGCACCCGACGGCGCCCGCCCCTCCATCCCCAGGCGGGCGCCGTCCCTATCCCACCACCCC
>KL571544.1:5417-6309 GCA_000715855.1 Actinoplanes liguriensis
ACCCAACGCCGCACCACCCCGCCATCCCCAAGCAGGCGCCCCCAACCCAACGCCGCACCACCCCGCCATCCCCAGGCGGGTGCGCCACCTATCCCAACACCGCCCGACCCGGCCCTCCATCGCAGGCAAGCACCGCCCCTATCCGAACACCGTCCTCGCCGACGCCTCCTCAGGCCGCCCGCTCTCCACGGCGAACTCAGCGCCCACCGCACCCGCACCCACCCGGCGCCCGGCAATCCCCGGCCCGCACAGAGCCCACCCGGCGACCGCCTTCCCCTCGGCCGCACCACCGCCCGGTGACCGCCAATCCCCAGCCACACAGAGCCCAGCGGGTGTCCGCCTTTCCCTCACCCCGCCCGGGGCACGCCACACCCCCGGCCCCATCACACCCGCCCGGCGGCGGCCAAGTCCTGCCGCACCCTCAACCGCCCGAGGCCCGCCGCAGCCAGCACCGCAGCAACGGAAACCAGCCGGACCACCCCGGGTTCGGGCGCCACAGGGTCGCGATGAGCAGGAACAGCAGGCCGACACCTGCAGTCGCTTGACACCTGCCGAAACGCCCGGCCCCGTCGAGCTGGCGTCCACGGTGGTTATGCGTGGCCGATAACAACGCTCAGCGCCAGCCGACAACCTGTAGCCGCCGGCGGGAACTGCTTCTCACGCACCTCGCGGCGCCTCGATATCCGCGGGACAAACCGCCTACATAATCGACTCCCACCCGCGAAGACCGATCGGCCGGCCTGACGGCGCTTATGCGACCCGGACAATGACGCGACGATATTCCCGGCGGACCACGCACACCTCCAGAAATGGTTTTCATCCCGATGCAATATTTGCCTTCTTTAGGCTGGACCACCGCCCGGTGACCACAGCGAATCCGGCACCATTGCAC
>KL571544.1:6545-7059 GCA_000715855.1 Actinoplanes liguriensis
CTGGCCGAGTGCCACCTGGACCACCTTCACACACCAGCCCTCTAAAACAATAAAAAACCCAGCGCGCTCCCAGCCAGGCACAAGCCGAGTCGAGCCGGGCGCGTTGAGCGGGGCCGGTCCCCGGACTGCCGCAGCGGAGATCGTCTTCGAGTGCGGCGCGGGTGCGGGTGCAGGGGTTGGCCAGGGATGAGCGGCAGGCGCGACTACGGGGGCGGGCATGGGGTCAGCGGCAGACACGGGAGCCGGAATCGGGCGAGGCGCAGGACCAGGAGCGGCAGCCAGGCGAGAACCAAGAGCAGAACCAGGACCAGGAGCGGCAGCTAGGCGAGGGCCGGAAGCAGGAACAGAAGCCAGGCGAGCCCCAGGCCCAGGACCGGGAGCGGAAGCTAGGCGACGGCCAGAAGCAGGCGCCGTAGCTCGTTGCGGGTTAGCCGCAGGGCCAGGGCCAGAGGCAGGAAGTGGTTCAAGGCAAGGCGCCATGGCAGAGACAGGAACTGGTTCCGGGCGAGCCGCC
>KL571545.1:0-3027 GCA_000715855.1 Actinoplanes liguriensis
GATGTGTATAAGAGACAGGTGTCAACCCGTTCGTGGCCGAGCGGCTCCAGGCCGGGCACGTGCCGTTCCTGCTCTCGGTGGCACTGCTGTGCCCGATGACGGCGTCCGCGTTGCACGCCCGGCGGCGCGGACGCTGGTTCGCCGCCCGCCCGGCCGGTTGGTTCGCCCTGGCGGTCTCGGTCGGTGCGCACGCCGCCTGGCTCGGCGGGATCGTGCTGCTCGCCGTCGCCCTCCTGCCCCGGCCCGGCCGCCGCGACCTGGTCCGCACCGCGGTGATGGTCGGCAGCGCCGGATGTGTGTACGCGTACGCGGCGGCGGTCGTGGCCACCGCGATCCTCACCGTGCGGGTCGGCGACGAGGACCTCGAGGTGTACGCGACGTACCCGGGGACCTCCGGTCTGGCCGTGGCCGTCGGCACCCTGCGCGGCTTCTGGCGCGGCGCCTCGGACAGCAGCCCGGAGATCGCCCTGGGCCTGGTGCCCGGCGCGATTCTGGTGACCGCCGCGGTCGCCGGCCTGATCCGGCTGTGCCGCCGGGACGCTGCCACCGGGGCGCCGCTGGCCGCGGTCACCGTTGTCGGGCTGCTGCTGGGCGCGGGCATCCACGGTCCGCTCGGCGCGGCGTACCGGGTCGCCTTCGATACCCTGCCGCTCTTTCACGCCATGCGCGAGCAGCAGAAGTGGGTGGCGCTGACGATGATCGGATACTCGGTCGGGGTGGGCGTGACCACCGAGGCGGTGATCTCCGGCTGCCGGGCCGGGCGTCCCAGGGTGCTGCGCGCCGTCGCGGGGACCACCGTCCTCGTGCTGGGCGGGATGATCGCGACCACCGGGGCATCGCTGCTCTGGGGTCTGGGCGGCAGCGTGCGGGTGAGTCACTACCCGCAGTCCTGGTACGCCGCCGACCGGCTGATGGGCGCCGGCGACGAATCGGTGCTCTTCCTGCCGTGGCATCAGTACCAGCCGTTCGACTTCACCGCGGGGCGCAGTGTGGCGACCCCGGCCGCCGCGTTCTTCCGGCGTGCGGTGCTCAGCAGCGATGCCGCCGAGCTCGGCCCGGTGCGGACCAACTCGTCCTCCCACCGGATGGCGTACCTGGACCGGCTGATCGCGGCCGGCGGCGGTGGACGGTTCGGGCATCTGATCGCCCCACTCGGCGTCCGTTACGTCGCGCTGTCGCGGGGCCGGGAGAGTGAGTCGTACGCGTGGCTGGCCGAACAGGCGGATCTGGAACCGGTGCTGCGTACGGCGTCCCTCGATCTGTACCGGGTGACGGTGACGGGGACGGGCCGGGTGGTGAGCGCCCGGAACGGGGATTTCGCGGAGTTGCTCGGCTGGGCCGCGCGTGGGCGGCTCGGCAGCGAAGCGGTGATCTCCGGGGCCGGTGGTGGAACCGTGCCGTCCGCGGCGTCGGGTGGCCTGCGGCGTATCGGTTCGACCCGCTGGCGGGTGGCGGCGGGGGAGGCCGGCTGGGTGGTGCTGCCCGAGGAATGGTCGGCGGGCTGGACGGCGGGTGACCAGGTCACCCGGCGCACCGTCGCCGGGACGGTGGCGGTCCACGCCGGTTCGGGGGCCTTCACGGTGCGCTACGCCCCGTGGAAGTGGTTACGGCTGGGTCTGGCTGCTTCGCTGGTGTCGCTGCTTGCGTTGTTGACCGGAGGTCTCGTCGAGCACCGGTGGGAGGTCTATGCGGGGTTCAGGCGGCGGCTTGCCGGTAGTGGCCACCGAGGTGCCGGCGGTGGATCGTGATCGTGTCCCGCAGCGTGCGCACGATGCTCTTGGTGGTGACGGTGCTGCCGTTGGCGGCGGTGTTCAGCGCTACCGGCGCGGAGTGCAACTTGCCGATGCCCGCGGCCTTGGCGGCGACGAAGAACTCCAGGTCGAATGCGAACCGCTGCTCGCGCAGGTGCGGCAGCAACTGGGCGAGGGCGTCCCGGCGGATGATCTTGCAGCCGCTCTGGGTGTCCTTGACCTGCAGCAGGAACAGCAGGGTGACCAGGGTCGAGAAGATCAGCGAGATCAGCTTGCGGAGCTTCGAAGCGCCGCTGACCGAGTCGGCGTGCCGCTTGTCGGCGTAGACGGCGGCGTGGTCGCCACCGCGGGCCAGCCAGAGGTAGGTGGCCAGGTGCGCCGGGTCGATGTCGCCGTCGGCGTCGATGAAGCCGACCCAGGCGCCCTGCGCGGCGGCGAAGCCCTGGTGCAGCGCGTTGCCCTTGCCGGAGTTGGTGCGGTTGTCGATCAGCCGCACCTGCGGCAGGACCGGCACGTGCACCTGCGAGGCGTCGGTGCTGCCGTCGTTGACCGCGATGATCTCGTGCCCGATGCCGGCCGCGCTCAGCGTGGCGGCGATGTCGCGGATGGTCTGCCCGACGACCGGGCCGCAGTTGTAGAACGGGACGACCACGGTCAGCTCGATGCCGGGAGTGGCCGGGGCCCACAGGCTCGGGCTGACGGCCGGGGCGGTGACGGTGGGCAGGTGCTGGAGGGTGGCGGTTGCGCTCATGCCACTACGGTCGGGCCGCTACCTCAAGCTGGGCTCTGGCGAGATTCAGCCCTCCGGCAAGCTTGTTCCGGCGCCGCCTACCAGCCGCATCGGCGCCCGGTCACGGACGCCGCCGGGCGGTCGGTGAGCCGCCGTGCATGCCGCCGGCCTGGCACGAATCCGTGATCAACTCCGGGGCCGGGTGTCTTTACGCTGACCAGTGTCAAGATCATCATGTTCGTTGGAGACACCACTATGCCCACCCGCACCGTTGCGCTCCTGCTCGCCGGCGTCAGCCTGACCATGAGCGTCACCGCCTGCACCAGCGGGTCCACCACCTCGGCCGCCGCCACCACCTCGGCCGCCGCGTCGCCGAGCAGGCCGTCTACGCCCACCGGCACATCGGCCGGCCCGGCAGGGTCCGCGGTTCCCGCGGCGCAGGTGCGCCTCGCCGACGAGGGCGCGTACCCGTTCCAGGTGGCCTTGCTGAATCTGAAGGCCGACGACGACGCGGGGAATCCCGCCGCCGACGACCTGGCCCGGCTC
>KL571545.1:3230-5949 GCA_000715855.1 Actinoplanes liguriensis
GTGTATAAGAGACAGGACCTGGCCCGGCTCACCTGCGGCGGCAGCCTGCTCGACGAACGCCACGTCCTGACCGCCGCTCACTGCTTCGACGTCGAGGGAGAGAACCCGCCCGACCCGCTGCGCGACATCCAGGTGGTTGCCGGCCGCACCACCCTCACCAGCAGGCAAGGGCAGGTGCGCCGGATCGCCCGGGTCCAGATGCACCCCCGATACAGCACACGTCCGCTCAAGTACGACGTCGCCGTACTCACCCTGGACAAGCCGGTGACCGGCATCGCACCGGTCACCCTGGTGTCGCCGGGCGACACGTCCCTGCAGAAAGCCGGCAGCGCGGCCACCTTCACCGGCTGGGGTTCCGTGAAGCCACAGCGCGACGGGGACGCCGCCGACCTCTCCTTCACCGACCGGATGAAGCAGGCCGACGTGCCGATGCTGGCCGACAACGCCTGCAAGTCGGCCTACCAGCGGCACCCCGATCAGACTGCGCCGGACCTGAAAGTGTCGCTCTGCACCAGCACCGCGGACCAGATCGGGCACTGCAACGGCGACAGCGGAGGCCCCCTGTTCGTCACCGACGCAGGCCGGGTCATCCAGCTCGGGGTTGTCAGCTTCTCGCCGGGATGCGGCGATCCCCGCTATCCGAGCGTGTACGCCCGCCTGAGCAACAGCGACATCAACGCCTTCATTAGCAAAGCTGCCGGTTCAGCCGGGTAGCCAGCCTGTTCTCGTCTCCTCCACGACTCGGCGGGCGGCGCGGCCGACGACGACGCCGCCGCCGCGGGACGGTGCCCGCGGGGACGCACCGGTCCAGAGGTGCCGCCGTCACGGCGCCGAGCTTCCACGGACGGCAGCTCGGCCCAGTCACGCAACGGCGTGTATAAGAGACAGGTCAGACGCCGTACAGGATCTCCGCCATCACACCGACATCAACGAAGGCCACGACCGTGATGATGAAGCCGACGAGGGTACAGGCGCCACCCACCAGCGTGAGGAGCACGAGCACGGCACTCGCCAAGGAGGCGGCATTGCCGGCCAGGCGGTCCAACCGCATGCCGACGACGGCGCTCAGCACGCACACCGCCAGGCTGACCAGCATGAACGGTATGGACCAGCGCAGCGTGGGCATGTCACGGCCGGTCGCGATCGACACGACGATCCAGAATCCGTAGAACGCGGCAGCACCGACGAGGCTGGTCGGAGCGCCCCCACCGGCCGCCATCACGGGTCCGACGAGTTCCTGATGCGTGGGGCTGTCGCTCTGGGCCGTCCGCGGGACGGGCTCGGAGGAATCCGGGCCGCCGTCTGCCATCCGTCATCCCTTCGCCGGGGACACCGATATCGCCAGGCTAGCGGCACGGGGCCAGCCCGGCCGACCGGGCGGCGCCCCGGCATGACCACCGCCGATCCGGGCTCACGGACCGGCACGGTGGCCCACGGCAGGCCACCGGGGTCGCCGGCCGGGTGGGGTCAGATCTTGGCGCCGACGGCGGCACCGTTTGCCGGGACGAGGAAGTTCGAGGTGGGGATGGAGCCGTCCGCGGCACGTGCGCCGGTGATCGTCGAGGAGTCGGTGCTCAGCAGGGTCCAGGTGCCGCCGATGTTCCACGAGTTGCCGGAGGCGGTGGAGGAGCCGAGCGCGACCGCGGTGGCGTTGCCGACCGCCAGGTTCGCGGTCAGTTTCGCGGTCGAGCCGCCGTCGAAGTCGAAGCCGGTCTTGACGTTCTTGTACGCGGTCGAGCGGTTCACCGTGATCGCGCCGGTGTTGCCGTTGTCGGTGAAGCCGTGCGCCGCGTTGCTGAACGACATGCTGTTGCTGACGGCGTGGGCGGCGGCCGGGCCGGTGCCGCTGCTCCCGCCGAGCTTGAACCCGTTGCCGTCACCGGAGAAGTCCGGGATGCTCCAGCGGTTGTACCCATTGCCGTACGCGATCGAATTCTGGATTTTGATCGGGGAGGTGAAGCTCCAGGCGTCGAAGCCGTCGTCGATGTTGTTCCACAGGCGAGCCCCCTGCACCAGGTTGCCGGTGCCGCTGCCCTCCTTGACGCCCAGGCCGTCGGCGCTCTCGCCGTTCTTGCGCGGGTCGCGGTTGTTGTAGCTGTCCAGGTTCAGGATCGTGTTGTTCGCCGAGGCGCCCTGCAGTTGGAAGCCGGTCTCGTAGTTGTCGTGGGTGATCAGCCGGTCGAACGTGTTGCCGTTGCAGCCGTCGCAGTACACCCCGTACGGCCCGTGGGCGATCTCCAGCCCGATCAGCTTCCAGTACGACGCCTGCATGTGGATCGCGCCGCGCTGCGCGCTGGGGATCGTGGAGCCGACCGCGCCGGGGGTGTAGCCGAGCGCCTCCCCGTCGATGATCACCTTCTCGGTGCCGTACCGGGTGAGCGTGATCGGCGTGGTGGCGGTGCCGCTCTTGGTGATCTGCAGGTTGGCTGTCAGCGCGTAGGTGCCGCCGCGCACCGCGATCGTGCCGCCCGCGGTGACCGTGTCGATCGCCTTCTGCACGGTGGCGAACGGCGCGGCGAGCGTGCCCGCGTTGCTGTCGCTGCCGGTGGTCGCCACGTAGTACGTGGTGGCGGTCGCGGCGTCGGACGTGCCGATCGCGGCGATGCTGGCGCCCACCATGGTGACCATGAATGCCGCGGTGATCGTGGCCCGCCGCAGCAGTCTGCGTCCGGAAACTGCCGTCATCAGATCCCTCCGTGGATACTCCGGCCTTCAGGCC
>KL571546.1:0-136 GCA_000715855.1 Actinoplanes liguriensis
CTCATAACCACGCTGAGAACCAGCCAGAAAACCGCGCGCCGCGGCCGGGCCCGGACCAAAGCGCAGGCCGCGTAGGCGCTCTCCGTGGCCGGCCCCCGAAAGCTTGAGCCCGCGCGAGCGGCCTCAGGACAGCGCC
>KL571546.1:388-1873 GCA_000715855.1 Actinoplanes liguriensis
TCGCCGTCCAGAAGGTCTGACCCCAGCCCCCATACATTTCGCCCGTAATCGACCTAAAGGGGCGAAATGCCGCCGAGCGAAGCGAGGCCATCAGACCCAGCCCCTGCCGATCCCCCTGCGGCAGGGGCGCTCGCCGTCGCGAGACGGCTTGGCCGGTCGAGCTGCAGAACCGCGTGACGGCCGAGCATCTCGTCCAGGCGGGAGAGTCCGTCGACGCTGGACAGCCAGCTCTCGATCGCCGCCTGCTCGTCCTTGCGGTTGGCGTCGTCGAAGACGATCGTCGCGCGGCTCGCGAGGCGTGGCCCGGCGACCGGCAGCGCCGGGTAGCGGCTGTCCGGCCCGACCGCCGCGGGCGGCCCGTCGACCAGCAGGAAGTCGATGTCGTTGAGGTCTTCCAGCACGGCCGGGTCGTACCAGGAGTAGGTGCGCCCGTCGAGCTCGACGGGCGCCAGTGGCGCGTCGCGCACTTCGGCGACCGCGGTCAGCCCGTGCGCGCGGAGGGCGGCGCGGGTCCGGTTGGCGTATTCCGGGTCGTGGTCCAGCGAGACCAGCCGTCCGCCGTTCTGTTCCAGCACGTAGGCGAGCCAGATCGTCGACGTCCCGCTGCCCAGTTCCAGCACGAGCCGCGGCTGCCGGGTCCGGACGAGGAAGAGCAGCTCCAGCAGGTCTGTCGGGTTCAGCGCGTAGTCACCGGACGACGGCATCGGCGCGCGCGGCGTGAGCCCTTGGAACAGCTGCACGGTCGCCTCCACCTCGCGTGGCACGGCGAACCGCAGGTCCCGTACGCCCCGGTCGGCGATCCGCTGCACCCGGGCGACCGCGTCGGACAGTTCGCGGTGCCGATCCTCGGTGTCGAGCCGCTGCCGCTCCACCGCGGAGACCACCCGGCGCTGGGTCTGGTCGAGCACGACGCGCAGGTCGCGGATCTCCCGCCGGTCGGCGCGCATGCCGAGCAGCCGCAGGTTGACCCGCAGCACCCCGGCGACGGCGAGCGCGAGCAGCAGGGCGAGCAGGCAGACGGCGACCCGGGTGGAGTCGAGCACGGCCGCGAGGGTGATCCCGGTGACCAGCAGCGCGGTGGCCGCGACGGCGGCCATGGTCAGCGGGCCGAGCTCGCGCACTCGCCCGGCCAGTTTCCGAAGAGCCATCACTGCCACCTCCCGTGCCCGGTCGCGGCCGCGGGGGCGACCACACTCCCCTAACGGCGCAGCTCACCGACCGTTACGCGCGGGACCCGCTGTCCAATTGGCCGCTCCGCGCCAGGCTCGCTATCCGATTCGCGAACTTTTCCGGCCGGTGTGCCGCGAGCAGGGCCGCCCGGCGTTGCGCCGCGAGCCCCGGATCGGCCCGGTGGCGGCGGATCTCCGCGAGGTCCGGGGCGACGACGACGCAGCCCATCGCCGTGGCGTCCAGCACGGAGCGCGGTGACCCGGACAGGTCCAGATAGAAGTCGAGCTGACCGAGGAACTCCAGCGGATCCACGTC
>KL571546.1:2120-5147 GCA_000715855.1 Actinoplanes liguriensis
TGGGCGGCCTGCCGCGGCAACCGGATCCCGTCGGCGACCCGGATCCGCAGGTCGACGCCGCGCAGTCCACGGATCTGCCCGCTGCCGGTGATCTCGGCGCCGACGACGGGCAGCCGCCCGGCCGCGGATCGGCGCGGCGCGATCGACGGGGGTGTATAAGAGACAGTCGCCGGGGTCTGCGGGCACCAGAGTGGGCGGACGCCGAAGATCTCCCTGTTCACCACGTCGACCGGAGCCTCGTCGAGCAGCACCAGGACGGTTCGGGGCACGACACCCACCTGTTCGGCCGGTGGATACCGCAGCACTTCGGCCTGCCGCACCAACAGCAGCCCGCACTGAACCTGATCGGTCAACGCGACCTGCCCGATCCGCCCCGCGTTGACCAGGTCCTGTGCCGCGTGGTGCACCGGCTGTCTCCTATACACATCTCTGTGTATAAGAGACAGGATCGCCACCCGCAGGCCGTGGTTGAGCAGCGCTTCGATCTCGGCGAGCGCGGATCGCTGGGTCTCCCCCGGTACGCGCCAGTCGGCGGCGACGAGCACGTCGTACGCCTCAGTCGGAACCTGATCCGAAGCGGACCGCAAGAGATGCGGCGGCGCCGGGAAGGGACGGTCCGATCCGTCTTTCGGCCGGAAGGCCGACGCCTCGCCGGAGGCGATCCGCCGATGCCAGGCGAGGTATCCGGAGCGGTAGAGCGCGCGGGCCGGGTGGATCCAGTAGGGCCGGATCTCGGCACGCGACAGCGACCCGCCGGAGAGCCGGATCAGTGCGAGGTGTTCCCGCAGGTGGCGGACGGCGCCCGGCCCGAACGCCGCGGTGATCCGGTCGATGTACTCGGAGTCGCCGCCCTTGCGCACCACGTCCAGGTAGCCGACCGTCTCCAGCACCACGCCCCGGCGGAACAGCAGCGCGGACGGGTTGAGCTTGCCGCCGCGCCGGCCGACCCGGGTGAGCGTGAGGTCCTCGGTGACCCGGCGCCCGTCCGAGGTGGAGGCGACCAGTCCCGGGTCCCGCAGCAGCGGCATGACCTGCAGTTCCAGGCGGCGCGGGTGGGACCAGTCGTCGGAGTCCTGGAACGTCGCGAACTGTCCGCCGGCGGCGTCGAGGCCGGCGTTCCGGGCGACGTACGTCCCCGCGTTCACGACCTGCCGCAGCACCCGCACCCGCGGGTCGAGCGCCGCGGCCCGTTCCAGGATCGCGTCGAACTCCGGCGGTGACGCGTCGTCGACGATCAGCACCTCCAGGTTCCGCCACGTCTGCGCGAGGATCGACCGGACCGCGGTGAGCAGCCCCACGTCCGGCCGGTACGCGGTGACGACCACGCTGATCAGTTCCGGACGATCGATCGGCGTTGCCGGGGCCGTGCAGAGCCTGTCTCTCGACCGGCGCGGATGCCGGAACGGGTTGGCCAGGTCGGTGGCGAGCTCCCACCGCACCTGCCGGTCCACCCGCCGCCACGGCGAGCCGGTCAGCTGGGCGTGGACGGCCCGCTGTCCGACCGGCACCCGGCGCGCGCCGAGCAGGGTGAACAGCGCGAGCGCGTCCTCGCGATCACCGGGCAGCTGGTCCTGCAGCGCGATGACGTGCGCCAGCGCCGCCAGCGCGTCCGGCCGGACGACGCGTCCCCGGCCCGCCAGCAGGTCGGCGACCGTGCCCGTGCCACCGAGCGCCGCGCGCGCCCACTCGTCCCGCTGGCCCACCGCGCGATTGCGGACCGCGGCAGCGACGTTCTCGACCCCGTACATCGGTGGTCCAACGCCGTGGCACGGCGTCGGTTACACCGCCGCGAGCACCGCCTGCTGCACCCGGTCCCGTTCCGCGGCCGAGTCCCACGCTCCCACCAGGTAGAACGCGTCCACCACGTCCCCGCCGAGGGTCGAGATGCGGGCCGCGCGGATCTCCGCCCCGGCCTCGTCGAGCGCGGCCGTCACCCGGTAGAGCAACCCGGGCGAGTCCGCCGCGCGTAGTTCGAGCACGACCGCGTCGGTGGCCGCCGCGCGCTGCCAGATCACCTTCGGCTCGGCGGTGCCGCCGCGGGCGCTCATCGCGCGGGCGCGGACCCGCTGTGTGACCGACACGTCCCCGGAGGCGACCCGGCGCAGGTCGGCGGTGAGGGCGACCGGATCGTACGGCGTCCCGTACCGCGGTTGCGTGAAGAACTCCACGATCGCCCGCCCGCCGACCGTCGACGTGTTCGCCGCGACCACGTCCAGCCGGTGCATGGCCAGGCAGGCGGCCACGCCGGCGAGGAGTCCCCGACGGTCGGCCGCGGCCACCGACACCTCGTCGCCGTCCAGGTGCACCACCGGGAGCTCCCCGTTGAGCAGCTCCGGGTCGGGCTCGGGCGGCTCGGGCAGCGCGCCGGTGTCCAGCGCGGTGTGCACCCGGCGGACCAGCTCGGCCATCAGCCGGCCCTTCCAGTCCGACCAGGCGGCCGGGCCGGTGGCGTGCGAGTCGGCGCGGGCCAGGGCGTGCAGCAGGTCGAGGGTGGCCGGGTCGCCGACCGCCTCGGCGACCGTGGAGATGGTCAGCGGGTCGCTCAGGTCCCGGCGGGTGGCCACGTCGGGCAGCAGCAGGTGCAGCCGGACCATCTTCTCGACCGTTTTCACGTCGGCGGGCGGCAGGCCGATCCGGGCCGCGATGTCGGCGGCGATCGGGGCGCCGGCGAGGCTGTGGTCATCCGGCCCTCTTGAAGCATTTCTGGTTTCGGCAGATAGTCCCTTGCCGACGTCGTGCAGGAACGCGCCGATCAGGAGCAGGTCGGGCCGGTCCACCTCGCGGGCGTACTTGGTGGCCTCGTAGGCGGCCTGGACCAGGTGCCGGTCGAGGGTGAACCGGTGGATCGGGTGGTGCTGCGGCAGGCTGCGCATCCGGGCCCACTCGGGCAGCCAGGCGTCGATCAGGCCGTACCGGTCGCAGGTCTCCCAGGCCGGGAGCAGGCCGGGCCCGGCGCCGAGCAGCGAGACCAGGGCGGCGCGGGCGCTCGCCGGCCACGGATGCGGCAGCGGCGGGCAGAACGCGGCC
>KL571546.1:5416-5787 GCA_000715855.1 Actinoplanes liguriensis
TGTATAAGAGACAGCGTCGACGGCGTGCGCGACCGTGCGCGCGTCACCGGAGACCCTCCTGAGCAGCGAGTCCGGGTCGTCGATCTCGAGCAGGCCGGCGACCGCGGAGCGTTCCTGGGCGACCAGGCGGTCCACCCGCCGGCCGACCGCGAGGTGCAGGGCGTCCCGGGTGTCCAGCAGCCGCAGGGTGGCGGCGCGCACCGCGGGGCGCATGGTGTCGGCGATCCCGGCGCGGCCGATGCCGCGCAGCAGGGTCACGTCACGCAGCCCGCCGGCCGCCTCCTTGAGGTCACCCTCGAGCAGGAAGGCCAGCTCCCCGTGACTGGCCCAGCGCGTCTGTCTCTTATACACATCTCTGATGGCGCGAGGGA
>KL571546.1:6028-6921 GCA_000715855.1 Actinoplanes liguriensis
TGGTCCGAGGCGGCCGCGATCAGCTCGGCGGAGAGCGCCTCGTCGCCTGCCACATGGCGCGCGTCGAGCAGGCCGAGCGCGACCTTCACGTCGTCGTGCGCGACCGACAGCGCCTCGGGCAGCGTGCGCACCGAGTGGTCCAGGCCGAGCCGGGCGTCCCAGATCGGGTACCACAGCGCGGAGGCGATCCGGTCGATCCCGGCCGTCCCGTTGTGCAGCAGCACCAGGTCCAGGTCGCTGTAGGGGGCGCAGTCCCGCCGCCCCAGCCCGCCCACGGCCAGCAGGCTGACACCGGGCAGGTGGCTCGGGAACAGCTCCCGCAGCCAGACGTCGAGAGCCGCGGCACGCTTGTCGCGCGCCGCGGCCCCGATGTATTCGCGAAGTTTGTCGAGCGAGCCTCCGGCCGACGGCCGTACGGGCGGGGCCGGGGGCTCACTCAACGGGTTCGTCATGTGCTTACAGCGCGTCCAGGCCGCGCTCGCCGGTCCGGACCCGGATGACGTCGTCGACCGTCGTCACCCAGACCTTCCCGTCACCGATCTTGCCAGTCCGCGAGGCGCTCACCACGGCGTCGACGATCTTCTCGACGTCGATCTCGTCCGTGATCACCTCGACCTTGATCTTCGGGAGGAACTCGACGGTGTACTCGGCGCCCCGGTACACCTCGGTGTGCCCCTTCTGCCGGCCGTATCCCTGTACCTCGCTCACGGTGAGCCCGGCGACGCCCAGGGCGTGCAGAGCCTCCTTCACCGCGTCGAGCTGGTACGGCTTGATGACCGCGGTCACCAGCTTCATGCTCAGTCCTTCCACTTCAGCAGCCATGGGAGAGATTAACCGGGGATCTTCTGGCTGGCGTCCGCCTTGCCGTCAGCGTCCTGTCTCTTATACACATC
>KL571547.1:0-2999 GCA_000715855.1 Actinoplanes liguriensis
GTGGCGTACTCGGCGAACGAGCCGATCGAGGTGGTGCCGAAGACCTCGTCGCCGGGCCGGAAGCCGGTGACGCCCTCGCCGATCTCCTCCACCACGCCGGCCAGGTCGCGGCCGCGGACCCGGACCTTCGGACTGCGCAGGCCGGTGACCGGGCGCATCGCCCAGGGACGGCCGGTCATCATGTGCCACACACCGGGGTCCACTCCGGCGGCGACGACCCGGATCAGCACTTCGCCGGGTTGCGGGACGGGCCGGTCGACGTCGCTGAGGTGGAGCACGTCGGCCTCGCCGTAGACGTCCTGAACGACAGCTCTCATACCGCCGACGGTATGGATGCCCGGCAACCGCGTCGTTTCGGCCGGACGCGGGTAGTACGTTCGGCGCGCCGGACGATCGAGGAGGAGACGTGAGTTTTCCGAGACTGCAGTCGGTGGTGCTGGACACCCCGGACGCACGCGGGCTGGCCGAGTTCTACCGCCGTCTGCTCGGGCTGGAATACCGGCCCGGTGACGAGCCCCCGGCCCCGGGGGAGGACGATGAGAAGGGTCGTGACTGGCTCGTGCTGGTCGGCGCGGGCGGTGTGCGGCTGGCGTTCCAGCAGGAGCCGGGGCTGAAGCCGACCACGTGGCCGGACGGGCAGGTCCCGCAACAGCTGCACCTGGACACCTCCGTCGACTCGGTCGAGGAGCTGAACCGCCAGCACGAGCGGGCCCTGAGTCTGGGCGCGACCCTGCGCTTCGACCGCAGCGACGACCCGGAGGAGCCGCTGCGCGTCTACGCCGATCCGGCCGGTCACACCTTCTGCGTGTTCGTGGGGGAGTAGAGGACGATCAATGTTGGCAGGTCGAAATTAACGGTGCATTCGCGTAGCGGAGCCGTTCCACACGGTAACTTGTCCACCGTGGACGTGGTGTCGATGATCGCCGATGAGCGCCGTCGCATGGCGGAGCTGGTCGAGTCCCTGAAGCCGGGCGAGCTCTACACACAGAGCCTGTGCGAGAGCTGGACGGTGCACGAGGTCGCCGCGCACCTGTGCGCGCCATGGATCTTCGGCGCGCGCCGCATCGTGCCCGCGGTGGTCCGGCACGGCTTCCGGGTGCACCGGGCGAACGCGGAGTTGGTCCGTGACCTGGCCGCGGATCTGACGGCCGACGAGATCAGCCGCCAGCTGCGGATGAACGCGGAGTTCGTCTTCCGGGCCCCGATCGTCGGGCTGCTGGGCCAGCTCACCGACCTGCAGGTGCACGGGCAGGACATCTGCCGCCCGCTCGGGCTGACCCGCGACCTGGTCCCGGAGCGGATGCTGCCGTCGCTGGAGTTCCTGCTCAGCTCGAAGGCGCGCGGCTCGTTCGTGCCCCGCGGCCGCCTGGACGGGCTGCGCTTCCTCGCCGAGGACCTGGACTGGGAGGGCGGCGAGGGGCTGCTCACCGTCCGGGGCCGCGGGGAGGCGCTGCTGCTGGCCGTGACCGGGCGCCCGGTCGCGCTCGACGAGCTGACCGGCAGCGGGGTTGCCGCCCTGCGCGCCCGGATCGCCTAGACGCGACCTGCGCTGCTCAGCGCTTGACCGCGACGCCGCCGGACATCTGGACGTGCAGGTCGTCGACGCCCGCCGCGGTCGCGTCCGGACGCCACCGGTGCACGAGCTGCACACCCGGCTCGACGATCTCCAGACCGCGGAACAGGTCGGCCACCTCGTCGTCGGTGCGCGGCTTCGCCGGGATGCCGCGGGCCGTGTACGCCTTCGCGCCCTGCACCGCCTGCTCGTTGTGCGCGGTCACGGTGGAGATCGCGAGCGCGCTGCCCGGGGCGAGCGGCTCCATCAGCGTGTCGATGATCCGGTGCGCCTCGTCCTCGTCGGCGACGAACTGCAGGATCGCGATCAGGCTCACGGCGATCGGACGGGTGAAGTCCAACGCCCGTACCTCCGGGGCCTGAATGATCTTCTCGACGTCGTGGAGGTCGGCGTCGAGGTAGGCGGTCGAACCCTCCGGGGTGGAGGTGAGCAGCGCCCGCGCGTGGACCAGCACGATCGGGTCGTTGTCGGCGTAGACCACCTTCGCCGCGGGATCCACCTGCTGCACGACCTCGTGCAGGTTGGGTGAGGTGGGCAGGCCGGCGCCGATGTCCACGAACTGGCGGATGCCCAGGTCAGCCGCCATGAAACGGGCCGCGCGCGCGAGGTAGTTCCGGTTGGCCCGCATGGAGATCGGCAGGCTCGGGGAGGCTTTCACGATCTCACCGGCGGCGGCCCGATCCGCCGCGAAGTTGTCCTTGCCACCCAGCAGATAGTCGTAGATGCGGGCGGAGTGCGGGACATCGGTGTTGAGCTCCACGGCCATCTCCACAATGTAGTGCCAAGATCAGCGAAGGTCGACCTCGACCCCGTCCTCGGCCAGCCAGGCCAGGAGGTGGTCCATGGTGACCGCCGGGCAGAAGTCGCGCCGGTCGTAACCGGGCACCAGATGCTTGCGGGCGACCGCGGAGTCGTGCCAGACCAGGCGGAACCCGGGCGCCGCGCCCCAGTCACCTAGCAGGCAGTCGTGCAGCGCGCCGGCGTTCCACCCGAAGTAGCCGCCCGGCCCGTTGATCGCCTCGCCGATCGCGCAGTAGAACCCGTCCTCGTCGGTGACGTGTCGCCCGTCCAGGTGATACGTCTGCCCCGACAGCCGGTCCGGCGCCGGGCGGTGATGCGCGAGCGCCGCGCCGGCCCACTCGTGGCGCAGCGCCGCCGGGTACGCCGCCCAGAGTCCGGTCTCGGTCGGCCGCCCCCTCCGCCAGTGCTCCCAGATCTCCCGGGCGCCGCTCGGACGTCCGCCTTTGATCGCATCCCCGTACGTGCTCTCGAACGTCACGTCGAGCAGCCCGTCCCCGAGCACCGACGGCCGGACGTCCGACACCTCGGCGCCGAGCCCGCTGTCGAGCATGTGGGTCGCAACCCCGTCGTCGGCCACGCTGAAGATCGACGCGATGATCATCCGGCGCTGTCTCTTATACACATC
>KL571547.1:3227-5268 GCA_000715855.1 Actinoplanes liguriensis
AGCCGGCAGCCGATCAGCGTCGCGGGCCTCGGCAACCGCTCCGGCCTGGGCCGGAACACCCCGGTCACGTCCTGGCAGGTGCCGAACTTCTCCTCGCCCTCACCGGTGATGCCGGTCAGGACGTAGCCGTCGGCCTCGGGCGCGCGGTCCGGCCCGCGGCGGCGTTTGCGGTGTTCGGGGTCTATTCGGAGGCGGCCCTCCAGGACCACGTCGAAGACGCCGAAGCCGGTCGGGCGCACGTCGACGACGCTCAGGTCGAGCAGTTCCTCGGTGCACTCCCAGCACTCGCGGGGATGTTTGGAGTCGGGCCGGTGGATCGTCTCCAGACCGATATTGCCCACCCAGGCGGCGCCGAACCCGTCGCAGGCCGCGCGCAGTGCACCGGCCGGGGCGCAGCCCTCCAGCGTGTACCGCTCGACCGGCAGCTCACCCGGGTCGGCGAAGAGGCCGTCGATGTCGGCGCACGCCGCCACCACCGCGTCGCCGTCGTCGATGTTCTGGTCGACGAGAAGCCAGGGGAAGCCGGTCATCGGGCGACCGTACCGGTTCGCCGACCTCGCGCGGACATGGGGATCAGTGCGTATGAACCGGGGTAGTCTGCGGCGGATAAGGACATATCGCGCAACGCAACGTCCTGGTGACGCAGGGAGAGTGCTGTGAAGGTCGGGATCCCCAGCGAGGTCAAGAACAACGAGTTCCGGGTCGCGATCACCCCGGCCGGCGTCTTCGAGTTCGCCCGCGCCGGGCATCAGGTGTTCGTGCAGAGCGCCGCCGGCATGGGCTCGTCGATCACCGACGCGGACTTCCGGGACGCCGGCGCCACGATCCTGCCGGACGGCGACGCGGTGTGGGCCGAAGGCGACCTGATCCTCAAGGTCAAGGAGCCGGTGGCCAGCGAGCACCACCGGATGCGCGAGGGCCAGGTGCTCTTCACCTACCTGCACCTGGCCGCCTCCAAGGAGTGCACCGACGCGCTGATCGACCGCAGGATCACCGGGATCGCCTACGAGACGGTCGAGCTTCCGGACCGCTCGCTGCCGCTGCTCGCCCCGATGTCCGAGGTCGCCGGGCGGCTCGCTCCGCAGGTCGGCGCGTACCACCTGATGCGCCAGGGCGGCGGGCGCGGCGTGCTGATGGGTGGCGTGCCGGGCGTCTACGCGGCGAAGGTGGTGGTGATCGGCGCCGGGGTCTCCGGGATGAACGCGGCCGCGATCGCGCTCGGCATGCAGGCCGAGGTGATGCTGCTGGACCGCAACATCGCCCGGCTGCGCGCCGCCGACGCCGACTACCGCGGCCACCTGCAGACGATCGCCTCCAACGCTTACGAGATCGAACGCGCCGTCCTCGACGCCGACCTGGTCGTGGGCGCGGTGCTGGTGCCGGGCGCGAAAGCACCCACCCTGATCTCCAACGACCTCGTCGAGCGGATGAAACCGGGCAGCGTCCTCGTCGACATCTCGATCGACCAGGGCGGCTGCTTCGAGGCATCCCGCCCGACCACGCACGACGACCCGACCTACCGGGTACACGGGTCGATGTTCTACTGCGTCGCGAACATGCCCGGCGCGGTGCCGCACACCAGCACCTACGCGCTCACCAACGTGACTCTCCCGTACGCTCTGGAACTGGCCAACCGGGGCTGGCGATCCGCACTGCGCAACGACCCGGCGCTGGCCGCGGGCCTGAACACGCACGCCGGGCACGTGGTCTACGGGCCGGTTGCCGAGGCGCACGGCATGCCGGTGACACCGCTGACGGAGGTGCTTCGCTGACACTCGAACGGGCGATAAAGGCGTACCTGGACCATCTCGGCGTGGAACGTGGCCTGTCCCGCAACACGCTCGCGTCGTACCGGCGTGACCTCGACCGTTACGCCGCGCAGCTCGCCGCCGCCGGGATCGTGGAACTCGCCGACGTGCGGCCGGCCGACGTCAGCGGGCACCTGGCCGCGCTGCGCGACGGCGGTCTCGCCTCCTCCTCCGCGGCCCGGGCGATCAGCGCGGTCCGCGGCCTGCACCGGTTCGCCGTCCGCGAACGGCTC
>KL571547.1:5491-8024 GCA_000715855.1 Actinoplanes liguriensis
CTGGCGGCGCCGGCCGAGGACAGCCCGCTCGGCCTGCGGGACCGTGCGCTGCTGGAGTTCCTCTACGGCACCGGGGCCCGGATCTCCGAGGCGGTCGGCGCCGACATCGACGACCTCACCTTCGGCGAGGAGAACACCGCGGTGCTGCGCGGCAAGGGCGGACGGACCCGCCTCGTGCCCGTCGGCGGATACGCCAGGACGGCGGTGCAGGCTTATCTCGTACGCGCAAGACCTGCTCTTTCGGAGAACGGGCGCGGCACGCCCGCGGTCTTTCTCAACGCCCGGGGCGGACGGCTCTCCCGGCAGAGCGCATGGACCGTGCTGCATCGGTGCGCGAGCGCGGCCGGGCTCCCGGTCGACGGGCCCTACGCCGTCAGCCCGCACACGCTGCGTCACTCCTACGCCACGCATCTGCTCGACGGCGGCGCCGATGTGCGGGTGGTGCAGGAACTGCTGGGACACGCCTCGGTGACCACGACGCAGGTGTATACCCTGGTGACCGTCGAGCGGCTGCGGGAGGTCTACGCGACTTCTCACCCGCGCGCTCGTTAGAAGGTACGCATCCATAGGTGCGACACGCCGAACGGCTGACCCCGAAGGTTAGGCGTGGGTGGCGTACAGTCGGGCATCGGTTCCGACTTCGAGTCGGATAGGGGGCGAGGGCGATGTCAGGGCACGGCCAGCGTGCGGAGGCTTGGACTTCCGCGCTCCGGGACCAGCAGAACTCCCTCGATCTCGGCGCTGACCTGGGTCCAGCTGACCCCACCGCCTACACGATGCGCCGCCCGATCCCCGAGCCCATGCCGACCGACCGGCACGGCCCGGCCCGGATCATCGCCCTGGCGAACCAGAAGGGTGGTGTCGGGAAGACGACGACCACCATCAATCTCGGCGCCGCCCTGGCGGAGTACGGGCGGAAGGTGCTGCTCGTCGACTTCGACCCGCAGGGCGCCTGCTCGGTCGGCCTCGGCGTCAACCCGCACAACCTCGACCTGAGCATCTACAACCTGCTCATGCAGGACGACGTCACCACCGAGGACGTCATCATCAAGACCGATGTCGCCGGGCTGCACCTGCTGCCGGCCAACATCGACCTCTCCGCGGCCGAGATCCAGCTCGTCAACGAGGTGGCCCGCGAGATGGCCCTGGCCCGGGCGCTGCGCTCGGTCCGCAAGGAATACGACTTCATCCTGATCGACTGCCAGCCCTCACTCGGCCTGCTGGCGATCAACGCGCTGACCATCGCGCACGGCGTGCTCATCCCGCTGGAGTGCGAGTTCTTCTCGCTGCGCGGCGTCGCCCTGCTGCTCGACACCATCGACAAGGTGCGTGAGCGGCTCAACTTCGACCTCGAGCTCGAAGGCATCCTCGCCACCATGTACGACTCCCGCACCACCCACTGCCGCCAGGTGCTGCAGCGGGTCGTCGAGGCGTTCGGCGACAAGGTGTACCAGACGGTGATCACGAAAACGGTGAAGTTCCCGGAGTCGACCGTGGCCGGCGCCCCGATCACTACGCTGGACCCGGCGTCCTCGGGCGCCCGGAACTACCGTCAGCTCGCTCGTGAGGTCATCGCCGCCAAGGTCGAACGAGGATAGAAGCTTGCTCTTCGCGCTCGGGACTCCGGTCGCGTTCGTCGCACTGGTCGTCTCCTTCCTGTGCGGTGTCCTGCTGCGTGCGGTCGCCATCCGATTCACCGCGCGCACCGTCGGCCTGGCCGAGCGCAACGACCCCCTCACCCCGAGCTTCCGCCACGACATCGACCCGTTCGGCGCGGTCGGCGCAGCCCTCGGCGGCATGGGCTGGGGCAAGATGCTCAGCGTCGACGACGTCCCCCGCTGGCGGGGCCGAGGCCGGGCCGCCGCGGTGTTCGCCGCCGGCCCCGTCGCCTGCATCCTCGCCGGGGAGCTCCTGGTCGCCGCGTTCGCCCTGACCGAGTCGGACGCGAGCCTCTTCCGGTTCCTGACCGTCGCCGACGTGCTGCACGGCGTGGACGAACTCCCCTACGCCCAGCAGGCGCTGCTCTCCTTCGGCGTGGGGCTGCTCGCCTTCGGCCTGCTGGCGCTGATCCCGATCCCGCCGCTGGACGGTTTCGGCATCATGCACAACGCGCTGCGCAAGCCGGGGCCGGGCATGCAGTGGATGCGCCTGTGGTTCGAGGACAAGAACATCGGCGTCCTGCTGCTGCTGATCTTCAGCCTGTTCCCCACCGGCTACCCGTTGATCCTCCACATCCTCGACGTCCTCGGCAACTTCTTCCTCCGAGCCTGGGGATAACCCACCGACACCCAGCTCCGCCCGGCGCCCACCCGCACGCGGCCCGCCGCGGCCGGCTTGGTGCGCGGCCTCGGCCGGCCCGCCGCGGTCGGTTTCATGCGGGGCCTTGGGCGGTCCGGCGCAGTCGATTTCGTGCGCGGTCTCGGCTGGCCCGCCGAGGTCGGTTTGCTGCGCGGCCTCGGGTGGCCCGGCGCGGACGGCTGGGGATGGCCCGTCGCGGACGGCTTTCGAACCGGCTTCTCGCTTCTGCCTCCCG
>KL571547.1:8267-9557 GCA_000715855.1 Actinoplanes liguriensis
CCCTCCAGGGCGACCTCCGTGGCGGGGCGCGCTTACCCCAAACCCAACCCCCGCAAGAGCCCCACGCCATCCACCCCGAGCCCCAGCCGCAAACGCCAGCCGCCCCGCCTGAGCTGGCCCTCACGGCTGGTTTCGGCTCGGGTTTGAGCCGTGAGTGCCAGCTGAGGTCACCTTGGGGGCCGTGGCGGTGGATATCCATGCTGTCTTTCTGCCGATCAACCGGTGCAGCAGCCTACCGCCAGACGCAACCGGGACACGCGTGCCGTGACTATACGTCGAAATAAAAACCTTAACCACCGTTTTTGGTACGCCGCGAGCGCACCGAAGCACATTACTCGGTATTGACAAGTGCGAAACATCAACGTAATGGCGACTCTGGTCGACCCGCGTTGTTGCGACGAGCGGATAGCCGCAGGTCGGAGCACCGAACTGCCTACGACTTGTCCGTTTTGGCCAAAATATCGTCTAAAAATGACAGCCTATGACCTCTTTGCCGGTATTCGCGCTGTGTGCACACGGCCTTATTCGGCTCGACGACATTGATTAGCTTGAACCGGAAGATCGACACTGACGCGGCGAGAAACGGGGTTTCGCAGTGAGTGACGGCATTCCTGAGCGCACCCGTGACTGGGAGTTGGAACCATTCGCCGATATGTCTTCGGCATTTGTCTTTCTCAATAACCCGCTGCGTGTGACCGTGCTCGACAAGCTCACCTGGTACGTCCTGGAGCTCTGCGACGGCCGCTCGGAGACCGACATCGTCGCCCGGGTCGCGGCCCAGAGCCGGACCAGCCAGGGGCAGGCCAAGGCCGCCGGGATCGTCGCCGACCGGCTGCGGGTGCTGCGCCGCCAGGGGCTGGTGACGGCATGACCACGCTGACCACGCGCGCCGCCGAGCTGGCCGAGGCCGTCGAGACGTACCTGGGCGCCGGGCTGTTCGGGGACGGGGCAACCGTCGCAGGGACCGCGGCCGCGTACTACCGCGGCGCCGCCCGGGCCACCGCCCGTGAGTGCGGCCTCGACCCCGAGACGCTGCGCGCCCAGGACGTCCCGCACCTGGAGAGTCTGCGCCGGGCGGCCACCGACGACGCGCTGCGACTGGGCATGGCCGGGCGCATCGACGAGGCCCGCGCGGTGCTCGACACCTACTTGGATCGCTGCGAGCGGGCCGCCGGCGACCCCGCGCTGGAATCGGCCGGCGACGGCGCGGACGGGCCCCGATTCCCGCGCGCCGGACACGGCCACTGGCTCGCCGACCTGCTGCTCGAACGCTTCGACGAGACCACCACC
>KL571547.1:9750-10491 GCA_000715855.1 Actinoplanes liguriensis
CACCAACGCCGCGCCGATGTTCGTCTTCGTGGCCCGGCAGATGTTCGACCAGGACCACATCGCCGCCGAGCTGCTGGTGCACGAGTGCCTGCACCAGAGGCTGAACGACATCAGCGTCACCCGTGCGCTGTTCCGCCCGGAGTACCACGACGGACGCAGCGCCACGGTCAGCGTCCCCTGGTCGTTCGGCAGCAGCCGGGTCCGTGAGTTCAGCGCCGACCGGTCGTTCGCGGCGTACCACGTCTACTCCCACCAGACGCTGCTCTACCTGGGCATGTACGCGACCGCCGAGGACCAGGCCGAGGCCGCGACGGCCCTGGAGAACCTGGTGCTGGCCTGGGCCCGGGCGGCGCACTTCGCCCGCGCGCTGGCCGACGGCCCGATCCTGGCCGAACTCGGCCCGGACGGTCACCGGTTCGTCGCCTGGCTGTCCCGGGCCGTCGACGACCTGGGCGAGTTCCGGCTGCCCGACGGCACCGCCCTGCACGACCACGCCGAGGAGTACACCGGCCCCGAATCTGCGGCTAGCAACGACTGAACTCTCCGTGCCGCGGGGGAGCACCACACCGAAGGAGGAGCTATGAGCAACCTGACCGAGCTCGAGTCGGCCCTGTCCGACGTGTTCGAGTCGTTCGACGACATCACGGTCGCCGACGGCGAAGTCGAGGCGGTCGAGACCACCGAGGCCGACGTGCGGGAGATCCGTACCCACATGATAGTCTGTCTCTTATACACATCTCT
>KL571547.1:10702-11177 GCA_000715855.1 Actinoplanes liguriensis
AGATGTGTATAAGAGACAGGGCCAGAGCCAAGGAGAGACATTGGGCGTCACGACCGTCGCACCCCTGGTGGAGGCGCCGACCCCGGACCTGATCGACCTGCTGTCCGCGCTGCCCACCCCGGCGCTGCTCTACGACCTGGACAACCTGCGCCGGTCGATGATCCGCCTGGCCGCCGACGTGGCCACCGCCGGTGACGCCGAGCTGAACCTGGCCCTCAAGTCGTGTCACACCCCGCGCGTGCTGGCGTTCCTGGCCGGGCTCGGCCTGGGCGCCGACGTCGCCTCGGCCGGGGAGCTGCGTCTGGCCGTCGAGGCCGGGTTCCCGCGGATCACCGCCACCGGCCCGTCGTTCCGCGCCGCCGACCTGGACCTGCTGGACCAGCACGGCGTGCTGCTGGACGCGTCCTCGATCGAGCAGCTCGAGGAACTGTGCACGGCCCGCCCGGGCACCGCGGTCGGCCCTGTCTCTTATACA
>KL571548.1:0-2968 GCA_000715855.1 Actinoplanes liguriensis
GCCGGCGTCCAGCGCCGACAGCCCGCGGGTCTCCTGCAGGTAGAGCGTGTTGAGGAACAGGAACCCGCTGAGCGCGGCGAACGCGCAGACCGCGATCACCACCGCCCCGGAGAACGGCGGGCTGCGGAACAGCCCGAGGTCGATCAGCGGCTCCGCGCGGCGCGGCTCCCACCACAGCAGGCCGGCGAGTGCGGCCAGGGTGATCGCGAAACAGCCGATGATCTCGGGTGAGGTCCAGCCGGCGCCGGGCCCTTCGATGATCCCGAACGTGACGCCGGCGAGCAGCAGGAAGACGAGGATCTGGCCGACCGGGTCGAGTCGGCGGGCTCTCGGCGCCCGGGACTCGGGGACGAACAACGCGGTGAGGATCAGCGCCGCGATGCCGATCGGCACGTTGATCCAGAAGATCGAGCGCCAGCCCAGGCTGTGCACCAGGAGACCGCCGACGACCGGGCCGAGCGCCAGGCCGCAGCCGTTGACCGCGCCCCACGCGCCGATCGCCCGGGCCCGCTCGCGCGGCTCGGTGAAGGTGTTCGTGATGATCGACATGGCGACCGGGTTCATCATCGACGCGCCGACCGCCTGCAGCGCCCGGAACGCGATCAGCCAGCCCAGGCCGGGGGCGACGCTGCACAGCAGGGACGCGACGGTGAAGATCGCCAGGCCGCTCTGGAAGATCCGGCGGCGGCCCACCCGGTCGGCGGTCGACCCGGAGAGCACCAGCAGGCTGGCGATGACCACGGCGAACGCGTCGATGGTCCACTGCAGGCCGGAGACCGAGGCGTCGAGATCCTCCCGGATGGCGGGGAGGGCGACGTTCATGATGGTGACGTCCAGGCTGATGATGAGCAGGCTCATGCAGCAGATCGCCAGGACGAGGTAGCGGCGTGGCACGGCTCAGTTCTACCCGTGCCGCTGACTGATCAGTCGGGAACGTGGGTGAGGTCTCGCCGGTCCCGGCGGCGGGTCCGGGCGACCCTGAGCAGCACGATCCCGATCAGGATCGCTCCGGCGCCTCCGGCCGCGGGAAGCAGGACCGATGGTCCGGTCTTCGGGAGAGCGACGTCGTCCCCGTCACCACCACCGCCGCCACCGGTCGTGTCGTGGTCCGCACCGCTGTTGCTCGCCGAGGGGGTGGGGGCGACTTCGACGGTGCTGGTCACGGTCACCCCGGAGGTCAGGCCGACGGCCTTGAGCGTGGCGGTCCCGCTGCCGCTCAGGCGCACCGAGATGCTGAAGTACCCCTTGCCGTCGGCGGTCGCGCTGAGCGTGGTCCTGCGGGCCGCGAGGACGAAACCGCCGCGGGGGCGATAGAGCGCCGCGTTGTCGGAGCCGCCCCAGGCGACGGTGATCGAGACATGCTCGTACGGCAGGAAACCGCCCCCGGAGAAGGTCACCATGCCCCCCGGTGGCACCGTGCCGTCGGAGACCGACGCCGCGGGCGGCTCGGCCGGGTAGGGCGCGGGGACGGCGTACGCGGCCGGCGAAGCGACCGCGATCGAGCCCAGCAGGGTGACCAGCAGGATCACCAGCCGATGACAGCGCACCAGCCGAATCTAGCGAGTCGCGGGGCAGCCGGCGGCGGATCCGGCCGACTGGGCCCAGGGGGCGATCCCGGGCGTCAGCCAGAGCCGCGGGGTCACGGTCGGCCCGTAGCCGTGCGCCGGGATCCCGGTCAGCAGGGTGACGTCGAGGATCCGCTGCCGGCCGGGCGGCACGTCGACGGTCACGATGCCGACGGCGCGCCGGCGGTCCCGGCCCGAGCCGAACGCCGACCGGGCGCCGTCCAGCCGGATCCCGGCGACCGCTCCGCCGGCCGGGCTGTAGACCGCCACGTTCGTCCGGGCCGTGTACGGATCACCGGCCAGCCCCAGCCCGAGCACGTCCGCCGGCAGCCCGGTCCGGGGCGCGGTCGACCCCAGCCGCACCCGCAGCGTCAGCTCGCGGCGGCCGTCCGGGCGGCAGGTGGGCGTGACCGCGAGATCGGCCCGGTGCGTCAGGTAGTAGCCGAGCTTGGCCCCGCTGCCGTCGTTGAGGAACACCCCGACGAGCGGGCGGTCGCCGTCGCGCTCCGGCATCGACCCGGCCAGTGTCGTCTCCTCGAGCAGCCGGTTCTCGTCGTCGCGGGTGCTCCACACGAGCAGCCGGCGTTCCCGGGCCGCGCGGGACAGCGCCGTGGCGAGTGCCAGCGGGCCGGGCGGCCGGGCGAGCACGGCCCCGAAGACCGCGCGCGCCGCGGCCGCGAAGTAGGCGTCCTGCTCGCCGGGTGACATGCCGGCCGCGTAGATCCGGGACAGCAGCGCGGGCACGGCGCTCGTGGCGGTGAGCGCCTCCCCGCCCGGGACCGGCACCGGCCCGAGCGCGCTGAGCAGGTAGGAGAGCGCGACCGGGTCGGTGGCGAGAACCCCGTCGACGGTCGTCCCGGAGCGCCGCCGGTACATCTCGCGGGCCAGCCGGGCGGTGGTCGGGAAGTGCGGGGTGAGGTTGATGTCGGCCGGGTAGGTGGCGAGCCTGTCGGTGTAGAGCTGCCGGTCGGCCGGGTCGAGCGGCAGCACCGGCCGCGCGAACGCCCGCATCCCGCTGGCGCTGCCCTGGTCGGCGATCGTGATGGCGCCGCCGTCGGCCCGGATGACGACGAAGGCGCCCGGCATGCCTCCGGTCGCGCGGACCTCGGCGAGATTCTGGAACAGCACGAGGTACGTCCGCGGCCCGTCCCCGCCGAGCATCCCCGGCAGCAGCGCCGTGGTCCGTGCCGCCGCGCCGAGCAGCCTTCCCGATCGGGTCAGCTGGTCGCGGAGCTGCTGGACGGCGTTCCGGACGGGGGTGACGAGCCGGGCTGCCGGGATCGCGCCGACGGACTCCCGGGCGCGCCGGAACGCCTGCTCCGCATGGTTCAGCTCCGGCGCCGCGCGGCGCATCGCCCCGAGGTCGCGGAGCAGCGCGGGCCCGCCGGAGAGGAGGCCGGCCG
>KL571548.1:3180-4765 GCA_000715855.1 Actinoplanes liguriensis
GTCCCGGGTCAGGTCGTCGAGCACGACGGCGACGGTCCGGACCGCGGCCAGGTCGTCCCCGGTCACGGGCAGGCCGGCGAGATCGGCCCGGGCGGCGTGCGTCTCCCGGCGCAACCGATCGAGCGTGCTCATCGCGTACGGCGAAGCGGTCTGAAGGTCCTGACGCAGCTGCCGGAGAAGTGTTTCCGCAGCTAGAAGGTGCCCACGCGCGCCGAGAGCCCGGGACCCGGCCCAGCCGCCCGCGGCGAGAACGACCACCAGCACACCGGAGATCAGGGCCAGGCGTCTTCGCGTCATAAATATGAAATCTACTCTCATAGGCATTTAAGTCCGCATAATGCGGTTGAGAAAGGCTTTCTCATGATTGGGAGATCCCGTGCTCTCTGGTCGACGGTTCGCCATCACCGGCGGAACCGGCTCGTTCGGGCAGGCGATGGTCCGTCACCTGCTTCGATCCGGCGCAGCCGAGGTGCGTGTGCTGAGCCGGGACGAGGCGAAGCAGGACCAGATGCGCTCCCGGCTGCGCGACGAGCGGATCCGCTACCACATCGGCGACGTCCGTGAGCTCGACACCGTGCTCCGGGTGACCCGCGGCGTCGACCACGTCTTCCACGCGGCCGCGCTCAAACAGGTGCCGTCCTGCGAGTTCTTCCCGGTAGAGGCGCTGCGCACCAACGTGCTCGGCAGCGCGAACACGGTCGAGGCGTGCGACCGCAACGGGGTGGGCTCGCTGGTGCTGATCAGCAGCGACAAGGCGGTGCAGCCGATCAGCGCGATGGGGATGACGAAGGGGCTGATGGAGAAGGTCGCGCAGGCGCACGCCCGGACCCGGCCGGACTCCGGCACCACGGTCTCCTGCGTCCGCTACGGCAACGTGATGTTCTCCCGCGGCTCGGTCCTGCCGCTCTTCGTCGACCAGCTGCGCCGGGGCCGGCCGCTGACCGTGACCGATCCGGGCATGACCCGGTTCCTGATGTCGCTCGCCGAGTCGGTCGAGCTGGTCGAGACGGCGTTCACCGGCGCGATCCCCGGCGACCTGTACATCCGCAAGGCCAGCGCCTGCACGGTCGGGGACCTGGTCACCGCGCTCGGCAACCTGTTCGGCGTCACGCCGGAGCTGGAGATCCTCGGGATCCGGCACGGCGAGAAGACCCACGAGACCCTGGCCACCCGGGAGGAGCTGCGGCATGCCGTGGACCTGGGCGACTTCTACCGGGTGCCGCTGGACACCCGCGGCCTCGACTACGCGCCCTACGAGCGGGAGGGCGAGCCGGGGACCGGGCCGCTGTTCGACTTCAACTCGGCGAACGCGCGCCGGCTCGGCGTACGGGAAATCGAGGATCTTCTGAAAACGCTCCCCGAGATCCGTGCCGAGCTGGCCGGCGCGATGGTCGCGGCCTGATGGGCGGCGGATCGCTGGTGGTGACCGGCGCGTCCGGCTTCCTCGGCTGGCACGTCCGGGTGCTGGCCCGCGCGCTCGGCGGCGACTGGCCGGGGTCAACCGGGGCGCGACCGAGCACGGCAACCGCGAAATCGCCGAACGGCTGGCCCAGGGGCTGCGGGCGTGCACGACGCCGCCGAAGAC
>KL571549.1:0-1525 GCA_000715855.1 Actinoplanes liguriensis
TGTGTATAAGAGACAGGCGCTGTGGTGGTTGCTGCGCGAACGGCGGGACGCTGCTGACGACGTACGGGAAAATGGGGTTGATCGTCGGTTGGTTCTTCGCCTGTCGTCAGTGTCAGCTGAGCGCGGGTGGTGCGCCGGGGCGAGCGCCCCGGCGCACCGTGGGAAATGCCCGGTCAGTGCGCGGCGAAGAACAGGAACATGTTGGTCGGGATCGGCCCGACCACGTGCTTGTTCTTGGCCTTGATCAGGCTGTGCAGGTAGGTCCAGCTCTGGTGCTTCTGGATGGTGCGGTAGGTGGCCGGGTCGGTCACGCCGACGATCCGCACGTCCCACCACTCGGCCTTGCCCTTGTCGGTGGTGCCGATGTAGTGGTCGTGGCCGGGCGTGGTGAAGTTCTTCAGTGCCGGTGTCAGCTTCTCCGGCGTCGTCTTGTAGACCGGGGCGAGCGCCGCGGCCAGGCGGGTCATGTCCAGGCTCATCGGGTGGTCGACGCAGGTCAGCTTGTCCGGGCAGTCCAGGCCCTTGGCGGTGAAGCCGAGCGGCACCGTGATGAATAGCGGGTCGATGTGCTTGGCCGGCGCCACCTCGGCCGCCACGCCGGCTTCGCAGCCGGTGGTGGAGGCCGCGGCGACGTGCGTGTCGCAGTAGAACCCGTGCGTGTACGTGAAGCCCGACGAGTGGCCGGCGTGGCTGCCCATGGTCATGCCGAAGTCGTCCGGGCCCCGGCCGCCGGACTCGGCGGCGTGCGCGGCCTTGGCGACCGGGCCACCGGCGGCGGCGAGGATGACCACGGCGACGGCCATCGGAACAGCCCAGCGCCTCGTCCGGCCGGTGCTTCCGTCCCGGCGGTGACTGATGTCGAACATGGCGAACTCCCTTGTGACTGCGGGTCGTCGTCGGTGACGGCCCTGTGCGGGGAATTCGGAGCCGATCCGGGCACGGATTGCCGCTAAAAGTGCATATCACCCATACGGGTGCCGCCGATCTTGACCAATCCGGGCCCCGGCCGGCTCCGAATCCCTGCGTAACGGGTGTCCGATGCCCGCGGGAGACGGAGACGGCGTGGAACCGGAAAACGACAACGACGCCGGGGAACAGGCACGCGACCTGGTCGTGGCCGACCGGTATCGGCTGATCGCGCTGGCCGGCTCCGGAGGCATGGGCCGGGTGTGGCGCGCCCACGACGACCTGCTGGACCGTGAAGTGGCCGTGAAGGAGGTCCTGGCGCCGGCCGCCCTGCCCTATCTCGACCGCACCGAGATCCTGCGCAACACGGTTCGCGAGGCCCGGGCCGCGGCTCGCCTCGATCACCCGAACGTCATCCGGATCTTCGACGTGGTCCGCGCGGGCGGACGGTCGTGGATCGTCATGGAGTACGTGCCGTCCCGCTCGCTGCACGACATCGTCACCCGCGAGGGCCCGCTGGCACATCGGCACGCGGCCCGGATCGGGCTGGCGCTGCTGGACGCTCTCGACGCCGCGCACCGCGCCGGAGTCCTGCACCTCGACGTCAAACCGCACAACG
>KL571549.1:1769-2220 GCA_000715855.1 Actinoplanes liguriensis
GGTCGTGCTCACCGACTTCGGCCTGGCCACCATCGTCGCCGTCCCGGCCGGGCAGGACGAGCCGCTGATGGGCTCGCCGCACTACATCGCCCCGGAGCGCCTGCGGGACGGGATCTCCAGCCCGCGGGCCGACCTCTGGTCGCTGGGCGCGACGCTGTACTTCGCGGTCGAGGGCCGCTCGCCGTACGCCCGGCCGGAGGTCGCCGAATCACTGACCGCCCTGCTCAGCCAGGCCCCCGACCCGCCCCAGCGCCCGGGACCACTGCACCCGGTCGTCGCCGGTCTGCTGACCGCCGACCCGGATCAGCGGCTGACCGCGGACACCGCACGATCGGCGCTGCGTGACCTGACCCGCCGGGCCGTCGGCGTCCACGCCGTCCCGGCGCCACGCCGCCCGGCCGACAACGCCGTCCACTATCGCTCGGCCGCCGCGCCGGTGCCGCCCGCGGCG
>KL571549.1:2416-5378 GCA_000715855.1 Actinoplanes liguriensis
GCCGCGGTCCGCGCGTACGGCAGTGATCGCGTTGCCCCGCCGGCACAGGCGGCGCCGGCGAGCGTTGCCGGCCCGACAGGCGCGTGCCCCACGGCCGGCTCCTCGACGCTGACCGATTCCCGCCACGACGACGAGGCGCCGGTCTCGCTGCCCGACGGCTGGCTCTGGCATGTCGACCCGGACGGGTTCGCCCTGCCCGTGCCGCGCGGCTGGCGCCGCGGCACGACCGGCGACGGAGTCTGCTTCGCCGATTCCGGGGGCGTGCGGTCCTTCACCGTGGGCACCGGCGGCCCGATCAACGGAAAGCCGTTGCGGACATGGCAGGACGCCGAGCGCGACGCCGCTCCGCCGGGTTATCAGAAGATCAGTATGGGACTGCTTTTGATCACTGGCGGGGGTGCCGACTGGGAGTATTCCTGGCGGCCGGCAACCGGGCCCCGGCTGCACACGTACCGCATGCTGCTGGCCGCCGGCAACGACCGCTCGTACACGCTGACCTGGACCACAACGGACGCCGACTGGAGTCTTGACCTGCCGATCCAGCGCACCCTCGTCAACGGCTTCCGTGACTCGTCGCGTCCCGCGGTGACGTGGACGATCCCCGGGCCGCGAAGCTGAGAACTTTTCGCCCGGACCAATCCGGGCGACGGTCCGCTCCGAATCCCTGGCGACCGGAAATGGTCACCCTCTCGGCTAGGAGCCCCCCTCGTGAAACTCTCCCGCACCCTGCTCGCCGTTCCCGCCGCGGCGGCCCTGCTGCTCGCCCTCCCGAGCGCCGCGTTCGCCGACGAGAGTGTCCACGTCAAGCTCGACGCCCTGAATCACTCCGGGGCCTCCGGCACTGCCACGCTGACGGCGATGTCCGACGGCGACCTGAAGATCAGCATCCGCTCGAAGGGCCTGGTCCCGAACTCGCCGCACGCGCAACACCTGCACGGCTCCACCGACGGCATGGACTTCCACTGCCCGGACATGTCCGCCGACAAGGACGGCAACGGCTACGTCAGCACCGAAGAGGGCATGCCTGTCTACGGCAACATCTTCATCTCGCTGACCATCAAGGGCGACACCACCGCGAAGAGCGGTCTGGCCGTCGACCGGATGCCGACCGCCGACGCCCAGGGCAACCTGTCCTACGACCGGGTCATCCCGGCCGCCGACCTGCCCGCCGGCACGATCGCCCATCTGAAGGACCTGCACATCGTCGAGCACGGCATCGACGCCAACAACAACGGCAAGTACGACATGGACGGCCTCGGCGAGTCGACTCTGGCCAAGTCGGCCGGCCTGAGCGGCATCCCCGAGGAGGCGACCGACCCGGCCGTGTGCGGCATGGTCTCCGGCGCCGCAGCCGGGTCGGTCCCGGTCGGTGGCGTCGGCACCGGCGACGGCAGCACCCGCCACGACTCCACCCCGCTGTACGCGCTCGGCGGTCTCGCCCTGCTCGGCGCGGCCGGAGCCTTCGCCGCCCGCCGCCGGCTGAGCAACCAGAGCTGAGCCGGACATGACCGACACCGGCACCAGTACGCCGGCCGGGAGCCGCTGGGGGCGCTACGCGCTCTCGGCGGCGGTTCTGGTCCTGAGCCTTATCGGCATCACCGCACTCGTGCGCGGAGCCGAGCAGCGCCCGCCTGTTCAGCCGCCGCTCGCCGCCGCAGCCTCCGACACCGCGCCGCCCGACACCGCACCCGCCGGCGCTACCAGCTCCGACCTGACCAGCGGGCCGATGATGAGCACGTCGACACCGACCCGGGTCGTCATCCCGGCCCTCGACGTCGACGTTCCACTGACCGGTCTCGGCCAACAGGCCGACGGCAGCATGCAGGTGCCGACCGACGCGAAAACCGTCGGCTGGTACACCAAAGCACCGACACCCGGTGCGCTCGGGCCCGCCGTGCTCGCCGGCCACGTCGACTACCAGAAACAACCCGGAACCTTCAACAAACTCAGCGACCTCAAACCCGGCGATTCCGTCAACGTCGACCGCGAAGACGGCAGCATGGCCATGTTCACCGTGGTCAAGGTCGCGCGTTACGCCAAGGCGAGGTTCCCGACCGAGGCCGTGTACGGCGCGATCAACCGCGCCGGCCTGCGCCTGATCACCTGCGGCGGCAACTTCGACAGCGCCGCCGGGCACTACGAGGACAACATCGTCGTCTACGCCGACCTCACCATGGCCCACCCCGCGGCGACAGCGACCGGCCAGTAACTACCGCTGCGAGGTCCCGCAGCCATGGCGATCCGGTCCCGGTTGCTCATGGTGGTCGGCACCGACGGCGACACGATGCGGAAACCGTGGCCCGGGTGGCGCAGGCGATGATGGGTGACAGCAACCCGCTGCTGCGGCTGTGCGGTCGCTCCGTGCAGATGTGTCTGGCCACGTACGAACATCTGCAGGCCGGCGCCGGCTGACCAAGGCCTTCCGGGCAAGGGATCTGAGCTGACCAGCGCCCGATAGCCGGCGCCATGACCGGCCATGCCTTGCCTTCAGCCGGCCCGTGGCGGAGCAGCGGTCGCCGGCTGGCCCGGGGTGGTGAGGTCGCCGACGGTCTGGACGAGCCGGGCCAGGGATTGGCTCTTGGTGAGGTAGGCGTCGGCGAGGGGGGTGGCTTCGGCGGCGACGGCGGCCGACCAGTGGGAGGTGTAGACGAGGACCGGCAGCGTGGCGGTGTTCTTGTCGGCGCGTAGCTGACGGAGCAGGGTGATGCCGTCGGTGTCGGGCAGGTCGATGTCGAGGATGGCGACGTCGAAGGTGTGCGCGGCGGTGGCGGTGCGGGCGGCGTGGGCGTCGGCGACGGCGGTGACGTCGTAGCCGTGCATCTGCAGCCGTAGGGTGGTGTTGTCGCGGATGTCGTCGTCATCGTCGACGAGCAGCACGTGGGCCATGTCAGTTGCTCCTCTCGCCGGCGCCGGCCAGCTGCTGGGCAGGAGTCGTCGGGTTTCGGTCGGTGGCTGCGGCGGG
>KL571549.1:5568-6950 GCA_000715855.1 Actinoplanes liguriensis
AGATGTGTATAAGAGACAGGGCGAGGCCGGTCGGCAGCGGGGTGGTGCGACTGGTGGGCAGGGTGAAAGCGAAGCAGGCGCCCGGGTCCGCCGGTTCGTACCAGGTGCGACCACCGTGGGCGGCAGCGAACGCGGCGGTGATCGACAGTCCGAGGCCGGCGCCGGCGGCGCTGCCGCTCTTGACCTGCTCGGCGCGGGTGAAGCGGTTGAACAGCCGGTCCACGAACTCGGGTGGGACGCCGGTGCCGTGATCCCGGACCCGGACCTCGGTGCTGTCGCCGACGGCGGTGCCGGTGAGCTGAATGGGAGCGGCGCCGTACTTGACGGCGTTGCGCACGTAGTTGGCGAGCATCTGCTGCAACCGCAACGGGTCCGCCCGCACGACGAGACCTGTGGGGCAGTCGATACGGATGTCGGTCCTGGGGAACATTCGGGCGCACTCGGTCAGGGCGTCGGTGAGGTCGACGTCGGTCGGTGCGACGTGCAGTTCGCCGTGGTCGAGGGTGGAGACGGCGAGCAGATCCTCGACGAGCATGTTGAGCCGGCGGGTCAGAGCGTCGGCACGGCCCAGCATGTCGTCGACCTTGGCCGGGGGCAGCCGGTCGCGGCCGTCCTGCAGAATCTCGACGATGCCGGCCAGGCCGGTCAGCGGGGTGCGCAGCTCGTGGGAGACCACGGCGACGAGATGATCGCGTACGGCGTTGGCTTCTTGAAGTTCGGTGTTGCTCTGCTCCAGCTGGACGGCGGCGGTGCGGACCCGCCGGTACAGCATCGTCACCTCACGCAGCAGCGCGCACAGCACCACCAGCGCGGCGATGAGGGCGAGCAGGCGGGCGCCGTACCAGCCGACGGTGAACCGGGACCGGGCGAACAGGGTCAGCACGGTGTCGCCGCAGGACGCGGCGACCGCCACGAACGCCCATGCCTCCAGTCCGCGTGCCGTGCCGCTGCGGAACCGGGTCGCCGCCAGGAGCAGGGCGAGCAGGTTGAGGCCGATGATGACCGGCCCGAAGCGCTGGGTCAGGACGGAGTAGTCGCCGTTGCGGATGATGACCGGGATGTGGTCGTGTCCGGCGGTGACCAGCCACGTGATGCCGGAGACGGCGCTGAGCACGATGACGACCAAGGCGGCGATGATGCCCAACCGTGCCCGGGGGCTGCGGGAGTGGGCTGCGGTGTGCCAGCGCGGGTGCCACGGGGCCATCGCCGCGCCGATCAGCAGCGGTAGGCCGGTGTGCCAGGCCGTCCACAGCCAGGGGGCGCTGCTGGGCACCGCGCCGAGCAGTCCGGTCGGGGCGAACAGGCCGGAGAAGACCAGGGCGTGCGGCACGATCACCGCCGAGGACCACAGGTAGGCGGTGGCTCTGTCTCTTATACACATC
>KL571549.1:7158-8645 GCA_000715855.1 Actinoplanes liguriensis
CCACACCACGGCCAGGAACGCGGGCATGAACGCCGGGACCGGCCCGAGCTCATGTCCGGCCAGCAGAAACAGCAGCACGGCGACGACCGGAACCGCGGCAGCCGCCAGCAGCGGTGCACGGCCCACTCGCGGCGCCGCACCGGCGACCACACCTTCGGGCGCGGGGCTCCCCATCGTCGACATCACGATGTCTACATCGACACCGATGGCATGGAACTGACCCTCACCCGGGTCACGGCAAGGAGCAATCCGGTAGCGTCCGGCTGGGAGGGGCCGACCTCAGCCGTGCAGGACCTGGGCCAAGGCGGTGAACGCGGCTTTGGGTGCCAGGTACTGGTCGAAGATCAGGTCGTTACCGAGCTGGGGCGGATAGGTGTCGGCCTCGGTGGTGGATCCGTACCGGTCGGTGACTCCCCAGGTGGTGTACGAGGTGCAGTTCGGGGCGGCCAGGCAGGCGGCCAACGTCGTGGCGTACTGCTCGGCCTGCCCGGCCGCCGAGTCGCCGTACACGTCGATCTCGGATACTCGGGCCGACAGGCCGAGCTGGGCCAGGTCCGCGAAGTGATCCTGCAGGACGGCCGCGGTGACCCGGTCGCCGGCCTCGTGGATGTGCGCCTCGAACCCGATCCCGTCGATCGGCACTGCTCGCTGCTGGAGCCGGCCGACCAGGGCGAGCAGCGCGTCCCAGCGCTCACCGTCGGCTTCCAGGCCGAAATCGTTGAGGTACAGCTTGGCGCCGGGGTCGGCGGTCCGGGCCGCCGTGAACGCCTTGTCGATGTACGTTTCCCCCATCGCTTGCTGCCACAGGTGCCGGCGCAGCCCGGTTCCCCCGTCCTCGTAGTCCTCGCTGTCGGTGGACAGCGGTTCGTTGACGACGTCCCATTCGGCGACGCGGCCGCGGTAGTGGCCGACCACGGTGCTGATGTGATCGAGCATGATCCGCTCGCGCCGGCCGGCCGGGGCGTTCTGCATCCAGCGCGGGTTGGCCTCGCCGAAGACCAGGGTGTGGGCGTGCACCGCGATGTTGTTGGCCGCCGCGAAGTCGACCAGCAGGTCGCCCGCGGTGAAGTCGTAGCGGTCCGGCTGCGGGTGGACGAACTGCGGCTTCATCGCGTTTTCTGTGGTCAGCATGGAGAACTGGGCGGCGGTCAGGCGGCGGTATCCGTCGTCGGCCAGCAGCGGCTCGGCGGCCACGGCGGCGCCGATGGGCAGTGCCCGGCGGGCCGCGGCGAGCACTCGCAGCGACCCGGGCGCGGGCGCCGGCTGCTCGAGCGCCGGGGCGTCGACGACGGTGGCGCTGCCGCCGTCCAGCCCGGCGGCCCGCAACGAGGTCAACGTCCAACCGGCCGTCCCGCCGTCCTCGGCGTCGGCGCCGAAGAACACCCGCCCGGAGCTGAACACCCCGGGATCGGGGACGGACAGGCGGGCGTCGCCGAGCCGGACCGAGAGGCGCCCATCGGCGCGGGTGACGGTCTGTCTCTTATACA
>KL571550.1:0-2954 GCA_000715855.1 Actinoplanes liguriensis
GGGTGGAGCGCGTCGGAGGCATGGGCTGTCGTCACCGCAGGCGAGAATCAACGACGGCAGACTGCTTCCACCCGGCCGCAGCCAGCGAATCCGACCCCCGCACCTCGTCGCGCCCCTTCGCCTCGCCCGCAGCCAGCCTGTGCACCTACCCCTGCGCCGCATCCAAAGCCGGTCCACTCACCTGCCGCTGCGCCGCGCCCGAAGCCGGCCACCTCGCCTGCGCCCCGCCCTGATCCAGCCACTGCGCCCACCCCTGCGCCGCAGCCGAAGCCGGCCACTTCGCCCCGCCTTAAGCCCGTCACCGCGCCCACCCCTGTGCCGCGCCCAAAGCCGACCTCTACACCTGCCGCTGCGCCCTGCCAGAAGCCAGTCCCTCACTCGGAGCTGATCGCCTCGGCGGCAGTCGGGGAAACGGCCCCACGGAACGGGTCCGGCTCGACTCGGATTGCGTCTGGCTGTGGGCGCGCTGGGATTTTTATAGTTTTAGTGGGCTGGTGTGTGATGGTGGTCCAAGTGACACTCGGCCAGGTGGGATGGCGCCGGGTTCGCTGTGGTCGCCGGGCGGTGGTCCAGCCCTAAGAAGGCAATTATTGCATTGGAGTGAGAACTATTTCTGATGGTGTGCGTGGTCCACCGGAAATTGCCTGGGGAATTTTGCGAAGCGTTGAGCGTCGTGTTGCCTCTGCAACGCCTTCGTTTCGGCAGGCAGATCAGTGCACGTGGTTGTGTGGCTTCGGCGAACAGCTGGGCGGGTGTCCCCGCTCAGGATGAGACGGAGGTGGTGATCAGGTTTCGCTTGTTTCGGGCCGGCGCCCGGCGGCTCAAGTAGACGACGAGGCTTGGGCGCGGCAACTCCTGGCCGAGGGTCGGTGTTGCGGCGATCGCTGGGGCCTGGGCGGCAACGCGACCACCAGCGCGGCCCACACGGGGTGGGGACCGCCTGGACGGGCTGCCATCCACGGCCGCGGATGTCATGGTCCCGGGCGGGTGACCGCTGCCGCGCGCCGCTAGCGTAAACAGCATGACCTTGCCGGCCGACAGTCATGTGCACAGCGAGTGGTCCTGGGACACCCTGGCCGGTTCGATGGAGGGCTCCTGCGAGCGTGCCGTTGCGATCGGCCTGCCGGTGATCACCTTCACCGAGCATGTCGATCACACCCGCTGGGCGGCGCCGACCGAGGGGCCGTACGTGAGCGCCGAGCTGACCGCCGCCGCGGACCCGGATGGGCTGATCACGCCGCCCGCGTTCGACGTCGAGGGCTATCTGGCCACGATCGAGCGCTGCCGGGACCGGTTCCCCGGCCTGCGGATCCTGACCGGGCTGGAGGTCGGCGAGCCGCACTGGTACCCGGCGCAGGTCGCCGCGATCCTCGCGTCGGGAACGTTCGACCGGGTGCTCGGCTCGCTGCACTGCCTGCCCGACGGTGACGGGCACGCCGAGCCGTGGGCGCTGTTCCCGCACCGCGATCCGGCCGAGCTGGTCCGTGAGTATCTCGCCGAGATCCCGAGGATGGTCTCCGGCGACGATCCGTTCGCGATCCTCGCGCACATCGACTATCCGCTGCGGTCCTGGCCCGCGGACCGGGCCGGCCTGTTCGACCCGGGCCTGTTCGAGGAGGAGTTCCGGTACGCGTTGCGCGCCACCGCCGAGTCCGGCCGCGCCCTGGAGATCAACACCCGGCTCCCGCTCGACGCCACGATCCTCCGGTGGTGGCACGAGGTGGGTGGCGCCGCGGTCAGTTTCGGCAGTGACGCGCACCGGCCGGAGCTGGTCGCGCACGGTTTCCGGGAGGCGGCCGCGATGGCGGAGGCGTGCGGCTTCCGGGCGGGCGACACGCCGTACGCGTTATGGGGTCGCGTTTAGAAGGCTCGGACGGTAGACATTCCGGAGTGTCCCATCGACCGAAGCTGATCATTCTCGGGCTGGCGCTGGCGGTCGACATGCTCGGCAGCGGTCTGCTGCTGCCGGTCTCGCTGCTGTACTTCACCGAGGTCACCGGCCTGCGACTGGGCACGGTCGGCCCGCTGCTGAGCCTCGCGGCGCTCGCCTCCCTGCCGGTGCCGGTGATCGTCGGGCATGTCGCGGACCGCACGCGCCCGCTGTCCCGCGTGCTGGCCGCGCAGCTGTTGCAGGGGGCGGCCTACGCCGCGTACGCGCTGGTCAATGGCCCGATAACCCTGCTGGCCGCGGCGATCGCGGCGGCGAGACGGGTGCGACGGGGGTGGGCACGCTGCTCGGCGGGCTCGCGGTCACCTACGGGTGGTACCAGCCGGTGGTCTACCTGAACGCGGTCAGTTTCCTGCTCTCGGCGGTGCTGCTGCTGTTCGTGCCGCGCGGGGTGGCGCCGGCACCGGGCGGGCAGGAGCACGGTGGTTATCGGACACTGCTGCGCGACCGGCCGTATCTGCTGCTCATCGCGGTCAACACGGTCTTCGCCCTGTGCAGCATCTTTGTCGGCGTCGCCATCCCGGTCTACCTGATCGACGGCCTGTCCGCGCCGGCCTGGCTGGTCGGGCCGCTGCTGGCCGCGAACACCGTGCTGCTCGCGTCCGGCCAGCGCCTCGCCGTGCGGCTGGTGCGGCCGTTGTCCCGCGCCCGGTCCCTGGTCCTGGCCGGCGGTCTCTGGGTGCTGTGGGCCGTCGTCTACGCGGCCGCGGTCCGGGTGCCGGCCGGGGCGCTCGTGCCCTACCTGCTGCTCGGCATGATCTTTTACGCCGCCGCCGACCTGATCCACGCGCCGCTGTCGAACGCGCTGTCGTCGGCCGCCGCGCCGCCCGCCCAGCGCGGCCGGTATCTGGCCGTCTATCAGTACACCTTTGCGTTCGCGAACGTCCTGGCGCCGGCGTTCTTCACCGGCCTTTACGCGTACGGCCCTTCCCTCCCGTGGCTGGCCCTGGCGCTGGTGGCCGCGGCGGCGTCGGCCGTGATGTGGACGCTGGACGCCCCGCTGGCT
>KL571550.1:3186-3898 GCA_000715855.1 Actinoplanes liguriensis
CCCGGGAGCCGGTCGCCGTCAGCCGGTGAGCTGGTCGCCGAGGTGGGTGCGCTGGTAGAGCAGCCGCCGACCGGCCCGTGTCCCCGCGATCAGCCCGGCGTCCCGCAGCGTCGTCAGGTGGTGGGAGGCGGTCGCCGGCGCCAGTCCGAGCCGCGCCGCCACCTCGCCGGTGCTGGCCGGCGCGGCGAGCAGGGTGAGGACCGCCGCGCGGGTCGGGCCGAGCAGTCCGGTGAGCGCGGCGCCGGGCGCCGGGGGTGGCGTCCACAGGGTGCCGTAGCCGCGTGGGGCGTACCAGAGCGCGCGGCCGGTCGTCATGGCGTACACCTCAGGCCCGGCGAAGCCGGTGGGGAGCAGGGTCATGTCCGGCCCACCGGACCACTGCCCGGATTTGCCGGGGTAGTTGATGAGCAGCGCCGACCCGTCCCAGGCGAGCAGTGGATGCAGCCCGTCGATCATCGCGCGGGGGCTCTGCGCGGCGGCGACCCGCATCCGGCCGGCGATCTCGGCGTCGGCGAACTCCCGCAGTCGCGGCCACAGCGGCGCGATCGCCACCTCGTGGTACGTCCGCAGGTCGCCGATCAGAGCCTCCAGCGCCGCTGACGGGTCCTGCTCGAATCGGGCGATCTCGGGCGGCGGCACGTGCCCGGTCCACCCGTCGAGCACCTCGGCGACCACCCGGTCCGGCGGCGTCCGCGCGATCGCCGCGAGCTCG
>KL571550.1:4037-5197 GCA_000715855.1 Actinoplanes liguriensis
TGTGTATAAGAGACAGTGTCAGGAAGTCCGGCGCATAGCCGCGCGGCCCGGCCACCACCGCCCGCAACGTGGGCCCGATCGCCGCCGAGACCCGTGCCGCCCAGGCCGGCCGCACCCACCCGGCGGGCCCACCACGCAGGGCGAACGTGCTCGCCACCAGCTCCGCCATCGGCGAGTGCGCGAACCGTAGCCCGGCCAGGTCCGCGGCCTCGAACTCCCACGCGATCACCGGACCATTCGAGCACGGTCGAACGGCTGCGAGCCAGGGCCCTCCCCCGCCTACCGTCCCGCCCATGGAATACACCCGTCTCGGCCGTACCGGCCTGACCGTCAGCCGTCTCTGCCTGGGCACGATGAACTTCGGCTGGCAGATCGACGAGCCGGAGGCGCACGCGGTCCTCGATCACGCTCGCGACCGGGGCCTCAACGTCGTCGACACCGCCAACATGTACGGCCGGGAGGACGGCGACGGTCTCAGCGAGCGCATCATCGGCGCCTGGCTGGCGAAGACCGGTGAACGGAACCGGACAGTGCTGGCGACCAAGGTCTACGCCCCGATGTCCGATGACCCGAACGATCGTGGCCTCTCCGCCCGCAACCTCATCGCCTCGTGCGAGGCGTCGCTGCGACGGCTGCGCACCGACTGGATCGACCTCTTCCAGCTGCACCACGTGGACCGCACCACGTCCTGGGAGGAGATCTGGCAGGCTCTGGAGACCCTCACGATCCAGGGCAAGATCCGGTACGCCGGTTCGTCGAACTTCGCGGGCTGGCACCTGGCCCGCGCCCAGGCCGCCGCCGACCGCCGCCACCAGCTGGGCCTGGTCTCCGAGCAGCCCAAGTACAACCTGCTCACCCGGCACGCCGAGCTGGAGGTGCTCCCGGCCGCGGCCGAGCTGGGCCTCGGGGTGCTGCCGTACTCGCCGCTGCATTTCGGCGCGCTCTCCGGCGCCCTGCGCAAGCAGCGCGAGTCGGTCCCGGGCCGGACCGTCCTGCACGCCGCCGACCGGGTCGAGCCGCACCGGGCGGCGCTGGAGCGCTTCGAGCAGCTCTGCGCCGACCTGGGCGAGGAGCCTGTCACGGTGGCGATCGGCTGGCTGCTGTCCCGGCCTGAGGTCACCGCCCCGGTTCTCGGCCCGCGCACGCCGGAGCAGCTCGAC
>KL571550.1:5454-7036 GCA_000715855.1 Actinoplanes liguriensis
GCCTGGTGAGGATCAGGCGGCCCGATCGAGAGCGGTCAGGAAACGGCGGCCCGCCCCGGAGGCTTGGGCCTGGTGAGGATCAGGCGGCCCGATCCAGAGCGGTCAGGAAGCGGAAGAAGTGCGGGTCGAAGCGGGCCGGATCCGCATCGGACAGCTCGGCGCGGGTCCACCAGCGGACGGCGGTGAACTCGCCCGCGTCGGGCCGTAACTCCTCCTCGCCGGTGCACGAGAGGACGTACCAGAGGCTGACGTCGGTGTGCCCGTGGTCCTGACCGACCGTACGCGTGATCGTCAGAAAGATCGGTGAGGGTGACAGGCCCGCATCGCCCAGCCCCAGCTCCTCCCGGATCTCGCGGCGCGCGGTCAGCGCGGGATCCTCCCCGGGCTCGACGTGCCCGCCCGGCGGGAGCCACAACCCGGCGTTGATGTGGTCGACCAGCAGGATCCGCCCGTCGGCAGCGACCGGGACGACGTAGGAGACCAGGTGTTGCGGCGGTGTCGCGGGCTTGACCCGGCGGAAGACGTCGTCCGTCCCGCTGAGCCACGTCAGCGCCGCCGACCGGTGCTCGTCCTCCAGCTCGTCGCCGGGCTGGAGCCGGGACACCAGGTCGTGCACGACCGCGACCGATTCACGCATCGGGGAATGGTGTCACGAGCGCCGCGGCGAGAGCGGTCAGGCGCGCCCGGTCCGCTGCGGACATCCGGGCGGTCAGCTCGGCGATCCGGCGGTCGATCTCGGCGGCGCCCTGGCGGGTCAGCCGGTGGCCGAGCGGGGTCAGCTCGACGAGCACCCCGCGGCCGTCGTGCGGGGACGGCAGACGGCGTACGAGATCGCGCTTCTCCGCCCGGCTGACCAGGCCGGTGATCGAGGACTTGTCCAGCCCCAGATGGCGGCCGAGCTCCAGCATGCCGGGCGTGCGGTCGCGCAGCACCCCGAGCAGCCGCAGCTGGACGACGGACAGATCGTGCTCGGCGCCGACCGCGGTGAGGATCCGCTGGACCTGGAAGGAGAGCTGCACCAGCGCGTCTGTCGTGTCCACGACCGAACCCTACTTGCATTTAGTACGCGGCACCAACTACCTTGATTTAGTACGCGACACAAACTAGTTGGGAGTCAGCCATGCACGCAGCAGTGGTCACCTCGTTCGGCTCCGCCCCGCGGTGGCAGGAGTTCCCCGCGCCCGTCCCCGGCGACGACGAGATCCTGGTCGACGTCGTCGCGGCCGGCCTGCACCAGCGGGTCCGCTCGGCCGCCGACGGCAGTCACTACAGCTCCGACGGCGTCCTGCCGATGGTCCCCGGCATCGACGGCGTCGGCCGCACCGGCGACGGCGAGCTGGTCTACTTCGTCGCCCACGACACCCCGCTCGGCACGATGGCGGAGCAGGCCGCCGTCGACCGCCGCCGCACGATCGCCCTGCCGGTCGGCACCGACCCGATCGCGGTCGCCGCGGCGATGAACCCGGCGATGTCCTCCTGGGTCGCGCTGCGCCGCCGAGCGAACCTGCAGCCCGGCGCGTCCGTCCTGGTCATCGGCGCGACCGGCGGCTCCGGGCAGCTGGCCGTGCAGGTCGCCAAGCAC
>KL571550.1:7245-8432 GCA_000715855.1 Actinoplanes liguriensis
ACTCGGGGCGGACGCCGTCTTCCACCTCGACGACCCGGCGCTCGCCGAGGCCGCCGCCGACGTCGACGTGGTCGCCGACTACCTTTGGGGCAAGCCGGCCGAGCAGCTCATGCCGGCCCTGCTGACCGCCCGCGAGGACAGGTCGAAGCCGCTGACCTGGGTGGAGATCGGCTCGGTGACCGGTCCGGAGATCACCCTGCCGTCGTTCCTGCTGCGCGCCGCGGCGATCACGATCGTCGGCAGCGGGCAGGGCTCGGTCCGCACCCGCGACATCCTCGGCGAGCTGCCCGGGCTGGCCCGGCTGATCACCGCGGGCACGTTCACGGTCGACGCCGTGGCCGTGCCGATGCCGCAGGTCACCGAGGCGTGGCAGGCCCCGGTCGCGCCCGGCCGGCGGGTCGTTCTTACACTCGGCGAGTGACCGGGCGTTTCCTGCGCGACATCGCCGTCTCCCCCGGTTTCGACCCGAAGGTCTATCCGTTCACCCTGCCCGTCGTCACCGGCCTGATCGCCGCCGGCCGGCTCGACCTCGGTCCCGGGGTCACCTTCCTGGCCGGGGACAACGGCTCCGGGAAATCCACGCTGATCGAGGCGATCGCCGTCGCGGCCGGCTTCAGCGCCGAGGGCGGCAGCCGCAACTTCCGGTTCGCCACCGCGTCGACCGAGTCCACGCTCGGCGAGCATCTGACGGTCGGGCGGGTGGCCGGGCGGCGCGAGCGGTCGAACTTCTTCTTCCGCGCCGAGTCGTTCTACAACGTGGTCACCGAGATCGACCGGCTCGGCGTCGGCGCCGGTTACGGCGGGCGCAGCCTGCACCAGCGCTCGCACGGGGAGGCGTTCCTCGATCTGGTCGAGCGGCGGTTCCACCCCCACGGGCTCTACCTGCTCGACGAACCCGAGGCCGCGCTGTCACCGCGCGGCCTGCTGATCACCCTGGCCCGGCTGCACGCGCTGGCACAGGCCGGATCACAGATGCTGATCGCGACGCACTCGCCGATCCTGCTCGCGCTGCCCGGGGCGACGATCCTGCAGATCGCCGACGACGGGCGGTTACGGCAGGTCGGCTACGACGAGGCGGACGCGGTCCAGGTGACCCGCAACTTCCTCGCCGCCCCCGAACGGACCCTGCGGCACCTACTGGCGGATTAGGGTCTGTCCTGCCGATCACCCAAGTGCGAGGCGAGGTC
>KL571551.1:0-1710 GCA_000715855.1 Actinoplanes liguriensis
GAAGTACCGTCCGCCGGGGCGGCAGCCGCCGCGTCCGGACCGTCCGCCCCAGCGGAGACCGCAACCGCGGCCGCAACGGAGGCCGCCGACGACTGTGACGCATCCGGAGCCGGAGCACCACCCGCCGCGCGGTCCGCACTGCCCGCCGAAGCGGCACGGGCCCCGAGCCCTCGCACGATCCGGCGCAGACGCGGCACCCGTTCCCCGACGGCACGCTCGGCCCCGTGCTCGGTCGGCCGATAGTAGTCGGTGCCGACGAGATCGTCGGGAACGTACTGCTGGCGGACGACCCCCTTCGGGTCGTCATGCGGATACCGGTAACCGCGACCGTGACCAAGACCACGCGCGCCGGAGTAGTGCGCGTCGCGCAGATGCGTTGGCACCGCCCCGCCGCGCCCGGCACGGACGTCGGCCATCGCCGCGCCGATCGCGGTGGTCACACTGTTCGACTTCGGGGCGGTGGCCATGTGCACGACCGCCTGGGCCAGGTTGAGCTGGGCCTCGGGCATGCCGATGAGCTGCACCGCCTGGGCCGCCGCGGTCGCCACCAGCAGCGCCTGCGGGTCGGCCATGCCGACGTCCTCACTCGCGAAGATCACGATGCGCCGGGCGATGAACCGCGGGTCCTCGCCGGCCACGATCATCCGGGCCAGGTAGTGCAGTGCCGCGTCCGGGTCGCTGCCGCGCATGCTCTTGATGAACGCGCTGATGATGTCGTAGTGCGCGTCGCCGTCCCGGTCGTAGCGCACCGCCGCCACGTCGACCGCGCGCTCGGCGGTGGCCAGGTCGATCTCCGTGGCGTTCTGCGCGATCGCGGAGCTCGCCGCGGCCTCCAGCGCCGTCAACGCCTTGCGGACGTCGCCGCCGGCAAGACGTACCAAATGGTCCTCTGCCTGGCCGGAAAGCGTGACCGCGCCGCCGAGCCCGCGCTGGTCGGTGATCGCGCGCCGGATCAGGGCGCGCACGTCGCCCTCCTCCAGCGCCTGCAGGGTCAACAGGACACAGCGGGAGAGCAGGGGAGAGATCACCGAGAAGTACGGATTCTCGGTCGTCGCCGCGAGCAGCGTGACCGTCCGGTCCTCCACGGCGGCGAGCAGCGAGTCCTGCTGGGTCTTGCTGAAGCGGTGCACCTCGTCGATGAACAACACGGTCGGCGGCCCGCCGCGGCGACGTTCGTTACGTGCCGTGTCGATCACGGCGCGCACATCCTTCACGCCGGCGGTGAGCGCGGACATCGCCACGAACTTCCGGTCGGTGGCGTGCGCAACGAGGTGCGCGATCGTGGTCTTGCCGGTGCCCGGCGGACCCCAGAGGATCACCGACATCGGGCTGGAACCGGTCACGAGCTGCCGCAACGGGGCGCCGGGGGCGAGCAGGTGTTGCTGGCCGACCAGCTCGTCGATGCTGGCCGGGCGCATCCGGACCGGCAGCGGAGCGTCGGCCGCGGGAGCGCCGAAACCCGCGGCCGGGGCCGTCACCGGGGGCGGTGACAGGTCCGGCTGCGCGAGGGAGAAGAGCCCGTCCGTTTCCATCGCAACCGACAGTACCGGCCATCGGAGGCCGATCCGAAATGCGACCGCGCGGCCTGTGGACAAGCTCCCGGCCCGCGAACACACCGCTACTGAGCGTGTGCGCGCGGGCCGGAGGAGGAGCGTCAGGACTCAGCCGCGGCCGGGGCGACGGCCGTAGAACCGGCGGCCGGTGCCCGTC
>KL571551.1:1923-4864 GCA_000715855.1 Actinoplanes liguriensis
GATGTGTATAAGAGACAGGCCGACACCGGCGAGGTAGAGGGCGATCAGCAGCAGACCGAGCGAGGCCATGGTCGAGAAGTTGAAGAGGTCCGGCGCACCGAAGTTGGTGTCCAGCAGGTCAGCGAGCAGGTAGATACCGAAAACGACAGCAGCCGCGATAGCGAGCATCAGGTTCCTCCGGGGGTGAGAGCCGATGTCGGGCTGATACCCGCGTCGATGGGTTCCCGAAACTTGGGCCTCACCAGATAGAGCGGTGCGGCCACTGCCAGCACCGCGGCGCCGGTCACGATCGCGATGCTGACGGTCGTGCTCTGCGCGAGCGACGTCAGCACGATCGCGCCGATCGCGAACCCCGGCTGCCCCACCATCGAGTTCAGGGAGAGCAGACTCGTCCGGTTCTCCCCCTCGGCCTGGCGGTGCAGCAGTCCGGCGTGGACCGGGTTGGCCGCGCCGTGCACCGCATAGGTCAGCAGGAAACCGGTGATCACCCCGGCCGGGCCGGCCAGCAGTCCCATCGCGACGATCGTCAGCCCCTGCAGGATCCGCAGCGTGAAACCGGTCCAGGGCGCGCCGATCCGGCGGACCAGGAGCGGGATCAGCGCCGCGCCGGCCGCCGAGGCCGCCCAGCCGGCCGAGCTGACCGGGCCCATCAGCGCGGCCGCGCCCTCCTCGCTCCCCACCACCTCGCTGAGCCGGATCGGCATCAGCTTCTCGAAGGTCAGCATCCCGAAGCTCCAGAGCAGCTCCACCGAGATCAGCGCGAGGATCACCCGGGACCCGCGGGCCAGCCGCAGCGCCGAGCCGATCGCCACCGGCACGCCGCGGATCGAGGCCCGCCAGGCGGCCAGGCCACGAGCGGGACGATCCTCGTGCATCAGCAGCGCCACCGCCAGCGTGCTCACCACGCTCAGCCCGATCGCGACTACCAGCGGCACGGTCAGCGCGCCCAGCGATCCGATCGGGCCGAGCCAGATCAGACCGCCACTGAGCAGGGCGCCGACGGCGATGGCGAGGCTGAGCGCGACCGAGCCGTGGCTCAGGCCGGTCTCGATGTCGGCGTCCTTCTCCGCGGCCAAAGACTCGTCGACGAACCAGGAGTCGAGCGGGCCGCTGTCCAGCGCGCGGAAAATGCCCTGCAGGAACCAGGCGACCGCGAACAGGCCGACCGTGCCGGCGAAGCTCATCACGGTCAGCGAGGCCAGGTTGACCAGCCCGGCGATCAGCAGCACCGGACGCCGGCCGAGCGCGTCGGCGAGCCCACCGGTCGGCAGCTCCAGGACCATGACGGTGATGCCCTGGACCGCGGCGGTCACCCCGGCCTGCGAGATCGTCAGCCCGCGACTCAGCGGCAGCAGCGTGATCAACGGGATGGTGAGCCCGACGGGCAGCCATCGAAGAAGGATCAAGAGCAAATAACGAAACCTGATTCGCCGTACGGACATGGTCATGACCCCTCCTCGGTCTCGCCCCCGATGCGCGGCAACGCGGACACGTAGAGCGCCACCAGACGCGCATCCGGACCGGGGTCGTCCACGCCGGCCCGCCGGTACCGATCCACCACCGCCTCGATCTCGCGCAGCATCGCCCGTGTCTGGTCCGAGCCGAGCCGAAGCATGTAGTCGGAGATCTCGGCGGTCTCCTGCCAGGCCTCGGGCTCGTCCGGGAGGGCGCGCCGCCAGTTCTGCGCAAGTTCCGCGAAGCGGCTGACCTGCTGTGCCTCCAGCCACTCGGCGGCCGCGGTGGCCTCCGGGTCGCCCTCGTAGTAGCTGCGCCGGAAGCTGGACATGTCATGCGCGGCGCGCCACCAGCGCTGCCGGCCCGAACCGGGCCGCTCCTCCTCGATGACCAGGCCGACCTCGGCGAGCTGGCGCAGGTGGTAGCTGGTCGCGCCGGTGTTCGTGCCCAGGCGAGCGGCCAGCGTGGTGGCCGTGGCCGACCCGGCCAGCCGCAGTTGCCCGAGCAGTCGCAGCCGCAGGGGCTGGGCGAGCGCCCGGATCTGCGGGCCGCTGAGGTGTACCTGCCTGATGTCGTCCGCCATGGATCCACAATAACTGTGCACAGAAGTTATGCATAGGGATTGTGCACGCTCGGCATGCATGTGCACTGAGCTGCTGTTTCATGGGACTTGAAGTGAAGTGAGGTTCAAGTAGCAGGCTTGTGAGCATGGGAAACGACACGCTCGACGAAGCGCTGCTCCGCCTCCACGACACCGGGCCCGAATTCGACGGCTGGCTCTCCAACCACGCGCCGATGGCCACCGAGGCGTTGATCAGGAACGGGCACTCGGACGACGTACACCGGTGGCTCGACCACTATCTGGACCGGCTCGAGGACATGCCGCGCGGTATCTCGCCGATCTCCGCGGACAGTTGGCGGGATCCGCTCGGGGACCCCGCCCGTACCGGCGACTGGCTGGTCTTCTTCGACCGCGAAGCGCGCTCGGCGCCGTGGCGCGACGTCCTCGCGACATGGTGGCCACGGCTCCTGCCGGGCATCGCCGCCGGCGCCACCCACGGGGTGATCCGGGTCGGTCACGCGGTCCGCGCCCTGCTCGAACAGGAGACCCCGGAGCGGGTCGCGGAACTGGGGCAAGGCCTGGCATATTGGGCGGCGCGCTGGCAGCCGATGGCCCCCGCAGGTCGCGGACCCTATCGCGGCGCTGACCCGCGAGCCGCCCTGGACGCCGTTCCGCGGGTGCCCGACCAGCGCTTCGGCATCCGCAGCCGCCTCGCCCAGCTGGCCGGCCTGCCGGACTGGACCACCTCCGCCGGGACCGTCCCCGGCACCGGGGCGGACGCCGACCGTCTCCGCGCGATCGTCGCGGCGGCCGTCCGGCGACACCTTCGCTACGGTCACGGCAGCCCGGTCATGATGGTCCACGCCGCCACCGCGCCGGCAGCCGTGCTGCGCGCTCTGCCCGCGCTGCCGGCCGCACTGGCGG
>KL571552.1:0-2891 GCA_000715855.1 Actinoplanes liguriensis
GGTGGCGGAGACCGCCGGGACGGCCGGGACGCCGGTGTGGTCGGTGGGGCCCGGATGGACGTACGCGATCGGAGGTCTGCGGTTGGAGGCGCTTGCGCCTCTGGAGGCGATGCACGGGACCAATTCGGATCCGAACAACAACTCGCTGGTGCTGCGGGCGACGGTCGCCGGGCGGACCGTGCTGCTGCCCGGCGACGCGGAGACCGAGGAGCAGAACGACCTGGTCGAGCGGCTCGGCACGGCGGCGCTGCGGGCGGACGTGCTGAAGGTGGCGCATCACGGCAGTGCGCTGCAGTCGCCGGAGCTGCTGGACGCGGTGGACCCGGCGGTGGCGCTGGTCTCGGTCGGCGTGGACAACGACTACGGTCACCCGAACGCGTCTCTGCTGGCGCGGCTGGCCCGGGACGGCGCGCGGGTGATGCGCACCGACCAGTCCGGCGACATCGCCGTGACCAACACCGGCAGCGGCCTCGCCGTGACCGCACGGGGAGGCTGACACTCGGACTATTCAGTAAATATCCGACATGCCGAGCGCGGGTCGCGAATTTCTGAGGCGGTCACGGCCGGGATGTGCCGGAGCCGCCCCGGCGTGATGGGAGGCGATGATGCAGGCCACGCAGGCAGAAGCATGCTTGCATGCCGATATGTCTGGTTTCGCGTTCAGTGATCAGTGGAGGTGCGCTGAAGAGTGAGCCTCGGCGGAGTGTCAGTGGGACGTGCGAATATGGCACGCGTGAACGCCGCGCCACCACCCTCGTTGCTGCTCGTCCAAGGCGATGAGGAACTCCTCGCCGCCCGTGCCGTCACCGCGGCGGTGGACGCGGCACGCGCCGCCGACCCCGGCGCGGATGTCCGGGAGTATGAGGCCGGCCAGCTCAGCCCGGGCGAGGTCGCCGAGATGCTGAGCCCGTCGCTGTTCGGCGGCCGCCGCGCGCTGGTCCTCCGCAACGGGCAGGACGCGCGTAAGGAGCTGGCCGCCGCGCTGCTGACCTATGCGAAGAATCCCGATCCCGAGGTCACGCTGATCGTCACCCATCCGGGCGGCGCCAAAGGCAAGGCGTTCGCCGACGGCCTGCAGAAAGCCGGCGCCACGGTCGTCCCGGCGATGAAGCTCAAGGGCGACCGGGAGCGGATCGCCTTCGTCCGCGACGAGTTCCGCCGGGCCGGTGGCCGGTGCGACGAGGCGGCCGCGTCCGCGCTGCTCGCGTCGGTCGGCAACGACCTGCGGGAGATCGCGGCGGCCTGCTCACAGTTGATCGCCGACACCGACGGCAAGGTGACCGAGGCGGTCGTCGCGCGCTACTACAAGGGCCGCGCCGAGGTCAGCGGCTTCACGGTGGCCGACGCGGCGATGATCGGCGACCTGCCGGGCGCTCTCGAGGCGCTGCGCTGGGCGCTGCACGTCGGCGTCGACCCGGTCCCGATCGCCGACGCCATCGCCGACGGAGTGCGCACGGTCGCGCGGGTCGCCTCGGCGGGCAAGGGCAACCCGTACCAACTGGCCGGCACGCTCGGCATGCCGGCCTGGAAGATCCAGCGGGCCCAGGAGCGCAGCCGCGGCTGGACGCCCGACGGCCTGGTCGACGCGATGCGCGCCGCCGCCGACTGCAACGCCGCGGTCAAGGGCGGCGCCGAGGACCGGGCCTACGCCCTGGAACAGGCCGTCTTCGCGGTGGCCGCGGCACGGCGGGGCGGTGGCACGCGATGACCCGGACGGTTCGTTCCCGCCGGGCCGGAGCGGCCCACCAGCCGCTCTACGCCCGCATGCTGCGCATTCGCCACCTCAGCCTCGGCGGGCTGCTCTGCTTCGTCTTCCTGGAGGGCACGCTCGCCCTCGGCGCCCTGCTCGCGCTCGCCGAGCTGGTCAGCTGGTGGGGCGTGCTGGTGCTGCCGGCCGCGGTCGCGGTGATGGTGAAGTTCAACGACATGGTGGCCGGCTGGCTCGCCCCGCCCGCCCCGGCCGGTGAGCCGATCGCGGCCCGCGCCACGGTCCAGCGGGAGCGTCACACCCACCGGCCGCGCAGCGGCGGGCATGCCGCGGAATGGCCGCGCGGCGCCGCGCAGCAGGGGGAGTGGCCTCCGCCTCCACGCGTCCGGGCGCCCGTGGTTCCGCCGCCGGTCGACACCGGGGCGCGGTCCACCGGGGTGGTCTGGTTCCCGCCGGAGAACGGTTACGGTCGCCGGTCCACCTCGCCGGAGATGCCATCCGAGCAGGGGCCGGTGGTGAACACCGCGCCGGTGCGGCGGCCCTGGTCGGAGGAGGCTGACGTCCGCCAGCAGATGGCACGCCAGTCCGCCGTGCGTCGTTACGAATAACCCATTTCGCCGTAGGTGGTGAGCAGCCCCCGCCCGCAACCACGCAATCCGCCGCCGCCGTCCGGTGAAGGCTGCTGCCCAGCCCGCCCGGTGGACCCCGCCGTGGCGGAGTAACGCCGTCCCGTGAACGCGCTGCCCAACAGTGTGGCGGGCAACCGTTACGCCGTTGGGCGGGATGCCTGCCGGGTTGGCCCGCCGGGTGGCTCGGCGTCGCACGCAGGCCCGGCGGGTGGTTCGCCGTCACAGGTGGACCTGCCGTTTGGGCTCGGCGTCGCACGCAGGCCTGGCGGGTGGCTCCGCGTCACGCGGATCTGCCGCGGGCGATGGGCGCGCCGATCGGCACGGTCTCCACAGGCGGTCGCGACCACAAGTACTGAGCCGCGACGCTGCGTGCCGCCGGGATCAAGAGCTGGACCACCAGGAACGACCGGGAGCACAAGAGCTCATCGCTGGGCAGGAACGGACATGGTGGGCCGGAGCGCAGGCGATCTGCGTGGCGGTGAGACGGGCTCACGGCGTACCGGGAAATGAAACGAACCGGGCACCGCGCGGACCTTGAGGGTCCAGCGGTGCCC
>KL571552.1:3122-3583 GCA_000715855.1 Actinoplanes liguriensis
AGGCGGAACCGACGGCCGCCAGCAGGCGGTCGCCGATCTGATCCGAAGAGGATCAGGCGGACAGCGAGGCGATCTTCTTGGCGATAGCCGACTTACGGTTGGCCGCCTGGTTCTTGTGGATGACGCCCTTGCTGACAGCCTTGTCCAGCTGACGCGAGGCGTCACGCAGCAGAGCGGTAGCCGTCTCGGTGTTGCCGGAGTCGCTCGCCTCGTGAAGCTTGCGGATCACCGTCTTCAGCGACGACTTGACCGACTTGTTGCGCAGACGGGCCTTCTCGTTCTGCCGGTTGCGCTTGATCTGGGACTTGATGTTCGCCACGCGACAGCCTTGTCCTGACTAGTTCGGAAATTGGTCTGAACGAGTGGTCACGGCGCGGCAGTTCCCGACCCGGCGAGGCCGGTGCATGAAACAACAGCGTGTCACCACACGCGAGGATCCAGACTACCAGCACGTCTCCGAG
>KL571552.1:3830-4261 GCA_000715855.1 Actinoplanes liguriensis
CTCAGAGATGTGTATAAGAGACAGCTTTTCGGGGGTCGTCGCCCAGCCGCGGCGTTCGGTGAGCCAGGCGAGCGCTTGCAGGCCGCTGAACCGCTGGTGCTGGCGGCTGTGCGGGGACGCGCTGCTCGGCCCGCCACCGGCACGGACCAGCCAGTACCCGGACAGGGCCGCCAGCGCGCCGTCGACCCCCTCGTCCGGCGCGCCCCACGCCCGCAGTGTCGCGTCCGTGTCCAGGCCGCTGGCGTGCGCGCTGACCAGCAGCGTGACCGTGTCGAACCAGGGCGCGCCGAGACACGGCCAGGTCCAGTCGCAGAGCCAGGCGCGGCCGTCCCGGTCGATCAGCACGTTGTCCAGCCGCAGGTCACCGTGCATCATCGCGTCGCCGGCGGCCAGGTCGGGCAGGGCGCGTTCGAGCTTGGCCAGCTCGGCGA
>KL571552.1:4500-5493 GCA_000715855.1 Actinoplanes liguriensis
TTCCGGTATCGGCTCGCGGCGCTTGGCGATCTGTGACCACCATGACATCTCGTTGCGCAGGATGTCCGGCAGGGCGGGCAGGCCGATCTCCAGCATCCGCGGCGACGGGTAGGCGAGCGCGGTGGCCGCGGCCGACCAGGTGCGCAGCGTGGCGGCGAGATCGTCCGGGGACCAGGGGAGCACCGGGATGCTGCCGTCGACCGCTTCCAGGGCCAGCACGAACCAATCAGATTCGGTCATTGTCCAAAGCGGCCGGGCGGCGGTCACCTCCGGTGGGAGGGCGGCGGTGACGGCTGCCTCCCGGGCGTACCACTCGGCGGTCGGGTCGCTCAGCGGCGCAGCCTTGACGAACGCGCTGGTCCCGGCCTCGGTCTGAAGGAGGGCGGCGAACGCCCGGGTGAAGCCACCGCCGGCGCTGCGCGCGACGGCAACCGGGGAGCCGAGGCGTGCGCTGATCGCTTTGCGCACGCTCTCCGGAAGATCAGACCAATTCGGGCGTACGGCGGTGGCATCGTACGGAACGTCGGGCAGAGTGATCGGCCGCATGGCCCCATCCTGCCGTGGCCGCCCGTGCCTTCGAGAAACTGTCGTAGGGCACTGGCAGGATCTCGGCATGCGAACCGACGATTTCTGGGCGGTCATCGACCGCGCGACCGCGTCGAAGCCGGCGTCCCCGGCCGAGGTGGCCGAGCGCGCCGTCGCCGACCTGGCCACGTGCGATCCGGGGGAGATCGTCGCCTGGGGCCGCCACCTGGACAAGGTGATGGCGGCCTCCGGGACGGAGGATCTCTGGGCCGCGGCCTATCTGATCAACAGCGGCGCCGACGAGGCGGGCTTCGACGCGTTCCGTGGCTGGCTCATCGCGCACGGCCGGAAAGCGGTGGCCGCCGCGGTCCAGTCGCCCGACGTGCTGGCCAACGTCGTGGTGATCAAGGAGGCGGCGGACACCGGCGCGGTCTTCGAGGCCGAAGAGGCTGTCTCTTATACACATCT
>KL571552.1:5667-6018 GCA_000715855.1 Actinoplanes liguriensis
AGCCGCTGCCGGACGAGGAGCGGCCCCGCACCCGCCCGGCGGTCGGCGATCTGTGGGACTTCGACAACGAGGACGAGATGCGCCGCCGGCTTCCGAAGCTGTCCGCGCTGTTCCTCGAGCCTCCGGATTACTGACCGGCGCGGGGTTGGGAAACCGGGTCGATAAGTGAGGCGGTGGTTGGCGAGACTCGGGGCATGAGTGGTGATGCGGGAACTGTGGCTGCGGTCAGCCGGAATGACGCCTACACGTTCACCAAGCCGAACCGGGACGAGATCGTCCTGGTGGCGGGGCTGGGCGTGGAGGGGGACATTCACGCCGGGGTCAATGTGCGGCCTGTCTCTTATACACATC
>KL571553.1:0-2884 GCA_000715855.1 Actinoplanes liguriensis
GGGTACGCGAGGCGGGCCGGTTCGCCCCGCTCGGCCAGCCCGACGAGCGCGCCACCCGCCACACTGTTGAACAGGTTGCTGCCGAGCAGGTTGCCCACCAGCAGATCGCCGTCGCCGCGGCGCTGGGCCTGGATCGCGGTGAACAGCTCCGGCAGCGAGGTCCCGAACGCGATGACGCCACGCCCAGCCGCTCCGCAACCGCCGCACCGCCCGTGGTGAGCAGCTGCGCCCCGCCGAGCGTGGCGATCAACCCGAGGATCGTGCGTGCGCTCTCCCACGGGGTCCGCACCGGCCCCTCGGCGGGATCGATGAAGGCGGTGACCTCGTCCGGCAGCGGGTCGCCGGGCGTCGCGCGTGCGTTGCGCAGCAGCAGAAAGGCCGCACCGGCGGTCGCGAGAGCCAGGATCACACCCGCCACCTTGCCGAGCCCGACGTAGGCGGCGACCGCGAAGAGCAGAACGCCCGCGACGGTGAGCGGCGCCTCGCGGCGCGGCACCGACGACCGCACCACCACCGGGGCGATGAGCGCGCTGACACCGAGGATCAGCGTCAGGTTGATGATGTTCGAGCCGACCAGGTTCCCCAGGGCGATGCCGGCGTCGCCGCGCGCGGCCGCGATCGTCGACACGACGAACTCGGGGGCGCTGGTGCCGATCCCGATGATCACCACGCCGACGACGATCGGCGAGACCCCGAAGTGCCGGGCCAGGCGGCCCGCCCCGACGACGAGCTGATCGGCGCCGGCGGTGAGGATCACCAGGCCGATCGCGACAGCCAGCAAAGGCCAGGTCATGTGCTTCTCCCGCCGGGCTCGGACGTCAAAGGACCAACGCCGACCAGGCTTCCCGGCACACCGCTCTGCACTATAGGGGATCCGCGAAAGGGGATCGACGGGTGTCGTCGCCTCGGGAGTGGGTATCCACATCGGGATGCGAAGCGGAGCCGCGCACGGAGGAGACGCTGCGCCCGGGGTGACCCGGGGCGTCGTCCGCGTGCTCGCGCTGCTCGGTGTCGCCTTCGCGGCCTATCTCGTGCTGACCCTTTTCGATCATGCGGCGCGCGCCGACACGGGGTCGGCGGATCAGCCGCTCGGCAACCCGGTCAAGGCCGCGACCACCCACGTCGAGAAGGCCGTCCCGAAACCGCCGAAGGCCACCCCGAAGGCGCCCGCGCCCCGCAAGAAGGCCGTCACGAAGGCACCCGCGCCCCGCAAGAAGGCCGTCGTGAAGGCGGCCGTCTCGAAGGTTCGCTCGCAGGCGCGCCACCGCCCGGCGGTCAAGGCTTCCGCGGTCCACCTGCCGAAGACCCCGAAGGTCCAGGCGCTGACCGGCGACACGGGCCGGCAGGTGCGGGCCACGACGACAAAGCTTCGCCAGTCCACATCCGGCACCGTCCGGGCGACCACGACAAAGCTTCGCCAGTCCACATCCGGCACGGTCCGGGCCGCGACGACAAAGCTTCGCCAGTCCACATCCGGCACCGTCCGGGCGACCACGACAAAGCTTCGCCAGTCCACATCCGGCACGGTCCGGGCCGCGACGACGATGCTTCGTGAGTCCACGTCCGGCACGGTGACCCTGGTCCGGACGGTGGTCGCCCGGCAGTCGCTGCCGCCCGCCGTCCAGCTTCCTTTGCTGCCCGATCTGTCCGGCTTGCCCCAGACCGGGCTCGACGTGCCCACCGAACTGCCGCAGGCACTGCTGCGCGGCTGGGGCTCACCGTTGTTATCCGGGCCGGATAACAACGGTGAGCCCCAGCCGCGCACGCCGCGCTCGACCGGCGTCACCGCGCTGGTGGACCCGCTCCCCCGGGCACTCGCCGTCACGCTCGCACCCGGACCGAGCACCGCGACCGGCCTGACCACCGCGTCCGGCCTGGCCACCGCGCCGGGACTGGCCGCCGCGCCCGGGTTGTCCACCGGGGCCGAGCGGCCGGTGGCACGGATCCGGCCGCCGGGTGCGCCGCTCCCGGTGTCGCCGGGACTGCCCGCCGACCGGTCGGCGCCGGCCGGGCAGGCGCGTGACTCCGGCGGCGGCAGCGCGCCCTCGATGGGCACCGTCGTGTCCGCCTGGCGGCCCGAGGTCACGGCCGCCGGCCGTCGACTGAGCACCGATCTGCTCGCCCGCGGACGCACCGTCCGCTACGCGGGCGAGCCCGGCTGAACCACCTCCCGCAGGGATCCGGAAAACCGGCCGGCATGAGCCCGGCCGTCCCCGAAGCTCCCGGCTGGTGGTCACCGTGGTTATCGCGTCCGCACAACCACGGCCACGCCCAGCCGCACGCGCTTCATACCCTGGCTGGGAGGCCCGATCGTGATCCGCATTCTGCTCGTGGAACCCCTGAACCTGCTGCGCGGCGCCCTGTCCGCGACCCTGTCCCTGGAGGACGACCTCGAGGTGGCCGCCGACCTCGGCGAGCTCGACCAGGCGCTGGACATGGCCCACGCGGTGGCGCCCGACGTGGCCGTGGTCAACATCGCGCTGCTGGCCGGCGACGGCCTGGCGACGATCGCCCGGTTCACCGCCGAGCAGCCCCGCTGCGCGATCCTGGCGCTGGCCGGCCCGGACGAGTCGGCGCTGCTCAGCCGGGCCCTGCATGAGTGTGTGGACGGTGTCGTCAACACCCAGGCCGCCCCGTGCGACCTGATCCGCGGGATCCGCTGCCTGGTCCGGGGCGAGCGGGTGATCGACGCGGGCCTGGCCGTGGCGATGGTCGCGGCGCCGCGTAGTCCGCTGTCGATGCGCGAACTCGACGTGCTGAGCGTCGCCGCGTCCGGGGTGCCGTCCACCCAGGTCGCCGCCGAGTTGCACCTGAGCGCCGGCACGGTACGCAACTACATCTCGGCGATCCTGCGCAAGACCGGCGCCCGCAACCGGCTGGAGGC
>KL571553.1:3133-4106 GCA_000715855.1 Actinoplanes liguriensis
GGGTGGGGTGCGGCTGCGCCGGTGTCGCCGAGGAGGATCAGAGCTGGCCGAGCAGCGCCAGGATGGCGTTGAGCAGCGCGGCCAGTCCGCCCGCGGTGGGGGTGCCGTCGAGCAGGTGGGTGATCGCACAGAGCAGGTTGCCGAGCAGGTTGCCCGGTGCCTGCACCGCGTTGATCAGCAGGTGCACCTGGTTCAGGTCGATCACCAGGCCGAGCAGGTCGAGATGTAGCGGCCCGAGGACCAGGTTCAGCACCTGGCAGGTGACCGCGGCGATCGTCACGGGCATGCTGACGGTACGCGTGACGGTGCCCACGGTGTCACCGGACGCGTCGGTGACCGTCCCGGCCAGCACGCCGGTGGCCAGCAGGTTCCCGTTCTGTGCGGCGAACTTCGCCGGGGTGAAGGTGCCGGCGAAGGATCCGCCGTCGGCGGACGTGCCGGTGATCGGTGTCGCAAGGGCGGTCACCGGGGCGGCCGCCGGGGCGCTGGGGGCCGCACTGGCCGCGCCCGCGCCGGTGAAGCTGAGTCCTAACGCCGCTACCAGCGTCACGGCGATCATCGTGAACCGTTGCCGAGGTGTCATCGTTCCTCCTGCCGATAAGGATTCGCTTCTGTCTTCGGCAAGCCTCGTCGCCGGGGCGGGGTGAACCCAGTGAGCGCTGTCAGCAGGATTGCTGACGTTTGTCATGTTTCGACGGGCGTCAATGCCCCGGCGGGACGGAGGGGGAGCCGGTCGGGCACGGGGTGCCGCGGTCCAGGGTGTAGCGGGCCTCGATCGTGTACGTGCCGGCGGCCTGGGCGACCAGCTCGGTCCATTCGCCGTTCTGGACGAGGCAGGCGCGCGGCGTCGTGCCGTGGATGGCGAGCCACGGTGACCAGGCGATCCGCAGCAGGGTCGAGCCGGGTTCGGGCAGGTGGACGGTGACCGCGGCCGGCCCGGCGTAGGTGACGGTGGCCGGGGTGGAGGCGAGCG
>KL571554.1:0-2826 GCA_000715855.1 Actinoplanes liguriensis
TTCAGTACCTGACGAGCTCATGGTGTTTGATCACCCTGTGCTCAAGGATTGGGCCGAAGCCGCAGATGCCCGACGATGACAGCGCTGCCGTCGGCCGGTTGCTGGACCGGCTCGAATGCCAGCCGTCCAGCGATCTCTGGGAAGAGCTCGAAGGCCTACTCGTTGTTGAGGGTGAGTGTTGGTTCCGGGATGGTTTCACGGCTCTGCCTGCTCTCGCTCGAATCGCACAGTCCAGCGGTGAGAAAGACCGGCGCCAGGCTCTCGACCTTGCCGCAGCGATCGTCCGGACGCTGCACCGCAACCACTTGTACGATGAACTGGTCCGGGCGAAGTCAGAGGCTGTAGCGACTCTTCACCGCCTCGCTCAAGCTCGCCTGACCGACAGCGGCAACCTCACGTTGGCCACACTGCTGCAGGACACCTTGGCTTTCGCCGGATACACGTTCTGGGCCTCGATCAGCCTGGACTTCACCGACGAGCATTACCACATTGGCTGCCCCCACTGCTCCACCCGCCTGGCGATCGTCATCGGCGAGCACGGCCACTACTCAGCGTTCCGCCACTACAACGACGGCGACATTCACCGGATCCCACTGAAGCCGGCCAGGCCGGACGAGTGGACCGGGATAGGCCGATGGATGCACGACACCGCCGCCGCCGGCGGCGACGTGCTCCTTTCCGAAGGGCTGACCTACCTGTTCGGGCAGGCAACCTGCGGCCTGTGCAGCAGCATCTTCAACCTCGCCGACTGGTTCGAAGCCGAGAACAGCCCCCACCAGCCCATCGACCCAATCGTCGCCAGAACTGACCGCTCGACGTAATACGCCGGCGCCCGAGCAGATCATCGTCGTGCGCGGACGGCGGCTACTTATCAGTGCGTTGTGCTCGGCTGCCCTGCAGGCATAGCGGCAGTTACAGCACCCGAGTAGCTTGACCCTTCAAAGCCCACCGCGATGGGAGCTGTCGATGACGCTGGGCACCAAAGGCTCGCGTCGGATCGCTGTTGACGGGGTGTCGTACCGCTGGCGGAGTCGCCATAGACCGACCTACTGCCAGGCGATGGGCTGGTCTGCGCTCACTTTTGCAGTTGGCCTTGCCGAGGGCGCCGGGTCGACGCTGGTGGTGACGATGCCGTTCGCGCGCCCGGACAACTGGATGCGATCACCGACTGGATCGGTCACTCCATCCATCGTTGAAGCCGGCATTCGTCGCGCCGTGAAGGACAGTCACCGCAGCGGTCAGCCCAGAACGCGACGTGCCTACAACACCTATTGGCGACGTGCGTGCGAGCGGATGCGGCTCGCCCGTCAACCCGGCAAGCTCTGCCGCTACTTCCTCCAGGCTGGCCTTGGTGTAGGTGGCAGTGACCCCGACATCACCACCGCCGTCGGTGTGCCCGGCGTACCCCTGGGCCACCGCAGACCCGTAGGGGCGCTCCACCCAGGTACGCGTGGTGTGCCGCAGCCAATGCGTACTGATGCCCCGGGTCGCCACCCACGGCAGATGCTGACCCAGGCGCACCCACAGGTCTGTCTCTTATGTGTATAAGAGACAGCATCTGCTCGGCTCGCGGAGCGCCGCGCTGCTGGGCGTGTCGCTGCAGATGTCGCATCAACGTCGGCGACACCGGCTGCCACCGCACCGTTTCGCCTTTCTCCCGGAGTCGGATCAGACACTGCTGCGGTCCCAGATCCACCGGACGCAGAGCGAGAGCTCCGCCGCGCCGGCACGCCGTCTCGGTATGCAGACGCAGCAGCACATCCAGTTCCGGGTCGTTGCCCGTGGTGGCCTGATCTGCGCCAGCAGGTCATTACCCACAGCAGCGCGCATATTGGGCAACCGGCGCGGCTTGGCGACCGATGTGTATAAGAGACAGGAGATACTCGGCGGCGTTACGCCCGCCCGGTGCATTACGCGGGCGCTGCTGAGCGAACGGGCCGGCACCGAGGCGAGATGGTGTTCTTCGGTCCGGCACCACGGGCGGGAGCACCGGAGCCAGTGAGGGAGTGCTCATGACCCGCCCCCCGGCGACACCGCGACGGTTACAGGGAGCGAGAAAAGAATCGGGATCGTGTGCTCAAACGATGTTGAACACACGACCCCCTACGCCGCACGAGTGCTACGCGTTTGTGTCCGGAGGGGTATGGGAACTCGCGCGGTGAGTGTCCCCGGGGCCGGTGCTCTGGAGCAGGCGGTTACGCCAGCCAGCGGTTCGGATTGCGGCGTACCGTGTCGATGGCGTTGAGCGCGGCCCCGATCACTGCCGCGTCCGGGCCAAGCGGCGCCGGGCGGACCTGGACCGGCGTCCGCCGGGCGCTGAGCACGCGGTTGCGGACCTCCCGTTCGATGCCCTCGACCAGCCAGGACGCCAGTAGCGAGTAGCCGCCGCCGAGCAAGACCGTGTCCACCTCGACCAGGTTCAGCAGGGCGGAGATCGCGATCCCGAGCCCGGTGGCGGCTCGGTCGAGGGCCTGCAGGATTGCCGGCGACTCGGCGGAGACGAGGGCGTCGATGGCCACGGCCGGTGCTTCCGCGGGCTCGTGGTGGCCGGCCGCGGCGAGGATCTCGCGCAGGCCTGCGTAACTCTGCAGGCAGCCGGACGCCCCGCAGACGCACGTCGGCCCGGTGCTGTCGACCATCACGTGGCCGAGGTGCCCGCGGTTGCCGCGCTGGGGGGAGCCGTCGAGGACGATGCCGGCGCCGATGTCGAACTCGCCGCTGACACAGACGAAGTTGCGCGGCCCCGGCGATCCGGCATACAGCTCGCTGAGGGTGGACAGGGCGGCGTCGTTGGCGACCACGACCGGGACTGCCGGCGAGCCGATC
>KL571554.1:3024-3944 GCA_000715855.1 Actinoplanes liguriensis
GGCTCGCTCCGGCGTCTATGTCGTTCCAGCCCAGGGCTGGTGCCAGTCGTACGATCGACGCGTTTTCGATGCGACCCGGCGCCGCGAATGTCGCGCCGACCACGGAGAGATCTTCGGCGGCCGCGGCCTGGATGGCATGGCGGGCCATGTCGGCCAGGCTGCGCAGGGTTTCCTCGGCCGGCCGGTCGCGGGCGGTGTGCGTGGTGAACTCGAGGTGACGCACGGTTCCGGTGAGGTCGACGACGCACGCGGACAGGGTGCCGGCGCGAATGTCGAGGCCCAGCCCGGCCGGCCCGGTCCTGGCCAGGCTCAGGCCGACCCGGGGACGTCCGCTGTTGCCGGAGCGGGCCGGTCCGGCTTCGACGATCAGGCCGGCGGTGAGCAACTCGTCGACGATCCGCGAGATGGTCGGCCGGGTCAGGCCGGTGCCGGCGGCCAGCTCGCTGCGGGAGATCGGCGCCTGCCGGGAGTCGACGATCTGCTGGAAGGTCAGGACCAGGTTGTGGGCGCGCAGTCCGTCCTGCCTGATCGGGGTGTCCGTGGCGGGCGCGACGCGGTGCACCGGGCGGGTCATGAGGCCAGGTCGGCGGCGTACGCGGCGGCCCGGTCCGTGCCGACCGGGCCGTCAGCGATCACGGTGACGACGTGCCGGGCCAGGGTCGCGCCGGGTTCGAGCAGCAGCGGCCGGTCCCAGGCGAGCGCGGACCCGATGCCCAGGTAGTCGCGGGTCCGTACGAACCAGGGGTCGTCCCGTGTCTCCCGGCTCGCCGCGATGAAGACGAGCGTCCAGGTGTCACCCTGCACCGACAGCCAGCCGGCGCATCGGCCGTGCACCGCCTCGACGCCGTCGCCGGCCGGGGACGCTATCCGGCACGGCCCGGCCGGGGCCCGCCAGAAGAAGCCGCCGTAACCGGCGCCGG
>KL571554.1:4191-5049 GCA_000715855.1 Actinoplanes liguriensis
TCCGCCCGTGCGCGGCGGGACTGCGGATCGGCAGTGGTTCGGCGGTGGTGTTGGTGAGGGCGAACCGGTAGCTGAGTGCCCAGGCGTCCGGGCCGGCGGCCCGGCAGGACAGATCGCGGCGTTCGCTGAGCAGGGGCCGGCCGTCGATCGTGGCCCAGCGCAGGGTGTGGCTGAGCCGGGTGTCGTCGCGCCGCAGCCAGCGCACGTGGTGCTGCGTGCCCTGATTGTCCAGCCACGCCGGGCCGTGACCGGGTAGGAAGGTGCGGCCGCCCCAGAAGTTCGCGCCGTCGACCTCGGCGATCGCGACGCTGACACCGAGGTGGTGCCGGTGCGAGTCCGGCATCAGCTCGGTGACGGCCGCCCCGGCCGGCGTGCGCACCGGGTGCAGGTACGGCCGGGGCGAGAGCGCGACGGGCAGATCGGGACGCCACGCGTACTCGGCGACGACCCGATCGGCCAGACGCAGGACTGCAGTGGCGTCACCGGTCACGTGGGCCTCCGGGCGGGTCGGGCTGTTGTTGAGCAGGATAGTCATCGGCGTGTTCAGCTGCGGGGCCGCCAGTCGGGGCCGAGGTACGCGCTCACGGTGTAGTGCCGGGCCCGCCCGTCGGACAGCTGAGGGCGGCCGGCTCCGGTCGCCGCCCCCGGGCCGGTGTTGGCGTACTCGGCGAACCGCGGCAACGGCTCGCCGGCCCACGCGCCGGTGACCTGCTCGCCGAGTTCGCTGTCGCGGACGACGACCTGGGCGAGCGTGCCGGCCCGGCCCGCCCGGCCGAGCAGCGCGGCGCTGGTGATGACGCAGTGGGTGAGCAGGAAGCCGTGGGGTTGCCCGGCCGGCGTGTCGGCGGCGGTGACCGT
>KL571554.1:5334-7273 GCA_000715855.1 Actinoplanes liguriensis
AGAGATGTGTATAAGAGACAGACGACGGCCGGCCCGGTGACCAGGTCGGTCGTGCCCTGCAGAGTGCAGCCGTGCAGGTAGGTGCGCCCGTGAACGGCACGCACGGTGTCATGGTCGGAGAGCAGGCCGGTGCCGGTCAGGGTGGTCCGGTCACCGGCGGCGAGCACGGCCGGTGCGGCGGCCGCGGTGATGCTCAGCCCGCGGATCGTGGTGCCGCGCCCGAGCAGGGTGACTGTCGCGGCGTCGTCGCCGAGGACACCGCCGTAGAACTTCTGCCCGGCGGCGTCGAGGTCGTAGGAGACGATCGCGTCGTCCGGGCCGGTGATGGTGACGCCGGCCTGGTCCGGCCAGACCCGGACCTGTTCGCGGTAGAGGCCCGGCGCCAGGCGGATGACGACCGGTCCGTGGGCGTCGCGGGTCGCGCCGAGCGCGGCCAGCAGGCTGCCGTAGTCGCCGGTGCCGTCCAGTGCCACGGTGATCGTCCGGGGTGTGGAGCGGGGGAGCGTTTGCGGTCCGGCGTGCCTGGTGACCTCGTCGCGCACCCGGCTCGCCGGGTCGGGGGAGTACGGGTAGGAGAGCTCGGGCGTGAAGGGCTCTCCAGCGCTGTCGATCCGGCCGGTGACGGCGCTGAACAGGTTGCGTCGCTGGGCCAGGGCGGCGGTGCCGTCCTTGACCACGAGCGGGTCGTTGACGTGGTCGAAGACGGAGTCCTCGACGAGCACCCGGGCGTTGTTGCGGCTCATCGTCCCGTACTGGGTGAGGTCCTGCAGGTAGTTGTTGAACAGGTGCGCGGCCGCGGTGTTGTCCAGGCTCCAGTTGCGTTGCACGGTGTTGCGGATCCAGTTGTGGTGCGCGGTCAACTTGGTGACGACGTTGCTCGTCCAGCCGACGCCGAGGGCCTTGTTGATGTCGCTGATGATGTTCCAGGACAGTGTCACGTAGTCGCTGTCCTTGCGGATGTCGATGCCGCCGTCGCCGACGCGCTCGATGCGGGTGTGGTCGATCCAGACGTGGTCGGCGGTGTCGAGGCGGATGCCGTCGTTGTCGTTGTCACTGCTCTTGCCGTCGAAGTCGCCGGGGATGTACGAGTCCCGGATGGCCAGGTTCCGGATGATCACGTTGTGGCTGCGGTTGAGGAACAGGCCGCCGCCGACGAGCTCGGCGCCCGGTCCGGCGCCGATGACGGTCTTGTCCGAGCCCACGGTGATCATGTCGCCGAACGGGTCCACGGTGATGCTGCCCGCGATCTCGATGGTCAGCGGCTCGGCCGCGACGGCGTACTGGCGCAGTTGCTCCAGGTTCGTCACCCGCACGGAGGGGCCGTCGGCGCCGCCGGTGGTGGCGTGCCCGTCGGCGCCGGGCACCGCGGCGAAGCCGATCGGGTGTGCGCTCCAGGCGCCCTCATCGGTGCCGGGGGCCGCGGTGAAACCGGTGGGCCGTTCGCTCCGGGCGCTCCGATCGGCGATGGCGTGGGCGGGTGTCGCCAGCGAGACGGCGACGGCGGTCATCAGGACGGTGAGTCTGGTGAGCATGTCTCCTCCGTTGCGGAGAGGCCGGTGACGTCGAACCGATCGAAGTCGGCGTGACCGCCGGGGCCGGTGGCGAACAGGCCGAGCGTGGCGCCGATCCAGACGCCGGGGGTGGCGGTGAACGGTGGGAAGTCGTCCCACCGTTCACCGCCGATTTCCGCGGAGAACCGGACCTGCGCTGATTCGGTCACGGTCACGGCGAGCCGCACCCCTGCTCCCGCCGGGACCGCGACCGGGTCCACCGCGTCCTGTTCCGCTACGCCTTCGGCTTCGGCGAAGCGGCAGGTCAAGTAGGTTCCGTCGGATCGCTGGGTGAGGCCGATCCAGGCGTAGGTGCGGCCGTGGACGGCGAGTCCGGCCCGCGCGCCGACTGGGGCGTCGAGGCGTAGCACCTGTCTCTTATACACATC
>KL571555.1:0-678 GCA_000715855.1 Actinoplanes liguriensis
GTGCGGAGGGACGGGGCGAAGGCGTACACCGCGCCGGTCGTCGTCACGAAGCCGCCGAACGCCGCCGCCGGGATCCCGCGGACCACCTCGGGCGCCAGCGTCTCGGAGGCGACCTGGGCGCTGGGACCGAGGACCGGGTCGAGGCCGTCGGTGGCGGGCGCCGAACGACCGTACGCGGAAAGGGTCGAAGCCGGGAAATCAGGGTTGGTGGCCCACCGGCGCTGCACGTATTCGAACTGGTCTTCGATGGATGCCATGTACGCGTTGAACAGCATGCCGCGTTCCTGGCCGTCGTCGGGCCGGCCGCGGTCCAGGCGGGAGCCGAACGGGATGCCGCGGCGCAGCATCTTGTGGCCGCGGTCGCGGAAGACGCCGTCCTCGCGCGGGTTGACCTTGCGGATGTGCGCGTAGCGCGGGGTGCGGGCGCCGTCGTCGTCGCCGTGGTACGTGAACGCGTTCAGTTCGCCGTCGTGGACCGGCGCGGCCAGGGGACGTCCGTCGAGGTGCCGGCCGAGGGCCCGCGCGGCGGCGTCCTCCGGGTTCGGGTCGAGCGTGCCCATGTGGTCCCACCAGCCGGCGACGTTCTGCCGGAGTCGCCGGAACACCTGGAACGACCCGTCCCGCATCCACGGCGCGGGGGTGGGGCGGGGTGTCCAGGACCTGTCTCTTATACACATC
>KL571555.1:905-1359 GCA_000715855.1 Actinoplanes liguriensis
GTGTATAAGAGACAGGATGACGGCCGCGCCGGGCCGGACGGTGTCGGCGAAGCCTCGCACGCCGGGCTGGGAGATGCCGTCGGCGAAGCCGAAGTGCTCGATGCGCTTGCCGTCGTCGTTGCGGAGCACGTCGCCCCACTGGACGAGCAGCACTTCGAGGCCGTGCCGGGCGGCTTCGCGGACTTCGCCCTCGACCGCGTCCTGCAGCGTGCCGGAGTCGTCGGCGGCGACCGTGAGCAGCGCGTCGACGGGGCGTCCGGGGCCGCCGACCACCCACTGTGACGGGTCGCCGGGGCCGAGGTCGCCGAGCAGCGCCGGGGCGGTGGTGATCGCGCCGGCGTCGTCGAGGCGGGTGCCGAGCGGCCCCTGCCAGAACGCGGCGTGGCCGACGAGGTCGCCGGAGACCTCGGGGTGCAGCAGAACCAGGCCGGACGCGGTGAACCCGACGTTCAGC
>KL571555.1:1569-2191 GCA_000715855.1 Actinoplanes liguriensis
CCCGGCCCGGTCACTGCGGAAGGACAGGAAGAGGAAGGCCTGGTGGTCGCCGCGGAACGGCCGCAGGATGTTGCCCTGGATCTGCGATGAGTCGGACAGCGGGGATGCCATCGTCGGAACGTCTCCTGCTTCGGTTCGATGGATCAGGCGGTGATTGCCTTCGCGACGATCCCCGCCGCGGCGGTTTCCGGCACCCCTGTTGTCAATAATCCGATCAACGTACGCGGCAGAAGATCGACGGCCGTCCGCGTCACGCATCCCGCCGCTGCAGGGTGATCGCCCCCGCGAGCAGCGCCGCCAGGGTCCACAATGCCAGGACGCCGAGGCCCTTCCACGGGCCGATCAGCGGGTCGGCGGCCGTGGACTGCACGGCCAGGCCGGCGCTGACCGGCGCGTACTTCTGGATGCGGTCGTGCCAGGTCGGGTCGGTGACCACGGAGACGATGATCGGGACGGCGTAGAGCAGGGCGAGCACCGTGCCGATGGCCGCCGCCGGGCTGCGCATCACGGTGGCCAGGCCCAGGCTCAGCAGCGCGATCAGCACCAGGTAGAGCACCGAGCCGACGGCCGGGCGCGCCGTGGCGTGGTACGCGGGGAGCAGCATCTGTCTCTTATACACATC
>KL571555.1:2464-2984 GCA_000715855.1 Actinoplanes liguriensis
GATGTGTATAAGAGACAGGGACCGGGAGCCGCCGGGGCACCGCGGCCAGGGTCACGGTGATCATGCCGGTGCTGTACTCGTTGCCGATCACCAGCACCGCGAGGATCGCCACCACCGCGTGCCCGAGCTGGACGCCGGTCAGCGCGACGTCCTCCCCGCAGGTGCCTCCGGAGCAGGCGGCCCCGACGATCGCGGTCAGCCCGGCCGTCCCGGCGATCACCGTGAGGAGCAGCCCGAGGGTGCCCGGCGAGGTGCGCAGCTTGGTCCACTCGGCGAGCAGGGCCCGTGACGTGCTCATACGTCCCTCCGTCGCAGCATCACCGCGGCGGCGCCCAGGACCAGGGCGGTCCAGCCGGCGAGGACCGCGAGGCCGGCCCACGGCGAGAGCGGGAAGTACCCGGTAGCGGGCGAGTACAGGTCGTCGACCTGCGGGTACTGCTTCACCGCCTGCTGCAGCGCGAACGCCGCGGCCGGGGTGAACGACAGCAGCGTGCGGCCCGCCTCGACCGGCAGCACGGTC
>KL571555.1:3213-6035 GCA_000715855.1 Actinoplanes liguriensis
CGCCAGCAGGTACGGCAGGACGATCGTCACGATCGCGACGGCCACCGCGGTCACGCTGCGCCTCAGGAGGGCGCCGAGGCCGAGGGCCAGCACCGACGAGACCGCGAGCAGCGCGCCCGTCCCTGCCACGACGCGCAGCTCGGTCATGGTGGAGGTGTGCAGCAACCCGACCCCGTTGGCGCGCAGCACCCGCTGGCCGAAGACGACCACGACGGCGGCCGCGACCACCCCGGCGACGAACGTGACGCCACCGATGACCGCGGCCTTCGCGGCGAGCACCCGCAGGCGTCGGGGCCCGGCGGCCAGAGTTGTCCGGATCAGGCCACGCCGGTACTCCGTGCTCATGTAGACGGCGCCGAGGACGACCACGGCGATCAGCCCGGTGAACGTCCCGACCAGGGTCTGGGTCACCGAGACGCCGGCCCCCGTCGGCCCGACGTCACCGGAGCCGGCCACCCGGAAGGTCGTGCCCTGCTGCTCGGCGTCGGGCACGTCGGTCCAGTCCGGCCGGCCGCCGATCCAGTCCGCGTGCCAGGCCGTGCCGCTCCAGCCGTCACCGGTGGCGAGTTGCTCGAACGCGGCGGTGGCCAGGCTGGGTCCGCCCTGCTCGCCGTTCAGCAGGCCCTGGTGCATCTCGGTGCTGTACTGCGGGGCGGTGACGAACAGGCCGACCTCCGCGGTGGCCGGGAGCCCGGTGAGCCGGGTGGCGCCGACTTCCGTCCAGGTGGCGCCGTCGGCGGAGACCGCGGACGTGACGGTATCGCCCGTACGGGAGAGGCGGAGCCATTGCGGCGCGGCGCCCGCCGGACCGGCCTTGTCGTGCGTGTAGTCCCACTGCAGGCGGACGCCGTGCGAGCCGGTGAGCATGACCGCCGCGTAGGTCGACCCGGGCGTGATCCCGGATTTGACCATCAGCCCGGCCTTGGCCCACGCCGCGATCCCCGGCCGGCTCGCGTCCGGGCCGTCGAAGAGCGAGCCGGTCAGCGACGCCACCCGGACGGTGACGCTCCCGTTCCCGGTCAGCGGCTGGTGCACGAAGGTGAACCGGTCCTTCACCTCCTCGCCGGTCGGCCCGATCGTGGGCGTGCAGGCGGAGTTCGGCCCGTACTTCCCGCAGGATCCGGACATGCCCGGGGCCAGGCCGAACACCAGGATCAGCCCGGCCGCGGCGACCAGCCCGAGGACCCAGCCGCGCACGGTGCGGAACTTCGTCCACTCGGCATGCAGCACGCTCATCGGGGGTCCTCCGCACGGTAGTCGACGGCGTCGCGGGTGAGCTCCAGGTAGGCGTCCTCCAGGGTGGCCCGGTGGGCCGCCAGCTCGGAGAAGGCCACGTTGTTGCGCTGCAGCAGGCCGGCGATCGACTCCGCCGGCAGGCCGGCGATCGAGAGGGCGCCGTCGCCGGTGGGCGCGACCGATGCCCCGGCGGCGGCGAGGATCTCCGGCGCCTCCGGCGCTTGCGTGCGTACGGTGATCCGCCCGCCCGCCACCGAGCTCAGCAGCGCGGCGACGGTCGCGTCGGCGATGACCCGCCCGCGTCCGATCACGACCACGTGGTCGGCGGTGCCCTGCAGCTCGCCCATCAGGTGGCTGGACACCAGCACGGCCCGGCCCTGACCGGCCAGCGAGCGCAGGAAGCCCCGCATCCAGATGATCCCCTCCGGGTCCATCCCGTTGAACGGCTCGTCGAGCATCAGCGCCGGTGGGTCGCCGAGCAGCGCGGCCGCGATGCCGAGCCGTTGCCGCATGCCGAGCGAGAAGCCACCGGCCCGGCGCCGGGCGACATCGGCGAGCCCGGTCTGCTCCAGCACCTCGTCGACCCGGCGGGCGCCGAGTCCCTGCGAGTGGGCCAGCCACAGCAGGTGGTTGCGGGCCGTCCGGCTCGGCTGCAGCGCGCCGGCGTCGAGCAGCGACCCGAGGTGCCGCATCGGGTCGGCCAGCTCGCGATAGCGCTTGCCCTCGACGAGGGCCTCGCCGGCGTCCGGCCGGTCCAGCCCGAGGATGACCCGCATGGTGGTGGACTTGCCGGCGCCGTTCGGGCCGACGAAGCCGGTGACCTGCCCGGCCCGGACCTCGAAGGTCATGCCGTCCAGGGCGACGGCGGGGCCGTACCTCTTGTGCACTCCGCTCACGACAATCATGGCTGCCGTTCTACGCGGCGGCCGGTGTCAGCAAGGTATCGACGGCTGACACCTCGGTGACACCGGCGGGCTGGCATCGTGGTCCCATGCGAGTTCTGGTGGTGGAGGACCACGAGGTCCTGACCCGCACGATCGGGGTCGGGCTGCGCCGCGAGGGCATGGCCGTGGACCTGGCGTTCGACGGCGACGAGGCCCTGGAGCGGCTGGCCGTGAACCGGTACGACGTGGTGGTCCTCGACCGTGACCTGCCGGGCACGCACGGCGACGAGGTCTGCCGCCGGATCGTCGTCGGCCACCAGACGAGCCGGGTGCTGATGCTGACCGCGTCCGGCGCCCTGCAGGACCGGGTCGAGGGCCTGGGCCTGGGCGCCGACGACTACCTGCCGAAGCCGTTCGAGTTCCCGGAGCTGGTGGCGCGGGTCCGTGCGCTGGCCCGGCGCCCGTCGACGCTGGTCCCGCCGGTGCTGCGCGCCGGTGACCTGACGGTGGACAGCTCGCTGCGGGTCGCGGTCCGCGGCGGCCGCCGGCTCGACCTGAGCCCGAAGGAGTTCGGCGTGCTGGAGTGCCTGCTCGCCGCGGGTTCCCGCCCAGTGCCCGCGGAGGAGTTGCTGGAGAAGGTGTGGGACGAGGCGGCGAACCCGTTCACCACGGCGGTGAAGACGACGGTGAAGCGGCTGCGGG
>KL571555.1:6324-7242 GCA_000715855.1 Actinoplanes liguriensis
CCGCCGATCGTGCAGACGGTCCGCGAGGGCGGCTACCGGATCGGCCTGTCATGACCCTCCGGACCCGGCTGATGCTGCTCTACTCGGTGCCGTTCTTCGTGGTCGGCGCCGTGCTGGTCACCGTGCCGCTGCTCGGCGCGAGCAACTCGGCGCCGGTGGGCAGCGGCCAGGATCCGCACCCGGCGCCGGAGATCACGCAATTCCCGGTCGGTACGTGGGCGCTGGCGGTCGCCGGGCTGGTGGTGGCCTCGGTCGGGCTGGGCTGGGTGGTCTCCGGGCGGTTCCTGCGGCCGCTGCGGGTGATGACCGAGACCGCGCGGGACATCTCGGCGAACAACCTGCACCGCCGCCTGGGGGTCGCCCCGCGCCGCCGGGACGAGCTGGCCGAGCTGGCGGCGACGCTGGACCAGCTCTTCGGGCGTCTGGAAGCGTCGTTCACCTCGCAGCGGCACTTCGTGGCGAACGCCTCGCACGAGCTGCGGACCCCGCTGACCGCGGAGAAGGCGCTGCTGCAGGTCGCGCTCGCCGACCCGGACGCGTCGGTGGAGTCGCTGCGCGAGGCGTGCCGGCAGGTGCTCGCGCTCAGCGACGCGCAGGAGCGGCTGATCGGGGCGCTGCTCGCGCTCGCCAACGGCCAGCAGGGTGTCGAACGGCCGGCCGAGCTGGACCTGGCCGACGTCGCCGGGGCCGTGCTGTCCGGCCGACCCGCCGGCCGGGTGACGGTCGAGTCCCGCCTGGCCCCGGCCCCGGTCCGGGGCGATCCGCACCTGGTCGAGAGCCTGGTCGCGAACCTGGTGGAGAACGCGCTGCGGCACAACGTGCCGGACGGCCGGGTCGAGGTGATCACCGAGCCGGTCGGCGCGGACGGGCGGATCACGATCCGCAACACCGGGCCGGTCGTCCCGCCGGAGGAGCTGA
>KL571555.1:7458-7996 GCA_000715855.1 Actinoplanes liguriensis
TTCCAGCGGATGCGGCGTGCGCGGCTGCACGGCCAGGGCCACGGGCTGGGCCTGGCCATCGTGCGCGCGATCGCGGACGTGCACGGCGCCCGGATCGACGCGTGGACCCGTCCCGAGGGCGGCCTGGACGTGACGATCACTTTTCCGGCAGATGCGTTCCCACGGAGCTGACCGGCCGGTCAGCGGGTGTGCTCGGCGCGGATCAGGGCGTGGGCCGCGGTGACGGCGCGGGCCGCGGTGGTGTCGATCGACAGGGCGCCGCGGTTGAAGAAGCCCTCGGTGTAGAGCGAGGTGTAGCCGTGCGCGACCGCGATGATCTCCTCCACCAGGGCGACGGCCTGCTGGTAGGAGGGGACCCGGGTGGCGAACGCCAGATCCAGGACGGTCTCCATCAGCGCCCGGGTGTGCTCGCGCCGCTCGTCGTCCGGGACGGTGTAGAGCTCCTGGGCGTAGATGACGTGCAGGCCGGCGCCGGTGCTCACGACGTACCGGAAATAGGCCCCGGCCAGCGCCGCGAGCCGGGAGGATGGATCGGCGC
>KL571555.1:8256-9715 GCA_000715855.1 Actinoplanes liguriensis
GAGATGTGTATAAGAGACAGAAATGACGGTACGGCGCGGCGGAGCTGACACCGGCGAGGCGGGCGACCGCGGCGACCGAGAAGCGGCGCAGCCCCACCTCGGCGAGGTGCTCGAAACTCGCGGCGATCAGGGCTGCCCGCAGGTCGCCGTGGTGGTAGCCGCGATCCCGTGACTCGCCCATCCCGGCCCCTTGCTCGGAGTGTAAGTTGGCTCTTACATTACAAGTGAGAGACCTCTTACATGAAACTGGGGACAGCATGACCATCCGGCTCGGCTACCAGATCCCGAACTTCACGTACCCGGGAGTCCCGAACGAGCAGCTGTTCGACACGGTCGCGGCGCAGGCCAAGGAGGCCGAGGCGGCCGGCTTCGACACCGTCCTGGTGATGGACCACTTCTACCAGTTGCCCGGCATCGGCACGCCCGACCAGAACATGCTGGAGTCCTACACGACGCTGGCGGCGCTCTCCTCCGTCACGTCGACGATCCAGCTGTCCACGCTGGTCACCGGCGTGACGTACCGCAATCCCGCCCTGCTCGCCAAGACCGTGACGACCCTCGACGTGGTCTCGAAGGGCCGCGCGGTGCTCGGCATCGGCGCCGGCTGGTTCGAGCGTGAGCACCACGACCTGGGCTTCGAGTTCGGGACGTTCGGGCAGCGCTTCGAGCGGCTCGAGGAGGCGCTGACCATCATCGCGCCGATGATCAAGGGTGAGCCGGCGACGTTCGAGGGCAAGTACTACGTCGCGCGGGGCGCGATGAACAACCCGCGGGTGCGGCCGAGCATCCCGATCATGCTGGGCGGCTCGGGCGAGCAGAAGACGTTCCGGCTGGCGGCCCGGTTCGCCGACCACATGAACATCATCTGCGACGTCGACGACCTGGCCCGCAAGGTGAGCGTGCTGCGCGAGCGCTGCGAGGAGATCGGCCGTGACCCGTCGACGCTGGCCACCAGCTTCCTGGTGATGGGCATGGTCGGTGAGAGCGAGCAGGAGATCAAGGAGCTCGGCGAGTCGATCCCGGAGGACCGCCGGAACCGGGCCTTCCTCGGTACGGCCGAGCAGGTCGCCGAGCAGGTGCACGAGAAGGTGCTCGGGGCGGGCATCGACGGGATCACGATCAACCTGGTCCGCAACGGACACCGGCCGGGACTGGTCACGAAGGTGGCCGAGGCGCTCAAGCCGATCGTCAAGGCCTGACACCGGCCCGCTGCTCGTCGCCGGAACGGGGACGGCGCCGGGCAGCGGTCACCCGCCGTACCGGCAAGATCGGGTGAAGATGGACCGGCGCGCCCGGCGTCCGCCGCGCATGGTTTGTCAGGCGATGGCGGTAGCGTCGCGGGAATGGAGAATGCGCGGGTTCTGGTCGTGGGTGGGCACGGGAAGGTGGCGCGGCTGCTGCTGCCGCTGCTGGTCGGGGCCGGTCATCGGGTGAGCGCGGTGTTCCGCAATCCCGCGCA
>KL571555.1:9832-10797 GCA_000715855.1 Actinoplanes liguriensis
ACGGTCTGCCTTGCCAGCCCGCTCAGAGATGTGTATAAGAGACAGGTTCCGCAATCCCGCGCATCACGCCGAGATCGCGGAGTCCGGGGCGGATCCGGTGGTCGCCGACGTCGAGCGGCTCACCGTGGAGGAGCTGGCCGAGCTCTTCCGCGGGCACGACGCGATCGTCTGGTCGGCCGGGGCCGGCGGCGGGGACCCGGCGCGGACCTATGCGGTGGATCGGGACGCGGCGATCCGGTCGATGGACGCGGCGGCGCTGGCCGGCGTCCGGCGCTATGTGATGGTCTCCTATTTCGGGTCGCAGATCGATCACGGGGTTCCGGAGGACAGCGCCTTCTTCCCCTATGCGGAGGCGAAGGCCTCGGCGGACGCCCATCTCGAGCGGACCGACCTGGACTGGACGATCCTCGGGCCGAGCCGGTTGACCTCGGACCCGGCGACCGGGCGGATCGAGACCGCGAACCAGGGCGCCACGTCCGGGTCGGTGAGCCGGGCGGATGTCGCGGCCGTGGTCGCGCGGGCGCTGCGGGAGCCGGCGACGATCCGGCGGACGATCCGGTTCAACGCGGGCGCCACCGCGATCGCCGACGCGCTCAGCGAGGACGACCTGGCCTGACCGTTTGGGCGGTCCCCCACCGGGTATTGGATCTTGACCCTAGTCCCGGCGAGAAAACGGGGGATCCGATGCCGATCCGACGACTGCAGTCCGACCCGGACCGCTATCCGCCGCTGGACCCCGGGGCGCCGATCCCCGACGACCCGGGCGAGCTGGATCCCACGAACCCGGACCTGCCGCCCGCGCCGGCCGAGCCGATGCCGCCGATCTCGCCCGTCCCCGCCGTGCCGGAGCCGGCCGAGCCGTCGCCGGGCCCCGCCGAGCCGGCCCCCGAGCCCGAGCCGGTCTGATCGGTATCGGTCAGGTCCAGAAGCCGGCGTGGACCTCGGCGGCGGACGGGAGCGGGAAC
>KL571555.1:11036-11860 GCA_000715855.1 Actinoplanes liguriensis
TGTATAAGAGACAGGCGCCCTCCTCCTCGGAGACCATCGCGTTCAGATCCTCCGAGGAGAGCGCGAACACCATCCGCCCGATGCCCGACCAGTAGATCGCCCCCGCGCACATCGCGCACGGCTCGGTGCTGGTGTAGAGGGTGCTGCCGGCCAGCACCGCCGGGGACAGCCGCCCGGCGAGGCGGACCAGGTTGGTCTCCGCATGACCGGTCGGGTCCGACTCGGTGACCACCGAGTTCATCGCCTCCAGGACCGTGCCGTCCGCGGTGACGAGCAGCGCGCCGAACGGGTGGTCGCCGCGGTTCCGCGCCGCCCGGGCGAGCGCGACGGCCCGTTCGAGATACGCCGAGGTCTCCGAGATCATTTATATGTCCCTTCACGCGAAATCGCAGCAGTCAAGCCGCAGAGGAAGCCTACGACGGACTCACTGTGCGACTTCGGGAACATCAATTCGGCGCGTCTAACGGCGGTTCAATGCTGCCCTCAGTAGTTGACCTTCGGCGGTCTGACCTGCGGTAAGCGCCCGGAACAGCCGATCATCCGACCGTCTCTGACCGCTGATGGCGCCTATCTGGTAATCGACCGGCGACTACCTGCCGTGGCCGTCGGCATCTACGGTGCGAGGAAACCGCCTCGCCTTTTGCCGAAGGATGTTCGATGGCGCCCTTGATCAATTGCGCGGTCCCGCCGCGCCGTAATACCGGGCACCCGCCGGTGATGGCCGGGTGAGATGGCGTGGACTGTCCGGAGTTCTGAGCTCGCAGGCCTGCACGCTCTCCGCGAACCGGCTGCTCACCGTCGCGGTCCCGTGGCTGGTGCTGGAC
>KL571555.1:12118-13207 GCA_000715855.1 Actinoplanes liguriensis
ACGCGTTCACGCAGTGGCTGGCCGGGCCGCTGCTGGACCGGATCGGCCCGCGCCGGATCAGCGTGGCCGGGGACGTCACCTCGGCGTCCGTGCTGATCATCCCCGCCCTGTTCGGCACTCCCCCGCTCTGGCTGCTCATCCTGATGCTGCTGGTGGTCGGCTGTGCCGACGGGCCGGCCAGCGCCGCGAAACGACTGCTGGTGCCGTTCGCCGCCGCGGACGCCGGGCAGTCGACCGCGCGCGGCGTCGGCCTGGCCACCGCCGTCGAACGGACCGCGACCGCGGTCGGCACGGCGATGGCCGGCTGGCTCGTCGCCACGCTCGGCGGCGATCGCGCACTGTGGGTAGCCGCGGCAATGCTCGGTGTAGCCACACTCATCGTGACGATGACGGTGACCGATCCGCTACGGGACCGCGGCCGCGACGACCAGTCCTATCTCGACCGGCTGCGCACCGGCACGACGTTCCTGCGCGCCCACCCGCCGCTGCGCGCGCTGACCGCCATGTTCGTCGTCACCAACCTGCTCGATCAGGCGCTGATGGCGGTGCTGCTGCCGGTCTGGGCGCGGGCCGGTGGGCACGACGCGACGGTGGTCGGCCTGGCGCTGAGCACGGTCGGGCTCGCCTCGATCGCGTCCGCGCTGGCGTCGGCCGGCTTCGGGGCGCGGCCGGATCATCGTGCTCGCGCTCGGGCTGCCACCGGAGGCGGTGATCGCCGTCTACGCCCTCGCCGGGATCGGATCCGGCCTGTTCAACCCGCTGCTGGAGACGCTGCAGGTGGAGCTGATCCCGGCGGCGCTGCGCGGGCGCGTGCAGACGCTGATCAACGCGTGGGCCTGGGCCGGCATCCCGATCGGCGGGCTGTTCGGCGCGGTGCTGCTCAACTTCGGCGGGCTGAACACGGCGCTGTGGCTGTGCGGGCTCGCCTACCTGGCCGCGGTGGTGCGCCCGGCGTGGCGGATGGACTGGTCACTTCCGGTCACGGCGGCACCCGTCCCGACCCTGAAGATCACCCTTCCGCGGGTCGAGGTGGGCGAGCGGGTTCCGGCCCGGCGCCGATGAAAGACGATTTGCCGGTACGGCGGTGAG
>KL571555.1:13422-15737 GCA_000715855.1 Actinoplanes liguriensis
CCCCGCCGTACCGCCGAATCGTCTTTCAGATGGTGTTCGCGGCGATGAACGTCGCGATGGCCGCGGCGAGCATCAGTGCGTGCAGGACCATGTGCTCCAGGTTCGGGCGCGGCCGCTCGCCGATCCGCGGCAGGACGATGATCGTGCTCGCATAGGTGCGCGCGTGCAGTTCCGCCCAGGTCGTCCCGGTGCCCGCGGTCGCCCACGGCATCGTGACCGCGGCGAGGTAGGGCGACCACCACAGCAGGAGCCCGCCGAGCACCGCGAGCAGCTCGATCACGCCGCCGGCACGGCCGAGCCACGGCAGCGAGGTCGCCGCCCCGGCCCCGAGCAGAACCGCGGGCAACGACATCACCGGGGCATTCACCGCGACCTCGGTGAGCCGCTCGGAGCGCTTGGCGCCGCGGACGTTGTTGAACGGATACAGATCGACCAGCGTCATCATCGCGTGGTACGCGACCGCGGCCAGGACGAGGGTCAGGGCAAGAGCGGTCATCGCCACCTCCAGCTCATGTTTACGGCGTAAGCATCGGTGTTTCCGCTAGGATTGCTTACGCCGTAAGCATCGTCAAGAGAGGTTTTATGAAAGCGGGCCTGACCAGGGAGAAAGTCCTCGACGCCGCACTCGGCTACATCGACACGCACGGGCTGCCCGCACTGTCCATGCGCAAGCTCGGAGCGGCGCTGGGGGTCGAGGCGATGTCGCTCTACCGCCACGTGCCGAACAAGGACGCGCTGCTCGACGGCCTCGTCGACCGGGTCATGGAGACCGCGTTCGCGAGCCTCGACGAGCCGGCCGGTGGTGACTGGCCGGCCTGGGCACGGCAGTTCGCGCACTCCCTGCGGGCCGCGCTGCGGGCGCATCCGGGTGTGCTGCCGCTCGCCGCGACCCGGCCGGTCAACTCGCCGGAAGCACTGCGCACCTCGGAGCGGTGGCTGGCGGCGATGCGCGCGGCCGGGCTGCCGCTCGGGCGGGCGCTGGACGTGGTGAACGTGCTCGCGATGTTCACCATCGGCCACACCCTCGCCGAGGTCGGGCAGACCCCGGGCCACGAGGGCTCCGAGCCCGACCTGGACCAGCGTGCGGGTGACCTCGACCCGGCGGAGTTCCCCAACCTGCTGGAGATCATCGAGACCCGGGCCGGGCTGGATTTCGACGCCCGCTTCACCGAGGCGGTCGACATCCTGATCGCCGGTTACGCCCGGTCAGGTGGCGTGGCGCTGGATCCAGGCGAGCAGCGCGCCGAACGCGGGTGACATCGACGTGTCCGCGCCGGTCAGGGTCGCCGAGCGCGGGCCGTCGTCGACGGTGATCGTGTACGTCATGGCGTCGCGCGCGGGCGACGCCGGATGCGAGCCGCCCGGATCGGCGGACGCGGCGGCGACCAGCTATAAGAGACAGCCAGGGAAACCCGCATCCACCCTCTACTTTCGCCCGAGCAGCGTCGGGGTCGTCGTGATGGTGATGCCCACCTGCGCCCACGCCTCCTTCACGGCCCGCCGCTGGCTGCTGTCCGCGCCGTAGAGCTCGGCGGCCTTGTTGTACGTCGTGTCGGCGAAATCCTGGAACTGGGTGGTCGCGGTCGACGCCTTCAACGATTCGTACCAGATGTGCCCGGGGGCGTCCCAGGAGTTTCCCCCGATCGCGGTGGACACCAGATAGAACGCCTTGTTCGGGATGCCCGAGTTGATGTGCACGCCGCCGTTGTCGCCGTCCTCGGTGTCCGGCAGCTCGACGAACCGGTCCATGTGGTCGGGCTGCGGATCCCTGCCGAACAGCTTGTTGTCGAACGCGGTGCCCGGCGCCTTCATCGACCGCAGCGCGTCCGCGTCGATCGCCGGGGTGAAGACCTCGCTGCCGATCAGCCAGTCCGCCTGGTCCGCGCTCTGCTTCAGGAACCACTGCTTGACCATCGAACCGGCCACGTCCGAGAACGACTCGTTCAGCGCGCCGGACTGGTTGTGGTACTCCAGGCCCGCGGTGTGCTCGGTGACGCCGTGCCCCAGCTCGTGCGCGATCACGTCGAGCGAGCCGGTGAAGTCGGTGAACACCTCGCCGTCCCCGTCGCCGAAAACCATCTCCTGGCCGTCCCAGAACGCGTTGTTGTACTTGGTCCCGCGGTGCACGTAGCCCTGCAGCCGCATGCCGCGATCGTCGATCGAGTCGCGCTGGAACACCTCGCGGTAGAACGCGCGGGTGGCGCCGAAGCCGTCGAACGCCCGGTTGACCGCCGCGTCCTTGACCGGCCCCTCATCCTCCGAGCGGGTGAGCTTCGCCGTCTGCAGGAACGTCGAGTGCTTGCAGTTGTAGATGC
>KL571555.1:15979-17896 GCA_000715855.1 Actinoplanes liguriensis
CCGTCCCCCGGCACCGCCAGCGCGCCGGCGATCAGGCCGCGGACCGTGCGCTCGCCACGCAACTGGGCGGTGGTGACCAGGGTGGAGAGCGCGGCCTGGCGAATGGCCTCGTTGTCACTGTCGAGCAGCCGGGTCAGGATGAACGGCGGGGTGATGCAGCTGAGTGGCCTGGTGGACGTCATGGTCAACCTCGAATCCGGTCGATGCGCTTCCTGGAGAGGGAGATGCGTGAACGGCGGCGACAGATACATCTCCGGCGGGGGAGTTCGCGCCGTGCAGGACTCATTACGATCAGTCAGGTCGCATATACTCGCAGTGATCAACTTCGGCGTCGACCTTTGCGTCCCTGATCAGACAGTCCGTTCACCCGGATCCGCCGCCGGTCGTCCCGCCCGGGACGCTCTCGGTTCCGCCCGGGGTGCGCTCGGTTCCGGCCGGGGATGCGCTCAATTCTGCCCGGCGGCGCGCTCGGCTTCGCCCGGCGGCGCGCGCGGAAGTGTCGGTGGGGCTTGCTAGCGTCTCGGCACCATCGCGTTACGGCCGGAGGAGTCCCGTGACCATCAACGACCATCTCGCCACGTTCGCCGGGCTGCCGATCGTGGAGGTGGACGACGAGCAGACGCCGGCGGATCCGGCCGCGGTCGCCTGGCGCATCGACATGGAGGACTTCGAGGCCGACCTGTCGGAGTTCGAGGCCGCGCTGGAGAAGGTGCTGGAGCGGTCCGGCCCGACCGGCCCCGCCGCGCTGGTCGTCGGCGAGTGGGGCTCGGCCTACGAGTCGGAGTTCCCGGCCGAGCTGCTGATCAAGAACGCGTCCCGATTCAGCGGCCTGCGCGCGCTGTTCATCGGCGAGATGACCTATGAGCAGTGCGAGATCTCCTGGATCAACCACAACGACATCACGCCGCTGCTGGAGGCGTTCCCGCTGCTGGAGCGCCTGTGGGTGCGTGGCTCGCAGGGGCTGGAGATCACGCCCGGGCGCTATCCGGCGCTGCGCGAGCTGGTCCTGCAGTCCGGCGGCCTGCCCGCCTCGCTGATCCGCGCCGTCAGCGCCTGCGACCTGCCGAGCTTCGAGCATCTGGAGTTGTGGCTGGGCGTCGCGACCTACGGCGGGGACGCGCGCGCCGACGACCTCGCGACGATCCTCGGTGGGCGTGCGCTGCCCGCGCTGAAACACCTCGGGCTGGTCAACGCGGAGATCGCCGACGAGGTGGCGGCGGCCGTCGCCGCGGCTCCCGTGGTGGCCCGGCTCTCCCGGCTCGACCTGTCCATGGGCACGCTCGGCGACGCCGGGGCGGAGTCGCTGCTCGCCGGCCAGCCCCTGACCCACCTGGAGACACTCGACCTGCACCATCACTTCATGACGGCGGAGATGGCGCAGCGCGTCGCCGACGAGCTGCCCGGGGTCACCGTCGACGTCTCCGGCCGGCAGAGCGAGGAGCGCTGGGGCCGCTACACGGTCTGCGCCGAGTGAGGCTCGCCGTCGTCGGCAACCCGGAGAACCGCCGGGTCGCCCTGTTCACGGCGGCCGCGGAACGGGCCGGTCTGCCCACCCCGGAGATCTTCCCGTGGCGGGAGGTCCTGGAGTCCGGGCGGATCCCAGGCCCGGGCACTCTCGTCCGGATCGACTCACCGGGCGAGAACGCCGAGGTGGATCGCCTGCTCCGCGCCCTCGGCGCCGACCACTCCACCGCGGCTCACGCTTCCACCGCGCACCCCGCCTCCGCCGAGACGCACAGCTCCCCCACCACGGCCCGCGCCGCCATCCCAGCGAACCCCGCCAGCTCAGTGCACGCCGCCAGCTCAGCGCACGTCTCCGCCCCGGAGCACGGTGAGATCGTCGGCGCGGCGGCCGGGTTCGCGGGGCTGGCGGTCGCTCTGGAACGGATCGCGGCGGGCGGCGGCACGCTGCTGAAT
>KL571555.1:18077-18913 GCA_000715855.1 Actinoplanes liguriensis
GCGGCACGCTGCTGAATCAGCCCGCCGACATCCTGACGATGACGGCGAAACCCCGCTGCCACGCCGTCCTGACCGCCGCCGGGATCCCGGTCCCGCCGGCCCTCCCGCCGGTGCACGGCTACGAGTCGCTGCGCGCGGCGATGGAGGTAGCCGGATGGAGCCGGGTCTTCGTCAAGGCCGCCTACGGCTCGTCGGCCTCGGGGGTGCTGGCGCTGGCGGCAGGCGGCCGCCGGGGGACCGAATCCGGGCGGCGGATCATGGCGATGACCTCGGTGGAGCTGAGCAACGGCAAGATCTTCAACAATTTGCGCGTACGTCGTTACGACGACGAAGCCTCGATCCGCGCGATCGTCGACCGGCTGGCGCCGGACGGGTTGCACGTCGAGCGCTGGTACCCGAAGGTGGCCCTCGGCGGCCGGGTGCTGGACCTGCGCGTGGTCGTGATCGCCGGCCGGGCACAGCACGTCGTGGTCCGGACCAGCAGTTCCCCGATGACGAACCTGCACCTCGGCAACGCCCGCGGCGACGTCTCCGCGGTCCGCGCCGCGGCCGGCGAGCAAGCGTGGTCCGCGGCGATGGAGACGTGCGTCCGGGCTGCCGCGTGTTTCCCGCGCACGCTGCACGCGGGCGTCGACCTGATGTTCCGCACCGGCTGGCGCGGCCACGCGGTGGCCGAGGTCAACGCCTTCGGCGACCTGCTCCCACAGGTCCTCTCCGACGACGGCCTGGACACCTACGAAGCCCAGATCGCCGCCATCACCAACGGCTGGCGCCCCACAGACAACCAGGTCGCGCCGCAATGAACGGCCGGCCCCCGCAGAGGGCCTGACGGTTGA
>KL571555.1:19202-19327 GCA_000715855.1 Actinoplanes liguriensis
CGTGGCGGAAGGCACGCGGAGGGGCCGGTGGTCAGGTCTGGACCATGGGCTGGTACTCCTCGGCGGTGAGGCCGAACGTCCACGCGACGCCCTCGCGCGCGGTCCGCGTCTGTCTCTTATACACA
>JNYN01004532.1 GCA_000715855.1 Actinoplanes liguriensis
GGCGCCGACGGTGAACGTGCGCGTCCCGTCCGCCCAGGACAGCGGGGTGGTGGTGGACGCTGCGGAGGACGAGCCGTCGTCGGCGTACAGGGAAAATGCCCCGTCGGCCCCGGCGGCGACCGCCACGGTGAACTTGCCGGCGACGCTGTCCTTCTGGCTGTGCACGTAGTCGGTCCGGGTCGGCACCAGGCCACCGGCCCTGACCAGCACCGGCATCCGCGACAGCGGCGCGCTCATCGTGACCGTCGCCGGCCCGGTGTAGGTCGTACCGGTGAAGTAGTCGGTCCAGGAGCCGGGCGGCACCCACACCGACACCGAGCCGCTCGGCGTCACGATCGGCGCGACCAGCAGATTGTCGCCGTAGAGGTACTCGCCGTTCGCACTGTAGGCGGCTTCCTGCGACGGAAATTCAAGATACATCGGCCGTACGATCGGAAGGCCGTTCTGACTCGCCTGGCGCGCCATCGTGTAGGTGTAGGGCACCAGCGCCTCCCGCAACCGCAGGAATTTCTGCGCGCCGGCCTGCGCCGCTCCCGGATAGTCCCACGGCAACCGGTCGCCGTGGTCGGAGTGCATCCGGTCGACCGGCTGGAACGTGCCGAACTGCATCCACCGCGCGTACATGTCGTCGGCGAGGTGCCCGCCGTGGAAGCCGCCCAGGTCGTGGGTCACGTTGGTCAGCCCGGCGGCCGCCTCGCCCGCGGTGAACCGCACCTCGTACGCGAGGGTCTCCCACGTCGAGTACGTGTCCCCGGTGAACGCGAGGGTGTTGCGCCGCTCCGACCACGGTCCGAGCGCGAAGTTGCTGGCGTCGAGGCTGCCGTGCTCGGTCCCGCCGATCCGGCTGAACGCGAATCCGCGCAGCCCACGGCCGGTGTCATGATCGGCGTACGCCTGATTGATCAGATTGTCCGGAGCCACGTGCGGGTTCGAGGCGATCGACGACCCGCAGCCGCCGCAGTAGTCCAGCCACCAGTGGCGCACGCCCTGCTGCTCGAACGGGGTGTGCAGGCTCTGGTAGGCGCTCAGGTGCGCCGGATTCGACCAGTCGAAGTAGTGCGTGTGCCCGTCTCTTAATGTGTATAAGAGACAGCGTTGAAGCTGGTGTCGAGGTTCATCTGCTTCGTCCAGGTCAGGAACGCCTGCGGGTCGGGGAACAGGTCGGTGTTCCAGTTCCAGCCGTCCCACTCGACCGGTTTCTTCCAGTCGGTGTCCACCACCAGCCAGTCGAGGGGCGTGAAGTTCCTGCGGAACGCGGGCAGCAGCGTGTTCTGGTAGTCGGCAGTGCTGTAACCCCAGAATCGTGAGAACCAGACGCCGTACGCGGTCTGGGGCAGCAGGTTCGCCGGCCCGGTCAGCGCGTTGAGGTCGGCGAGGGCCTGCTTGTAGTTCTGCCCGTACCCGAAGAAGTAGCCGTCCTGGTAGGGCTGGGCGCCGTGGCCGGGCCGGTCGCTGACCGTGTGGCTCGTGCTCAGCAGCGCGGTCCGGGTGTCGTCGAGCAGGTACCAGCCGCCGCGGTTGAGCACGCCCGGATGCAGCGCGTTCGCGTCCGGCAAACCGCCCGGCAGGTTGTCCAGCGAGCGGTACCAGCCGCCCAGTTGACTGGCCGGCCCGGCGCCGTACCCGGTGGTGCGCAGATCGGTGGCCGGCGACGGGTAGTTCGTGCTCCCGCCCGGCATGACGGCGAGGCTGTCGACGTTGACCCGGCCCGAGTCGGCGGCGTCCTGGTTCACGGTGATCGCATTGACGCCGGCCCGCAGGCTCACCGTGACCGAGCCCGTCGCCCAGGTGTCCCACGAGCTGGTCGGCGGCAGGCTGAACCGCGGCCCGGTCGCGCCGTTGACGTGCGCGGTCAGGGTGCGGGTCGCGCTCTGGTTGTCGCTGCCGACGGCGTTGGCGTAGCGCACCGCGAGCCGCCACGTGCCGGCGGTGGGCACGTCGACGTCGTACTGCAGGCCGCTGCCGGCGCCCTCGTACCCTCCGGCGAACCCGCTGCCGGTGTACCCCTGATGGTCGTAGGCGGGGGTGACACCACCGGTGAACAGCGCGTTCTCCGCCTCGCACGCGGTCGAGGCCGCGCAGTAGGACGGATAGACCGGGCGCGCCGTGGCCCCGGTCGCGGTGATCGCCACGCTGAGGTTCGCGGCGGTGAACGGCCCGCTGTTCTGCTTGTACCGCAGGGTCAGCGCGCTGGTCCGGATCTCCCGGTACCCGTCCGCGGTCACCGACGTCGTGTACGCGGGCGGCGTGAACGAGCGGTTGACCACGTTGAAGGTGGTGGCGTCGGTGAAGGCGCCGTCACCGGCGTACTGCATCCGGATCAGCGTCGGGGTCAGCACGTCGAACCGGGCGCTGCCGTCCGTCACCGCCGCGACCGCCGCCACCGCCGGATCCGCCGGCCCGGCCGCGACCGTGAACGCGGCGGCCAGGGCCACGCTGAGGGCCGCTGCCGTACGCCGGGATGGTGAAGCCAGAACACGCATGGGCACCTCGCACCACTCGATCCGCCTGCTCCGCATCCAATCACCAGGATCGATTAATGTAAATAATGTTTATCGATGTCTTCGGTGCTGAAGATGATTACGCCCGGCCACCCCCCCTTGTAGGGTCTGCCGCTTTGACTTCCTCCCCCGCCCTGAAGGAACGGGGATTCCCTTCGGCCTTGCGGCCGAATCGGCTTATGCCGGACGCCTCGCGGCGTGGGGTTCCTG
>JNYN01004533.1 GCA_000715855.1 Actinoplanes liguriensis
GACCTGGTCCGGAACGGGTAGCCGAACTCGTACGCACGGGTCGGCATGGTGATCACGCAGCCGTCGGCGTACCCGGCCATCTCCAGGTCGGTGCCGCCGCGGATCCGGAACGGCTCCCCGAGGTTGACGATGAGCAACGCCCCGGGCATCGGCGGCAAGGTCAACCGGGCGTACGGCGGTGAGCCCTCCAGGTAGTAAAGGTCATCGATCAGCCCGTCCAGCGGCGGTCGTGGCGCTCGGGAGACGTAATCCACGCGCCCAGCATCGCGCGCCGGGAGCGGCCGTGGCCAGCGGCCTCAGGGCTTCTGCCGTTCGAGGGCGGTGAGCCGCTGAAGCTGACCCGCGTGCACGCCGGCCACCCACTCCCAGCCCTCCTTCGCGGACGGACCGATTCGCGCGTCGTCGGGAACACGGCCGTCGCGCAGGCCATGGACGTACGTCCCATCGTGTTTGATCCTGGTCTTGATCTGATCGGTCCTGCCGACCGAGCCGTGCCCGGGAACGACGACGTCGGCGTCACGAGCCGTCCGCTCGAGCAGGTCGAGCGCGGCCAGGTAGCCCTCGATCGGGTCGGCGGCGGCGAAGTTGACCATCGGGATCAGCACGTCGGAGAGCATGTCGCCGGCGATCAGGACCCCGCGCTCCTCGATCAGCAGCGCCGCGTGGCCCGGGGCGTGCCCCTCGTGCTCGACGATGCGAACGCGAAGGCCGTCCCAGGGAACGTGCGTCGTTGCATCGGGCAGGCCGGTGATGTCGCCGAGCAGTTCCAGCGGCACACCCTCCGGGACGCCGGCGGCCTTGGCCACGGCCGCCACGTCACCCGACAATCGTTCGCGGACAGTCGCCGCGCAGCGAGCGGTGCCGTAGCGGGGCACCTCGCCGAGCCGGGCATGCCAGAGCAGGTGATCCCAGTGCGGATGGGTGGAGAACCCGGCCACCACCACCTGACCCCGATCGGACAGGTCGTCGGCGAGACGCTCCATCTCGTCGCCCCGGATCCCGGCGTCGACGAGCAGCACCCCGTCGCGGCCCTGCACGATCACGGCGTTGCTCTGGCAGAACTCGCTCTCGTGGACCCACACGCCCTCGGCAATCTGCGTCAGCATCAGCTCTCCCGGAGCTCGTAGTGGTGCATCGTCACGCCCTGCTCGAACGTGCGATGGTCGAGCAGATCGAGCTCGATCGGCCGGTCGTACTCGTCGAACAGCGGCCTGCCGAAGCCGAGCACCGACGGATGGGTGAAGAGCAGCAGCTCGTCGAGCAGGCCGGCGCGCAGCAGTTGCGTCGCGAGCGTCGCCCCGCCCACCCCGATGGTGCCGTCGGTCTCGGCGCGCAGGGCGGCGAGCTGCTCGATCGCGTCCTCCCCGCCGATGACCCGGGTGTTGTGACCGGCGGAGCCACGCGTGCGCGAGACCAGCACCTTGGGCGCCGCGGTCCAGATCTCACCGTATTCGCGCAGCACCTCCGGCAGCGACGCGTCGGTGCGCGCCCGTGGCCAGTACTCCTCCATCGTCTCGTAGATGACCCGGCCCTGGACCATCATCGCGAGCGCCCGGGCCCGCGCGTTGAACTCGCGGTGCAGCTCCTCGCTGATCCGGAGCCACTCGCCGGCGCCGTCGTCGCCGGGCACCTGCTCGATCCGCAGGTCCAGCGAGACGTTCATCCAGTACAGGAACCGGCCCACGTCGTTCTCCTCCGCATAGTGGTTGCAAACTGCAACCACTATATTGAGTGCGAAGTACCCGTCAAGGAGGAAGTCGTCGTGGAGCCACGGTCCGGGTGTCCGATCAACGCCGCCGTCGAAGTGCTCGGCGACCGCTGGTCGCTGATCGTGCTGCGCGACATCATCTTCGGCGACCGCCGCTACTTCCGCGCGCTGCTCACCGGCTCGATCGAGGGCATCGCCTCGAACATCCTCGCCGACCGCCTCAAACGGCTCCTCGACGCGGGGATCCTCACCCGTGGCACCGCCGCCCGCGGCCAGCGCGCCCGTTTCAGCCTCACCGAGGCCGGCATCCAGACGCTGCCGGTGATCTACGCGCTCGGCAACTGGGGCCTCGACTGGACGTCCGGCAGTCCCGAGCTGCGCATCCGGCAACAGATCATGCGCGACGGGGGACCGGCGTTCGTCGAGCGGCTCATGGACGAGCTGCGCGTCCGCCACCTGGACGCCCCACCGAAACCCCACGACGGCCCGAGCGCCTTCGAGCAGCTGGCGGCCGATCACGGGCCTCCAGGGGTGATCACATAGGGTGGGGGCGTGCTCGAAGCTTCGCGGGTCTGCCGCTGCGTGATCTGCCACGACCACGGCGACCGCGACGACTACGACGAGGCCGACCGCGGCGTGATCGCCAACGTGGAGAAGTTCGGCTGGAGCGTCACCGGCGTCCCGGCGGACGAGCAGGGGCCCGGCTGGTCGTACACGATCGGCCGCTGGCACAGCCAGGGCGAGCCGGAACTGGCCATGTTCGGGCTCGACCTGAGCGTGATGCAGTCCTGCCTGAACCTCCTCGGCAAACGGGACGGCCTCGCCGACGGCCAGGCCCACGACGGGATCATCAACGGCTACCCGCTTCGTCTCCGGACCGTCGACCCGGCGTGGATGCGAGCGTTCTTCGGCCACGGCATGTGGTTCTACCGCCAGCCGCCCCTGCCGTTCCTCGAAGTCGTCTGGCCGGACCGGGTGAAGGCGTTCAC
>JNYN01004534.1 GCA_000715855.1 Actinoplanes liguriensis
GAGAAGGGACCACAGCGGAGCTAGGACATGAAGATCTTGAATTTGATCTTGAGGTTTTCAGATCATGCTGCGGAACTGGTTGGCCGAGTCCATGGCGGCGCGGGTGAGCTGGGTCGCCTCGTCGAGGCGGGTGCGGGCCTGCTCCAGGTGCGCGATCGCGGCCGTCGCGGCCGGGTGGAACGAGCCGATCGCGGTGAGGCGCAGCAGGGTCAGCGACTGGTCGAGCTGGTCGGCGACCATCTGGATGCCGGCGATCGCGCGGTCCGCCCCGTCGACCGAGGCAGCGATGTTGACCTTGACTTCTTCGACGTTCGCCAATGCTCTGGTCCTCTCGTGACTCAGCTCAGCAGATGCTGCAGACCGACACCCATGCAGGTGAGCAGCACCGGGATCAGGCACGTGACGATGCCGAGCACCGGCGTGCGATCCACCTGCGGACCGCCCTGCTCGCCGTCACCGCCCCAGACGAAGCCGATGGTGGCCCACCCCAGCCCGAACGCCAGCAACGGCATGCTGAGGCCGCACAACAGCATGTACGTGGGCAGGGAACCGCTCGGCGCCACCAGATAGAGAATGATCTGCACGAACAGGACCGCGGCCGCGAACGGACCGTAAGCCAGAAGATTCCGTGCCCAGGGGCGTCCGGAGCCGGGCGGGAGCGGGCCGATGAAGGCATGATCCGCGGCGTCCGCCGTGACCCGCGCCTGCCGCAGCGCCGAAAGCACCGCAGGCGGGCCACCGGTCACCGCGGCCAGCGCGGTCGCGCGCTCACCCTCCAGCGGAATAAGATCGATTTCCGGTACGCCGAAGTCGCGCATCAGCCGCGCCCGCTGCGGCACCAGCCTCGCGCGGACCGAGGCGAGCTCCTGCCGCGCGGCGGTGACCGTGGCGGCCTGCTCGCCGGCGACCGTGCTGGCAGCCCGGCGCACCGCGTCGAGCTCTCGAGCCGCCGCCAGATAGATCGCCCAGGGCCCGTCGGCCGGCGGGCCCGCCTGAGCCGGCACGAAGCCGCTCTGCTCTGCCTGCTCCTGGTCCGTCATGGGTTGTCGCCCTCCGGCTGCACGAACGGGACCACGGTGACCGTGCGGTCGGTGTGCCGGTCGTGCAAGAGGGCCCGGTTCGCCCTCGGCTGCCAGTCGACCGGCCGGCCCAGCATCAGCGTCACATCCGACTGCGGAACGTTCAGGAACAGCAAGCCGGCCACATCCTCCCGGCCCAGGCTGCCGCCCGTCTCCTCGCTGAACCGGCGCACGCCGCGCCACCAGGAGAGCAGATGAGCGCCGCGGCTCGGCCCCTCCCGGAGCAGCTGCCGCAGGCCGGACAGCGCACCGGGCGGGGCGGCGTCCATCCCGAACACGATCCGGTAGCCCGGCTGGTCGGAAGCGAGCTCGGCGGAGAGGCCCGCCGCGTCCACGACCACGACCTCCTGCCGGTGGGCGATCTCCTCGGCCAGCTCCGCGGCGAGCACATCGCCCTCGGCGACCAGGGAGGCGATCACGAAACGGGTGGTCCGCGGCGCGTGACAGGCCGCCACGCTGCGGGCCGCCGCGTCCAGCACCTCGGAACCGGTTTGCTGCGAGCCCAGGATCGCCAGATGACGACCCGGCGACGAGTCGAGCGGGAACGCCGCGGTCGACAGACTTACGTCGATCATGCGCCCGAGCAGGGCCGTCGGGCGGCTCGCCCGGCCCGCCAGCGCGGCCCGGTAGGTCGGGTCGTCGGCCAGATGCTGCTGCGCATACCCCGCGAAGATGCGCGGCGGTAGCGACTCCGGATCACGAGCGCCCCACAGCTTGTGTCGCAGGTCACTCAGCAGGCCCTGGTCGGCGTGTGGATCCGGGAACCGAACCACCCGTTCGTGGCCCCGCGTCGCCCCGCGCGGGCCGCCCAGACCGCCTGCCGTGTTCACCACCGCGCTGCCCAGAGGAAGACCGGCCGCCGAGTCATTGGTCGGCTCCAGCACGTCACCGCCGCCCGGCAACGCGATCCGCACCGGGAACTGGCCGAAGATCGAGTCGCGCTTGGCATAGAGAGCCTCGACACCGAGGACCGTCTGACTTGCCAGGACCAGATGGATCCCGTACGACCGTCCCTTGCGCGCCAGAGACTCCAGCAGCCCCACCGCCTCGGCCGCGGTCGGGTCGTTGCCGGCCAGCAGCACCTGGAACTCGTCGATGACACACAGGACCCGGGGCAGCGGACGGCCCCTGCCCTCCTCGGCGGCAACCGCGCGCAGGTCGGCGAAACGGGAGACGCCGGCCCGCTTGTACGCCATCGAGCGGCGGCCCATCTCGGCATCCAGCTCGCGGAGAACGGCCAACCCGTACTCCCGGTCGGACTCGACACCCACCGCCCGCGCGTGCGGCAGCCAAGTGCGGTCCCGCTGGGTCGGCACGAACTCGGCGAACGACACGCCCTCCTTGAAGTCGAGCAGGTAGAGCGCCAGCTCGTCGGGGGAGTAACGAGCGCCCAGCCCGTAAAGCACGTTGATCAGGAAAGCCGTCTTGCCGGCGCCGGAACGGCCACCGACCATCCAGTGCGGGGTCAAGTCGTTGAACCTGAGCACCAGCGGCACGTCACCGTGGTGACCGACCACCGTCTCCACCCCGGCGGACGCGTCCGCCGACCACAGCTCCTCGGCCGGCTCCGGCAACAGATCGGCCAGCGTCACCCGGGAG
>KL571556.1:0-1396 GCA_000715855.1 Actinoplanes liguriensis
TCTCTGTCAGGCGGGCGAGGACGATCGGAGAGTCGAGGGCGGCCCACTTGGCGGTCAGCGCGGAGTCGCCCGGGGCGACCGAAGCGTTCGGGAGGCGGAACAGGTGCAGCTCTCCGGCAGTGGTGGCGATGCGGGTGACGTCTCCGTCGCTGACCTGCACGAGCTCACCGAGCGGGGGCGCGGTGGAGCCGGTGCCGCGCAGCAGGAGGTTGGGCTCGCGGATCGTCACCTCGCCGTCGCCGTGGACCTCCTCGACGGCCTGCGAGGAGCCGTTGCGGATGGCCTCGCTCAGGACCTGGACGAAGATCGGGTCGCCGGCCGCGTCGTAGACCCATCGGGGGCCGAGGACGCCGTGCTCCGTGGTGCCGACCAGGAACCGCTCAGCGCCGGGCAGGGGTGCGCCCCGGTAGGTCAGCGGGGCGTGCAGGACCGGACCGTCGCCGGCCCGGACCAGCATGATCTCGAGGCCGACCTCGCCGGCCGGGTCGTCGAAGCGGGCCGCTCCGACCCTGGTCACCGAAGGGGCGGCCGGGCCCGGGTACCAGGTCTGCGTGGGCAGCCACGTGCTCAGCAGCTCGAGCTTGTCCGGACGGATCTGCGTTTTGTGCAACAGCGCCATGCCGCCCACCCTAGAGCCACCACACATCGTGACGAACAGCACAGTTGACGCCGCGTGTCAGCATTCCACGGGTCCCCGGCGTCAGAGGGGCTGAAGGATCACCGACGGTGGGGACGAAGGTATGAAGCGCAGCAAACTGGTACGCCTGGTGGCCGCGGGAGCGCTGCTGGCGATCGTCGCGGGCTGTAACGACGGCGGCGGTCAGTCCGCGAGCGCTCCGGGCACGGCTCCCGTCACCGCGGAGTCGGCGGGCAGTGCCGGAGGGCCCGGAACGACGGGGTCCGGGGTGGCGCCGGGGACGACAGCGGCGGCGCCGGGAGCGACGGGATCGGCGCCGGCCGGGGTCCCGGTCAACGGGACGCAGACACCGGAGTCCGTGTCGACCGCCCTGGCCGCGCTCCCGGCGAACCTTCGCGGGCGGATCCCGCAGTTCCCGCCGGCGCCCGCCCCGGTCAAGGTGACACTGCCCAAGGGTGACAAGGCGCCGAACTTCGCCCGGATCCCGACGAACGAGAAGATCGCCTTCATCACCATCGACGACGGGTGGGAGAAGAACCCGCTGGCGATGAAGCTGTTCCAGGCCGCGAACGTGCCGATCACGCTGTTCCTGGAGGTGGACGCGGTCAAGGTGAAGCCGTCCTACTTCACCGAGCTGCAGTCGACCGGCGCGGTGATCGAGAACCACACGCTGACCCACCCGACTCTGACGCACCTGTCCTACGAGGGCCAGAAGCATCAGATCTGTGGCGCGGCCGACCAGCTCGGCGAGCTCTACGG
>KL571556.1:1668-3284 GCA_000715855.1 Actinoplanes liguriensis
AGATGTGTATAAGAGACAGGTCAAGGACTGCAAGATGAAGGCGTCGTTCACCTGGATGGAGACGACGAACAAGGGCAAGATCCGGTTTCAGAACGGACAGAAGCTGATCAATCCGGGTGACATCATCCTGATGCACTTCCGTCCGGCGTTCATCGAGGACTTCCTGGCTGTCCTCAAGGTCATCCACAAGTCCGGCCTCACGCCGGCGCTGCTGGAGGACTACATCCCCTGATCTCGATGGTGGGCGGGGCACATCGAGCGCCCCGCCCTCCTCCCATTACAGCCCCATGTCCTTAGCGATGATCATCTTCATCACTTCGGACGTGCCGCCATAGATCCGGTTGACCCGGTTGTCCGCGTAGAGACGCGCGATCGGGTACTCGTTGATGAACCCGTAACCACCGTGCAGCTGCAGGCACCGGTCGATCACCCGATGCGCCACCTCGGTGCAGAAAAGTTTCGCCGAAGCCGCCTCCGCCGCGGTCAGCTCGCCCGCGTCGAGAGCCTCCAGCGCCCGGTCGGCGACGGCCTGGGCCGCGTCCACCTCGGCCTGGCAGGCGGCCAGCTCGAACTTCGTGTTCTGGAACGAGGCGACGGTCTGGCCGAACACCTTGCGCTCCTGTGTGTACTTCTTGGCGAACTCGACCGCGGCCGCCGCCTGCGCATACGCGCCGTAGGCGATGCCGAGCCGCTCCTGCGGAAGGTTCTGACCGAGGTACGAGAAGCCCTGGTTCTCCTCGCCGAGCAGGTCCTCCACCGGCACGAGCACGTCGGAGAACGCCAGCTCAGCGGTGTCGGACGTCTTCAGCCCGAGCTTGTCGAGCTTGCGGCCAACGGTGTAGCCGGGGAGCTTCGTGTCGACGACCAGCAGCGAGATGCCGAAGCGCCGGTCGTCGGGCTTCGCCGGGGACGTGCGGGCGCAGACGATAACGCGGTCGGCGAGGACGCCACCGGTGATGAAGGTCTTCGCGCCGTTGAGCACGTAGTGCCTCCCGTCCTCCGAAAGGCGAGCGTTCGTGGTCATGCCGGCCAGGTCGGAGCCGGTGCCGGGCTCGGTCATCGCGATCGCGAACATCATGTCGCCGCTGACGAACGACGGCAGCCAGCGTTCCTTCTGCTCCTGCGTGGCGAGTTTCAGCAGGTACGGCAGGCAGAGCGCGACGTGCACCCCGGAACCGCCGAACGAGACACCGGCGCGGGTGGTCTCCTCGTACTGGATTGCGGCGAATTTGAACGAGTCGATACCGGCGCCGCCGAACTCCTCGGGCACCTCGATACCGAAAAGGCCCAGTTCGGCGAGCTTCTTGTAGAAGTCGCGCGGCACCTCGCCGTCGTGCAGCCACTCGTCGTAGTGCGGCACGACCTCGGCGGCGAGGAACTCCCGCAGGGTCTGCCGGAAGGCTTCGTGGTCCTCGTTGAAAACAGTGCGACGCATCGAGATCCTCTGATGTCAGAGACGGCGGCCGCCGTCGACGTAAATGGTCTGGCCGGTGACGAACGAAGCGGCGTCACTGGCCAGGAATGCGACAACCTTGGCGATGTCCTCGGGGTGCCCGACCCGCCGCAACGGCGTGATCTCGGCAGCCTTGGCCTGCATATCGGCAGCGGAGACGCCG
>KL571556.1:3537-6095 GCA_000715855.1 Actinoplanes liguriensis
GATGTGTATAAGAGACAGCGATGAAACCGGGCGCCACCGCGTTGACGTTGATGTTGAACGGGCCCAGCTCCATCGCGAGGGTCCGGGTGAGGCCCTGGATCCCGGCCTTGGCCGCGGCGTAGTTCGCCTGACCGCGATTGCCCAGCGCCGAGACGCTCGACGTGTTCACCATCTTGCCGGAGCGCTTGGGAACCATGTGACGCTGCGCCGCCCGGCTGCACAGGAACGCGCCGCGCAGGTGCACGTTCATCACCATGTCCCAGTCCGACGCGGGCATCTTGTGCAGCAGGTTGTCGCGGGTCACGCCGGCGTTGTTGACCAGCACGTCGATCCCGCCGAGCTCGGCGGCGACCTTGTCGAACACCGCGTCGACCTGGGCCTCGTCGGCGACGTCACAGCCCAGCGCGATCGCGGTGCCGCCGGCGGCCCGGATGCGGCCGACCACGTCGGCGCAGTCGGCCTCGTTCAGGTCGAGCACGGCGACGGCCGCGCCCTCCGAGGCGAACTGCAACGCGGTCGCCGCGCCGATGCCGCGTGCCGCGCCGGTGATGATGGCTACCCGACTCACAAAAACCCCCTAAAAGGCGCTGATCCCGGTCAGCGCACGGCCGATGAGCAGTTTCTGGATCTGGCTGGTGCCCTCGTAGAGGGTCTGGACGCGGGCGTCGCGCATGAACTTGCCGACCGGGAACTCGTCGACGTAGCCGTACCCACCGAAGACCTGGATCGCCTGGTTGGCGGCTTTCACCGCGGCCTCACTGGCGAAAAGTTTCGCCATCGAGGCCGCGGTGCCGAACGGCTGACCGCGATCGACCAGGTCCGCCGCGCGCCAGACGAGCAGCCGGGCCGCGTCCGCCTCGACCGCCATCTCGGCGAGCATCTCCTGCACGAGCTGGTAGGAGGCGATCGGCTTGGCGAACTGGGTGCGCTCACCCGCATACGCGACGGAGGCCTCGAGACACGCACGGGCCAGCCCGACACAGCCGGACGCGACCGCGATCCGCCCCTTGTCCAGCGCCTTCATCGCGATCTTGAAACCCTCACCGAGCTCGCCGAGCCGCTCCGCATCGGAGACGCGCACCCGGTCGAGGCTCAGCTCGGCGGTCGCCTGGCCACGCAGGCCGAGCTTGCCCTTGATCTCCCGGCGGGCGAACCCTTCGCGGTCGGTGGGCACGAGAAACGCCGAAACCCCCTTAGGACCAGGCTTGCCCGTACGGGCGAAGACGAGCGCCACGTGCGCCCACGTCCCGTTCGTGATGAAGATCTTCTCGCCGCTGAGCAGCCAGTCGTCCCCGTCCCGTTCCGCACGGGTGGTGAGGTTCCCGGCGTCCGAACCGGTGCCCGGCTCGGTCAGCGCGAAACAGCCGATCGTCTCGCCCGCACAGAACGAGGGCAGCCAGCGCCGCTTCTGCTCGTCCGTCCCGTACGCCTGAATGGTCTTGGCGACGAGCCCGAGCGTGACCGAGACGATGCCGCGCACCGACGTGTCACCGCGGCCGAGCTCCTCCATGACCAGCGCGTAGTCCAGGAAGCCGCCGCCCGAGCCGCCGAGCTCCTCGGTGATTCCCAGACCGAGAAAGCCCAGCTCGGCGAGTTTGCCGACGATCTTCGGGTCGACCTGCTCGACGCGGTCCCACTCGGTGGCGTGCGGCGCGACCTCGCGGTCCACCCAGTCGCGGGCCAGGTCACGCAACTGCTCCTGCTCCTCCGAGAGGGTGAGGTCCACGGCCGGCTCCTAAATTGAACGCTGTCAGGTTTCCCGGGCCATGTTAACTTAACAGTGTTAGCCATCACAACGCTTCGTCGTCTCCTGAGGGGATCCCGGCATGCCACGGCCCACCACCCCGCTGCTCAGCCGGGCCGGCATCCGCGCGGCCGCGCTGGAGATCATCGACCGGGACGGGCTCGACGGGCTGAGCATGCGCAAGCTCGCGACCGCGCTGTCGGTCAGCGCCCCCGCGCTCTACTTCCACTTCCCCACCAAGGAGCACCTGCTCGACGACGTGGCCAGCGAGATCATGGAGAAGGTGGAGGTCGGCGCGTTCGCCGACGGCTGGCGCGAGGGGCTGCTCGGCTGGGCCCGGTCCTACCGCGCGGCCCTCGCCGGGCACCCGAACATCGTGCCGTTCCTGGCCCACGGCCCCGGCCAGCGCGACGCGTCCCTGCGCCGGGCCGACGCGGTGCACGGCGGCCTGGTCGCCGCAGGCTGGTCGCCGCGCGACGCCACGATGATCGGCGCCTCGACGAAATACCTGGTCGTCGGCGCCGCGATGGGCTCGTTCTCCCGCGGTTTCGTCGACGACGTGCAGGTCTACCTGGACCGCTACCCGGCGCTCGGCGACGCCCACCGCCTGCGCGAGCACGCCGACCAGGTCGATCGGGACAGCTTCGAGTTCGCCCTGGTCACGTTCGTCGACGGCCTGGCCGCCCGGCTCGCCGCGTGATCGTCTTCGCCGGGCTGTGCACGCTCGACATCCTCCAGCTCGTCGCCGCCTACCCGGCCGACAACGAGAAGGTGACCGCTCTCGATCAGACCGTCGCCTGTCTCTTATACACAT
>KL571556.1:6296-7046 GCA_000715855.1 Actinoplanes liguriensis
GACGCCGCCGCGACCGCCGCCCACCTCGGCGACCCCGTGACGTTGCTGACCGCCGTCGGTCGTCATCCCCTGGCCGCGGGCATCCACGCCGACCTGGCCGCCCTGGGTGTCGAGCTGATCGACCTGGCCGCTGAGGACGACGGCCCGCCCTCCGTCTCCAGCATCGTCGTCAGCGCCGGCACCGGAAATCGCGCGGTCGTCTCCACCAACGGCGCCGCCCGCTCCCTGTCCGTTCCTGATCTCTCGTTCCTGGCGCAGGCGCAGGCCGTCCAGGTCGACGGCCACTACCCGGAGCTCGCCGTCGCCGTCCTCCGCGAGGCCCGCCGCCTCGGCATTCCTACACTGCTCGACGCCGGCAGCTGGAAACCCGCCACGCCGTCACTGCTCTCCCTGCTCGACGTCGTCGTCTGCTCCGCCGACTTCCAGCCACCGGGCGTGACCGATGTGCCCGCGTTCCTGACCGCCCACGGCGTCCGCTGGATCGCGATCAGCCAGGGCCCCGGCCCGATCCTGCGCTGGACCGGTGACAATTTCCGCCCGCACCCCGTCCCGCAGCCGCCCGTCGTCGACACCCTCGGCGCCGGCGACGTGCTGCACGGCGCGCTGACCAGCGCCATCGCCCGCCGCCGGCCACTCACCGACGTCGGCTTCGCCGAAGCGCTCGACGAGGCCGCGGCCGTCGCCAGCCGCTCCTGCGCCTCCTTCGGCACCCGCACCTGGATGCGCACAACCTAGAAGATCAACTTCTTC
>KL571556.1:7253-8195 GCA_000715855.1 Actinoplanes liguriensis
GCGACCCCGCCGCCGCCCAGCCACCGCCGCGCCTCCCCTCCCCGGCTGGTGTTCAGCGTGGTCATGAGGCACGAATAACAACGCTGAACACCAGCCGGGGACGCCGCGCCGCGCCGCCCGCCGTCCCGGGCAACGGCCTCGCGAGCCTGGACGCATGCGGCGCGCGCATTTCGTCAGCGTGGTCGTCACCAGGCCCGAGTGGAACACCGATCACAGAGGACGAATGGTGAGCATTATCGAGCGGCGGGCTTCCAGCCCAGCGCCGGACCGAGGTGCGCGGCCATGTCGGTGAGGATCTGGACGTAGTCGTCGTGCTCGAAGGTGAACGGCAATGCGAACGCCACCTCGTCGATCTCCCGGAACGCGACGTGCTCCGACAGCCGCTCGGCGATCTCGGCGGAGGTGCCGACGATGTCCGGGGCGAACATCATCCGCGCCGGGCCCTGGGGCGACCGGGTACGCGGGGTGCGTTCCTCGGCGTACGCCACATATTTCTGTCTCTGGGAAGGCGAGGCCGAGTCCGTCGGGATCACCACGAGGCCCTGGGAGACGCGGGCAGCGGAGCCCAGCGGGTGGGCGGCCCGGAACGCCCGGACGTGCGAGAGCTGGATCTCGGCGAAGTCCTCCGACTCCTCGGCTTTCACGACACTGCTGGTCAGGAAGTTCATGCCGTGCTCCCCGGCCCACTGGGCGGATCGCAGGGAGCCGCCGCCGTACCACAAGCGGGAGGCGAGACCCGGCGAGTGCGGCTGGACGCGGTCGGAGAACTGCTCGAAGCCGATCGCGCCGGCGAAGTCGGTGACGGGCTCACCACGTACGCAAGCCAATAGACGCTCGACCCGGGCGTAGCTGAAGTCTTCCGCATCGCCGGTGCCGGGATAGATCGCGTCCTTGACGCGGTCGTAGTTCATCGGCGGGCCGACGCTGATGCCCGGGTTGAGC
>KL571556.1:8403-10831 GCA_000715855.1 Actinoplanes liguriensis
AAGCCGAGCCGCTCGCCCAGCTCGATGATCTCCAGGGTCGACTCGTGGCCACGGCGCGGGTCCGCCTCGTCGAACAGTCCGATGGTGAGAAATCCCAGCTTGCGCAGCATGCCCGCACCCTATCCCGGAGATGTGAACCACTCTCTGTTCACAAGATCCTTCACATTAGTGCGAGGGTGGCTAGTCTGGGCCGATGTCCAGCCCCCGGACCCGTGTCTACCTGACGGCCGCAGCCGCCGCGGTGGTGCTCGCCACCGGCGCCGCCATCGGGTTCGCCCACGACCGCGAGGCGGACGCGACCGCCGGCGTGTGGGTCAGCCCGGTCACGTCGTCGGCCGCGCCCTCGCCCAGCGTCCCGGCCACCACCCCGCCCGCGTCGAAGCCGCCGGCCGGGCTGAAGGTGATCAAATACGCGGACGGGCCGAGCGGCCTGCCCGCCGACCCGGAGCAGTACTCCACGGTCGCGCCCACCGAGGGGCTGCACCCGGAGGACAAGGTGGCGCTCTACGACGCGCCGGGCGGGAAGCCGAAGGCGTACCTGCCGTCCACGATCAGCGGGCTACGCACGGTCGTGCCGATCGTCGAGAAACGCGACGGCTGGGTCGCCGTGCTGGTGCCGTCGGCGAACCGGCGGATCGGCTGGGTGCCGCCCGGCGGCTGGACCACCGCGAAACTGCGCGACCAGCTGATCGCCCAGGTCTCCAAGCACACCCTGATCTGGCTGCGGGACGGCCAGGAGAAGCAGCGCTGGACGGTGGCGACCGGCGCGAAGGCGACGCCGACGCCGCTCGGCCGGACGTACGTGATGGGCAAGACCCGGATGCGCGGCGAGATCTACCTGAACCTGGACGCCCTGGTGCTCGGGTCGGTGCCGGAGGAGCCGGAGAAGATGGCCGAGGTGTTCCAGCTGGCGCACACCGGGATCCACGCTTGGTACAAGGACAGCGCGTTCGGGCACAGCGTGTCGAACGGGTGCCTGCGAATGGCCGGGGACGCGCAGAAGGAGTTGGTGGGCGAGGTCGGCGCAGGGACGCCGCTGACCGTGCTGGCCTGACGGTCAGCAGGTCACGGCAGCACGGTGACTGAGCGGAACGGTCAGCAGGTCACGGTCATGTGCGCGGGGCGACGCGCGCAGGCGAGCCGGGTCCGTGGCCGGCCACCGCCGCCGGATCCGAGCCGCAGCACCGAGCAGGTCGCCCCGGGCGTCCGCGACCGCACCGGCGCGCTGATCCGCGCCACCGGAACGCCCGGAGCCGGACGCAGCATCTCTTGCCGGACCAGATCGAGCAGGTCGGGCATCGGCAGCCGGAGCGCCCGGCAGATCGCCGCCAGAACCTCCGACGACGCCTCTTTCGTGCCCCGCTCGACCTCCGACAGGTAGGGCAGCGACACCCCGGCCGCGGCGGCGACCTCTTTCAGCGTGCGGCCCTGGCGCTGACGCACCCGGCGCAGCACCGATCCGATGACCCGGCGCAACAGTGGCATGGCGTTCCCTCCCCGCGACCTGTGACGTCCATCCTGCCCTACTGGGCCGGATCCGCGAACAGTGCTACGGTGGGCTCATCCCGGATGCCGGTGGCATTCCCCGCCCGGGTTGATCTACCTCCTCTGACACGCGCCTCCTGTGCGCCGTCACCGTTTTTCTCACCGGGCCGTAGCGCGCCCTTCCAAGGAGAGTCCTCCATGACTGCTACTCAAATTCAGACCAAAAAACCCGATTTGCGTACGTCGAAACGCCCGCAAACCCCGTCCACCCCGCCGCCGGAGGAGACCGTCGCGGTCGACGCCCTCCTCGACATCGTCGACGACCGTGCGTGGCTGCGCGCCGACGGCTTCCTGCCCGGCCCCGACGATCTCCTGGTGACCACGTCGGAGACGCGCCGACTGGGTCTGCGCCGCGGCGATCGGGTAACCGGCTTCGCCCGTGTCACGCGCCCCGGAAAGCCGGTCCACCTGCAGGTCACCGCCGTCAACGGCCGCACGCCCGGCCCGCGGCCGGACTTCTACGGCGCGACCGCCCTCTACCCCCAGGAGCGGCTGCGCCTGGAGACCGACCGGGACGTGCTCACCACCCGCGTGATGGATCTGGCGATGCCGATCGGCAAGGGGCAGCGCGCCCTGATCGTCGCCCCGCCGAAGGCCGGCAAGACGATCATCCTGCACCAGGTGGCGAACGCGATCACCCGTAACCACCCGGAGTGCCACCTGATGGCGGTGCTGGTCGACGAGCGGCCCGAGGAGGTCACCGACTGGCAGCGCACCACGAAGGCGGAGATCTGCGCGGCCACCTTCGACCGGCCGCCGCACGAGCACACCGCGGTCGCCGAGCTCGCGATCGAGCGGGCGAAACGCCTGGCCGAGCTCGGTGAGGACGTGGTCGTGCTGCTCGACTCGATCACCCGGCTGGGCCGCGCGTACAACCTGATCG
>KL571556.1:11072-13745 GCA_000715855.1 Actinoplanes liguriensis
ATGTGTATAAGAGACAGCATCGCGACCGCGCTGGTGGAGAACGGGTCGGCGCTCGACACGCTGATCTTCGAGGAGTACAAGAGCACCGGCAACGCGGAGCTCAAACTGGACCGTTCGCTGGCCGAGTCGCGGGTCTTCCCGGCGATCGACCTGAGCACGAGCGGCACCCGGCACGACGAGTTGCTGCTCGGGCCGGCCGAGCTGGCCGTGATCGGTCAGGTGCGGCGCGCGCTGGGCGGCCAGGATCGCCGCGAGGGCATGCAGCAGCTGCTGGCCCAGCTACGGACCACCGCTTCCAACACCGAGTTCCTCCGCAGGGTGGCGCAGTCACTCGCCTGAGGCGACGGCGAGGACTGAGGCGATCGCCTCCCGCAACTCCCCGCTGGAGTACGGCTTGCCGACCACCACGCCGTTCGGCTCCAGCGACCGCCCCTGCTCGTCGATGAGGGCCTCGGCGTACCCCGAGATGAAGACGACTTTCGCGTCCGGCCGGACCTCCAGGAATCGGTGCGCGAGCTGCCGCCCGTCCATGCCGGGCATGACCACGTCGGTGACCAGGCAGTGGATGCGGCCCGGGCAGTCCTCGGCGACCCGCAGCGCCGTGGCGCCGTCCGCGGCGGTGAGCACTTGGTATCCCGCCTTCATGATGAACCGCGCGGTCACCTCCCGCAGATCCTCCTCGTCATCCACCAGCAGGATCGTCCGGTTGTCCGACCCGTCGGCGTCCACCGCCGCCGCAGGTGGCCCGGGGGCCGCGACCGGCAGGACCGGCCCTTCCGCGACCGGCAGGCTGACGACCACGGTGGTGCCCGCGCCCTCCACCGAGGAGATGGTGATCTCCCCGCCCGCCTGGGTCACGATGCCGTGGGCGGTCGAGAGCCCGAGTCCCGCGCTCCGGTTGCCGGTCCGGGTGGAGAAGAACGGCTCGAACGCGCGCCGGGAGACCTCCTCCGTCATCCCGCTCCCGGTGTCGGTCACCGCGAGGGTCACCGCGGCAGCGTCGCCCGGCGTGGTGGCGAGCTCGATGGTGACCGAGCCGCCGACCGGCATCGCCTCGGATGCGTTCTGCACCAGGATGTGCAGCAGCCGGCCGAGCGCCGCGGCGTCGATCGACACCGCCGGGACGGTCGCCGGGCGCAGGTCGAGGACGACGCCCTCGCCCACCGACGACGCCAGGTCCGGTTCCACCTCCCGCAGGTAGGTGCCGAGATCCACCCGCTCGGGTTGCTGGATCTCCCGGCGGCCGAAGGAGAGCAGCTGCCCGGTGAGCCGGGCGGCCCGTTCCCCGCCCTTGGCGACCTGTCCGAGGTCTTCCAGGAGCGCGTCCACGGTCTCCGGGTCGATCCGCCCGGCCGTCCGCTGTTCCGCGATCGACTCGATGCCGAGTTGCAGGAACCCGAGCATGCTGCCGAGCAGGTTGTTGAAGTCGTGCGCCATGCCGCCGGCCACCCGGCGCAGGCTGTCGAGGCGTTCCGCGTCCCGCAGCCGGGCCTCCTCCTGACGGCACCGGCTCTCCGCGGCGGCCCGTTCCTCGGCGGCCACCACGTCGGTCACGTCGTCCACCATGACGATGGCGCCGATCAGCTCGGCCTCGGCGTCGCGGAGCGGCCGCAGGTGCACCCGCAGCCAGCGGGGGCGCCCGTCGGTGTGCGTGATCCGCGTCCGGTACCGGTGCTCGACCGGCTCGGTGGTCCGCAGCCGGACCACGTCCAGGGCTTCGGTGTGCACGTCCGGGTCGAGGCAGACGAGCCAGCCGTGGCCGGCCAGCTCCGCGGCGGTCCGCCCGGTGATCTCGGTGAGCCGCGGGTTCACGTACGTGACGGCGCCGTCGTCGTCGAGCATGACGATGCCCACCGGCGACGCGACGGCCATCGCCTCGAAGCGGCGTTCGGTGCGGCGCAATACGCGTACGTTGTCCAGCAGTTTGGCGTTGACGGTCTGTGTGTGGGCGCGGGCGAACTCGGCGGGCGACCGGACCGTCACGTCGACCGGACCCTCCCGCAGCACCTCGTCGACGGCGTCGAGCAGTTCCCGGGGGTCGGCGCTGCGCAGCACGAATCGGGAGACGCCGCACGCCTCGGCGACCGGACGGGTCTCCGGTTCCAGGTAGTTGGCGGTGTAGAAGATCACCGGGGCGCGGGCGACCGTGCTGTCCTCGTCGCAGCGGAGCCGGTGGACGAGTTCGAGGCCGTCGACGCCCGGCATGAGCACGTCCGACACCACGATGTCCGGATGCCGGCTGCGTGCCAGGTCCAGGGCGCTCGATCCGTCCCGCGCCTCGATGACGTCGTGACCCCGGTATCCCAGCAGCATGGTCACCAGCTCACGGTTGGCCGCGACGTCGTCCACCACCAGCACGGTTGCCACCGCATCACCTCCGGCAGGCGTTGGAGCCGTAGCCATACATATCCGGAATTATCCGTCCGAAACCGGAGCACCGACGGAAAATGTCGATGAGGAGGTGAATCGGATGGTCGCCCGCGCGACGCTCACCTGGCGGATCGTGGCCACGGCCCTGCTCGTCCTGCCGATCACCGCCCTGATCCTCATCGAGGGACAGGACGCCGGATGGTACGGCCGGACGACCGCCTACGCCCTGCTGATAGCCGTGAACCTCGCGCTGGTCGTCAGCGTCGGCCTGATCACCGGCGCACGGGCGGCGCGACTGGAGGC
>KL571557.1:0-2668 GCA_000715855.1 Actinoplanes liguriensis
GAGGGCGAGCTGCGGGCGGCGGCGAAGGCGATCGCCGACCGTCGTGAGGGCCTGGCGAAGCTGGTCGGCAACGTGAACGCCGCGCGCGCCCGGACGAGCAGCGCCGCCGAGGAGATCGAGCGTCTGGCGGCCGCGCACGAGGACGCGCTGATGCGGGCGGAGGCGGCGCAGGCCGAGGTCGACGTGGTCGCCGCCGAGTCGTCGGACGCCGACCGGGACAACGCCGATCTGGACGCGAAGCACGACGAGGCGGTGGCCGCGCACGACAGGGCCGCCGCGGTGGTCCGCGAGCTGTCGGACGCGGAGCGCGCCGCGGAGAAGGACGCGGCCAGCCTCAAGGCCCGCGAGGAGGCGCTCGCGCTCGGTCTGAAGCGTAAGGACGGCGCGGGCGCGCTGCTGGCGAAGGCCGGTCAGGTGCCCGGTCTGCTCGGCAGCCTGGCGTCGATGCTGACGGTTCGCGCGGGGCACGAGACGGCGCTCTCCGCGGCGCTGGACACGCTCGCCGACTCGGTCGCCCTGGCGAGTCTGGACGAGGCGGTCGAGGCCGTCCGTACCCTCAAGATCGCCGATGCCGGCCGAGCCTCGCTGGTCATCGCCGCTCCGGCCGGGCCCGGCATGCAGGGCTCGCTGGACACCTTGCGGCCCCGGCTGCCGGAGGGCGCGCTCTGGGCGCCCGACGTGATCGACTGCCCGGAGCAGATCCGCCCGGCCCTCAACCGCGCGCTGCGCGACGTGGTGCTGGTTCCGGATCTGGCCGCGGCTGCCGCGCTGGTCGCCACGAACGCCGAGTTGCGCGCGGTGACCCCGGAGGGCGACGTCCTCGGGACGTATGCGGCGGCCGGCGGTTCGGCGAAGGCCACCAGCTACATCGAGGTGCAGGCGGCGGTCGACGAGGCTAAGGCCGGGCGCGCCACCGCCGAGGAGCGCATCGCCGAGATCAAGGAACAGCTTGCGGAGGTACGTGCCCAGGTCGCCGAGCTGAAGCAGGCGGTCAATGTCGCCGCGCAGGCGAAGCGGGCCGCCGAGGGTGAGCGGAACGCGGCCGCCCGCCGGCTGGCGGAGCTCGGCGCGGGCGCGCGGTCGGCGAAGGCGGAGAGCGAGCGGCTCGGCGCCTCCCGGCAGAAGGCGGAAGCCGCCCGTGAGGCCGACCTGATGCGGGTCGCCGAGCTGGAGGAGCGGCTGCGGCTGGCCGAGGACACCCCGATCGACGAGGAGCCGTCGACGGAGGAGCGCGACCGGCTGGGCGCGCTCGTGCCGCAGGCCCGGCAGAACGAGATGGAGGTACGGCTGGCGGTGCGCACCGCCGAGGAGCGGGTCTCCTCGATCGCGGGTCGTGCCGACTCGCTGATGCGCCAGGCGAACCAGGAGCGGCAGGCCCGGGAGCGCGCCGCGGCCCGCCGGGCGGCCCGCGCGCGGGGCGCCGAGATCGCTCGCGCGGTCGCGGCCGGCGCGCACACCGCCCTGACCCGGGTCGCCGTCTCGGTGACCGCCGCGGCCGAGGACCGGGACCGGATCGCGCACGAGCGGACCAGCCGAGAGGCCGAGCTGCAGGAGGTGCGGGCCACGGCGAAGCGCCTGGTCAACGAGCTGGAGCGGCTGACCAGCGAGGTGCACCGGGACGAGATGGCCCGGGCTGAGCAGCGGATGCGCATCGAGCAGCTGGAGGCGAAGGCCGCCGAGGACTTCTCGCTCGACGTCGAGACGCTGATCAACGAGTACGGTCCGGAGCAGCCGGTCCCGCCGACCCAGGCGGAGGTGGCCGCGGCGGAGAAGGACGGCAAGCCGGTTCCCGAGCCGGCGCCGTTCCACCGGCCGACCCAGGAGAAGCGGGCGAACAAGGCGGAGCGCGACCTGACCCTGCTCGGCAAGGTCAACCCGCTGGCGCTGGAGGAGTTCGCCGCGCTGGAGGAGCGCTACAAGTTCCTCTCCGACCAGCTCGAGGACCTGAAGGCGACCCGCAAGGACCTGCTGACCGTGGTCAAGGACGTGGACGACCGGATCCTCGAGGTGTTCTCCTCGGCGTTCGAGGACACCGCCCGCGAGTTCCAGCAGGTCTTCCAGGTGCTCTTCCCGGGCGGTGAGGGCCGGCTGATCCTGACCGACCCGGAGGACATGCTGACCACCGGTGTCGAGGTGGAGGCGCGCCCGCCGGGCAAGAAGATCAAGCGGTTGTCGCTGCTCTCCGGTGGCGAGCGCTCGCTGACCGCGGTGGCCATGCTCTGTGCGATCTTCCGGGCCCGCCCCTCGCCGTTCTACATCATGGACGAGGTCGAGGCGGCCCTCGACGACGTCAACCTGGGCCGGTTGATTACGCTCTTCCAGCAACTTCGGGAGAAGAGCCAGCTGCTCATCATCACGCACCAGAAGCGGACGATGGAGGTCGCGGACGCGCTGTACGGCGTGACCATGCGAGCCGGCGTCACGCAGGTGATCAGCCAACGGCTGAACCGCGAATCGGAGGACTAGGAACTAATGCGCGACCGCGCCCGGGCCCTGTTGATCGACCTGGACGGCGTGCTCCGCCGCTGGGACCCGGCACCGATGATCGCCGTCGAGGTGAAATACGGCCTGAAACCGGCTTCCCTGCTCGAGACTTCGATGTCGTGGGACATCTACCGGCCCGCGATGGCCGGCGAGATCTCCGACGAGGAGTGGATGGGCCTGGTCG
>KL571557.1:2846-4089 GCA_000715855.1 Actinoplanes liguriensis
TATAAGAGACAGGGGCGAGGCCGACCCGGAGGCGCTGGAGTTCGTCCGTGGCGTGCGTGCCGCCGGCCGCAAGGTCGGGCTGGCCACGAACGCCACCGACCGGCTCCGCGGCGACCTGGACGCGCTCGGCCTTACCGACGAGGTGGACTTCGTCTTGAGCTCGTGGGAGATGAAGGTGCACAAGCCGGCCCCGGAGTTCTTCCAGCAGGCCTGCCTGGCGATCCGGGAGCTGCCGAAGCACGTGCTCTTCGTGGACGACGACGACCGGGTGATCCGGGGCGCGCGGTCGGCCGGGCTGACGGGCTACCGGTGGACCGGGACGGACCACGTGCCGTACCTCCGAAAGGTTCTTGATCTCCCCGATTGATGCCGGAATGACGACCCTGGAACGATTTGCCGGGACGGACCGTCCAAGATGGCGGGATGCCCATGCGTGAAGGGATCGTCATGTCAGGTTTCGGCAGGGTCGGCGCGATCGCCCTTGTTCTGTTCGTCGCCTCGTGCTCCGCGGCCAAGGACGACACCGGGGCCACCGGGTCCGGCAGCAGCGCTCCCGCGCCGGTGGAGAGCGCGACGACCACCACCGCTCCGCCGGCTTTCGCCCCGGTCGGGCCGGGCGCCGCGATCGAGCCCGGCCATCAGTACACCTTCGGCACCGTCCAGTCCGGCGGGCAGAAGCTCCTGACGGTCGGGCCGGACGGGGTGGTGACCCTCACCGACCATCTGGAGGACCGGGCGCTCTTCGTCCCCACCCCGGTCAAGGCCGGCGCGGAGGAGTACCTGCTCAAGACGGGCAAGATCGTCAAGGGTGGCGAGGCGCTCTGCCTCGTCGTCAACTCGCCCGGTGGCAGCGAGCCGCTGAACCTGAAGACCGCGGCCTGTGACGCCGGCAAGGACGACCAGGTCTTCACGTTCCCGGCCTCGGCGGACAACAAGGGCCGGTTGATCGAGATCGCCGGCCTGTTCGCCTTCGCCGAGGGCGGCGACGGCACGGTGGTGGTGCAGGAGAGCGGCGAGGGCGACGCGATGAGCGCCTTCACCCTGCGGGACCAGGGGAAGGCCACGATCCCGCAGGTCGGCTAGGCCGCCTAGGCGCCGGTGACGCCGTCGATGCGCTCGCGGAGGAGGTCGGCGTGGCCGTTGTGCCGCGCGTACTCCTCGATCATGTGGATGTAGACCCAGCGCAGGCTGATCGGGCCGCGCCGCCCGGGGAACTCGTGCTGTCTCTTATACACATCTCTGA
>KL571557.1:4281-4620 GCA_000715855.1 Actinoplanes liguriensis
CAGAGAATGTGTATAAGAGACAGTCGTCACAGACCACGATCTCGGCTCGGAAGGTGGCGAAGTCCGCCTCGGGGTCCGCGCCGGCCACGTCGTCGAAGTCGCCGTCCGGGTTGTCGTCGGTGCAGTAGAGATCCCCGGCGCCCTTGTCCTGCAGGGCGTTGGTGCGGAACCACCAGCGCTCCACCTCGGCCATGTGCCGGACCAGGCCGAGCAGGGTCAGCTTCGACGGCTCGACGCCGGCCTTCTTCAGTTGCTCGGCGGTCAGGCCGGCGCACTTGAGCAGCAGCGTCTGCCGGTGATAGTCGAGCCAGCCCTGGAGCTGTCTCTTATACACATCTC
>JNYN01004545.1 GCA_000715855.1 Actinoplanes liguriensis
CCAGCCGAGAGAGCGAGTCGCGCTGCCGCCGGGAGTGGGAGCGGCGTCGCGTAGGCCGGCCGCCGGGCCGGGTGCCGCTGCGGGTTGCGTGCGCCAGGCGCGGAGCGTGTCGCGACTCGGCGGCCGTGGATCCGGCAGGCGGCCGCGGGTGTGACGGGGCGGTGGGGGTGGTCGTTATGCTGGCGCGAGCCGAGGACGGGGGCTCACACTTGATGCGCACGACCGTGCAGGACGTTGCGCGTGAGGCGGGCGTCTCCGTGTCGACCGTGTCGCGGGCGCTGACCGGGGGCACCGTCAGCGCGGCCACCCGGGAGACCGTGCTCGAGGCGGCCACGCGGCTGGGCTACCGGGTGAACCGGGCTGCCCGGGGGCTGATCACCGGCCGTACGGGAAATTTGGGGTTGATTGTCCCTGATCTTCGGAATCCGTTCTTCGCGGACGTGGCCAAAGGGGTGAGCGCGCGGGCCCGGGCCGTCGACTGCGGCGTGTTCATCACCGACACCGACGAGGATCCGGTCGCCGAGCTGGAGGCGATCGCGACGCTCGGGCGCAACACGGACGGGTTGTTGCTCTGCTCGCCGCGGGCCTCCGACGCGGAGATCCTCGCCGCGGCCGACCCGGCGACGACGGTGCTGCTGCATCGGCAGGTGCCCGGAATGTCCTCCGTGGTCGCGGACATCGCGGACGGGATCCGGCAGGCCGTGGGGCATCTGCGGGCGCTGGGTCACGCGCGGATCGCGTACGTCTCCGGCCCCGAGGGCTCGTGGGCGACCCGGCAGCGGGTCGAGGCGCTGGCCGGGCTGTCGATACTGTCGCTGGGCTCGGTGGCGCCGACCTTCGAGGGCGGCCTGCTCGCCGGTGATCTCGTGCTGGCGAGCCCGGCGACGGCGGTGCTCGCCTACAACGACATGGTCGCGCTCGGCCTGCTGCACCGGCTGGCGGCCCGGGGCGCGTCGGTGCCCGGGCAGGTCAGCGTGGTCGGGTTCGACGACGTGAGCCTGGCCGGGATGAGCCATCCACCGCTGACCAGCGTCGCCGTGCCGAAGGATCGGGCCGGGGCGGTCGGGCTGGATCTGCTGCTCGGGCGCAACGGGGTCGCGAGCGGCGAGGTGGTGCTGCCGACGTGCCTGGTGGTGCGGGCGTCCTCGGGCGTCGCCCCGTAGTTGTCCACAGGCCGGTTGTTCGGGAGTGCGAAGCGGGACGGCCAGGGCTTAGCATCGCCCGGTGCGAAATCGACGGGGACTGGTTGCCGGGCTGCTGAGCCTGCTCATGGTGGGCGCGTGCTCGGCCGAGGACAAGGGTGACGCGCCGACCCAGTTCGTCGCGGCGCCGTCGGTCTCCGCCGTGCCGGTCGAGTCCGGTGTGCCGTCCGCGGTCCCGTCGGTCTCGGCGTCCGTCTCGCCCACTCCGAAGAAGACGGTGAAGGAGACGTTCCTCCCCAAGCCCGGCAACTCGTCGGGCAGGGCCACGATCCCGTCCGCGGCGAAACCGATCAACACCGGCAAACCGGATCGTACGGTCGGGACCGGCACCCCGGCGAGCTGCACTTCCGCGGCGGTGGTGAAGGCGGTCGCGGCGGGCGGCATCGTCACGTTCGACTGCGGGCCGGCGCCGGTCACCATCACGATGACCGCCACGGCCAAGGTGAAGAACGCGCACACCACGCTCGTGCTCGACGGCGGCAACAAGGTGACGCTCAGCGGCGGCGGCAAGCGCCGGATCCTCTACATGAACACGTGCGACAAGGCGCAGGGCTGGACCACGTCGCACTGCCAGGATCAGGACACGCCGCGGATGACGGTCCAGAACATCGCGTTCACCGGCGGCAACAGCACCGGCGACGACACCGAGGGCGGCGGCGGGGGAGCGATCTTCGTGCGCGGCGGTCACCTGAAGGTGGTCAACGCGCGGTTCACGAACAACAGGTGCGACCGGACCGGGCCCGACCTGGGCGGCGCGGCGATCCGGGTGCTGGACCAGGGCGGGGACACGCCGGTCTACGTCGTCGGGAGCACGTTCACCGGCGGCGTCTGCTCGAACGGGTCGGCGCTGAGCAGCATCGGCGTCTCGTGGACGGTGCTGAACAGCTACTTCTCGGGCAACTCGGCGGTCGGCAAGGGGGCGAACCCGGCTCGTTCCGGCACGCCGGGCGGGGGCAGTGGCGGTGCGATCTACAACGACGGCGACAGGATGACGCTGACGCTGGACGGCACGCTGATCGAGGGCAACAAGGCGGTCGAGGGCGGCGGTGCGATTTTCTTCGTCAGCAACGACCGGACCGGGACGGTGGTCATCCGTAACTCGAAGCTCCGTAAGAACCCGAGTGCCGGCTTCGAGACGACGGGGCTGCCCGGCATCTTCTACCTGGGCTCCGGCAATCCGAAGGTGACCGGCTCGAGTCTGTCCTGACCGGCAACCGGCGGCCCGCGGCGCGCCGAAGTCGGAGCGGCGCGCACCGAGCCGACGCCGAAACCGAAACCGAAACGACGATGCCGCTGGCTAGGCCTTGCCGTGCGCGCGGCCGACGCTGTTGACCGCCTGCTGGACCAGCCAGTCGGGGTCGTCGGCCACGGCCTCCACGGCGTCGAGCGGCTCGCCGAGCAGCCCGATTCCGCGGACCGCCCCGGCCCGCGTCACCGAGTCCGGATC
>KL571558.1:0-1792 GCA_000715855.1 Actinoplanes liguriensis
GCCGAGCGGGCGGCGTCCTTGGTCGGGCCGCCGGCGGTGGCGAGGACCGCGACGAGGAAGTGCGGTCCGCAGCTGTACTTGGTTCGGGCGCGGCGGGCCAGCTCGGTCAGGTACGGGTCGGTCACCGTGGTTCGCCGATGACTCACGTGGCTCGACGGGCCGGGCATGAACAGGCTGGCCACGCCCAGCAGTGCCTTACGCAGGCCGTCGGTGAGCAGGACGGCCACCCGCAGGGTGCCGCTGGGGCGGCGGGCGCGCTCCGGGTGGGTCATCGCCCGGTGCAGCACTCGCAGCCGGTAGGCCGGGGCACGGCTGAGGTGCACCTGGAGAAGGCCGCCGCCAGTGCGCCCGGCTGCGGCCAGGCCCTCGTACACGGCTCGGAGCTGGTCTTCGTCCGTCTGGGCGTTCGCCCAGGAGCGCGGTGTCGCGGTCGGCGGGTCTTCGACGAGGGGTAGCCAGTCGGGCTGGGTAGGTCGAAGCGCCACGGTGGTTGACGTCGCGGTGACCGCGACGCGCGGCGCGGCGGTTTCCTCGACGCGAACGCCGGGCCAGGCGCTCTCCAGGTTGCGGCGCACCGAGGTCGCGGTGATCCCGGGGGACAGCCAGAGGCCGCACCTCATCCCGTGCGCGTCGGCGCGGACCTCCCAAACGAGGCGGGCCGGGCGCAGCGACCACCGGCCCGGTGCGGGCAGCAGCGTGGCGAGCAGCCGCCACAGACCCTGTCTCTTATACACATCCCACAGACCGATCGTGGCAGCCGGACTCGCCGAGACCGGCGGGATGATCTCCAACCACCGCGCGGCCCGGATGTGCTTGCGCCACACCCGGCGCTTCCACCCTCGCCACGCCACCATGAGCGCGATGAGGACGGCGATGCCGGCCGCCCAGAGCGGCCACCACTCTTGAAGGCTGCGCCACAGCGCCTCCGGGGCGTTCTGGCCCCAGGTGCCGCACAGCAGCTCGCCGATGACCGAGCCGGGGATGCCGTTCTGCCCGGGGACGCAGCCGAGCGGGGACGACTGCGGGGACGGGGACGACGCCGGGGACGACGGTCCCAGCAGCGGGGACGACAGCGTGACGAGCGGGGACGACAGAGCGGACAGGATCATGACGGGGCTCCGATCCGGAAGAGGGTTCAACGGCGCGGCGCGGCGGGGCCGGTGACGACCAGGTCGTGCTCGACGTCGTCGGAGGCGATGCTGTGGAACGCCACCCGGTCCGCCCCGGCCGCGAGCAGGGCATCGCCGCGTTGGCAGGACAACAGGAACGCGCGTTCGCCGTCGGTGAGCCCGAACGCCTCGGTGACGGCGTCGATGGCCTGCGGCGCCTGCCGCAAGAGCACCTGCGTGGCCGCGTTCGAGACGACCGCCCGACCCACATCGGTCGAGAGAACGTCGGCGGCGTCCTGGGTGATCACCCCGAGCCCGGCCTTGTACTTGCGGGCCGATTTCGCCAGCCGGAACAGGAACTGCGCACCGAGTCCCGCGCGCAGCATCAGCCACGCCTCATCGACGAGAACGAGGCGCCTGCGCCGGGTGCCAGCGTGGTGCGAGGTGCTGACGGTGCGCCAGATCGCGTCCAGGATCAGCAGCGTCCCGACCGGTTTCAACTCCTCGGGCAGGTCCTTGATCGCGTACACGACCAGGTGCCCGGCGGCGGCGGTGCTGGTCGGGCCGTCGAACAGGCCCTTGAACGATCCGGCAACGTACGGGTAGAGCCGGGCGGCCAGCACGCGGCCCGCCTCGCCGGACTCGTCTAGGGCGGCGGCGACGTCGGCCAGCAGCGGCGCGGG
>KL571558.1:2012-2685 GCA_000715855.1 Actinoplanes liguriensis
TCGCGGATCGCTCGTGATGCCTTTGGCCCGGTAGGCGGCCAGCACCGCGACGTCGAGGGCGGCGGCTTCCTCCGGCGACACTCCGGCCCCGCCGGTCAGCACCGCGACGAAGGTCTGCATGAACAGCGCCCGACGTATGAGCGCGTCTTCGCCGTCGCCTGCCGACAGGTCAAGGGGGTTGATTCGCACGCCGGGGACGCCGGGCCGGATGACGGTCCCGCCGACCGCCTCGGCTAGGCGCACGTACTCGTCTTCGGGGTCGATGACGAACGCTTCGACGCCCTGGTAGAGGTTGCGGAGCAGGTCGAGTTTGGCCAGGTAGGACTTGCCTTCGCCGGAGCGGGCGAGGATGACGGAGTTGTAGTTGGGCTGTGCCCACCGGTCCCAGATCACCACGCCGGGCGATTGCAGGTTCAGCCCGTACAGCACGCCCTCGCCGGTGGTGCTGGGCAGGTCGGGGCTGGTGAACGGGAACGCGGCGGCGAGCGCGTCGGTGTCGAAGATTCGTGTCATTCCGAGGGCGTCGAAGGCGAGCGGCAGGCCGGTGATCCAGCCCTGCAGCTGTCGCCAGGTGGCCGGGGCGACGTCCAGCAGCAGCGACGCGGCCAGGGCGCGGACCTCGGTCATCAGGTCGGTGAGCTCCGGCTCGCTGTCGGCGTGCACGGTCAGGTAG
>KL571558.1:2955-5592 GCA_000715855.1 Actinoplanes liguriensis
GGCGGGCGGCTAGCTCGGCGGCGTCGGCCGCGGCCGCGTCCAGCTCCGGATCGTCGAGGCGGCCCTTGCCTGCGTCCTGCCGGCGCGATGCCTCGAACCGCGAGCGCTGCTTACGCAGCCGTTGGGAGGCGATGACCGGCGGGACGGGTTCGATGTGCAGCGACACGTCGACGCGGCCGGGGTAGGACAGCAGCGGTTCGAGCCAGCCGGGACCGACCTCGGCCGGGTAGCCGGTCACGGCCAGGGTCGCGGTGTAGCCGTCCCCGACCCGCACGGATCGTCCCCCGACCTCGACCGCGTCCGGGCTGCCGGGGACGACTGTCCCCGGCTCGGGGACGGCTCGGGGACGGCGACGCGACAAGAGGTTCACGGCTGCTCGCTTTCGTCGAAGGCGGCACCCTGCCGGTGGGCAGCTGGGCCGAGATGGGCGGAGGGGTTGAGGGCGCCGGCCAGTACCGAGGCGGTGTCTTCGGGGCCGAGTTCTCGTGCGGCGACCTCGCAGCCGGACAAGGCCCGGACGGTCTCGGCGGCCTGGTGGACGGTGTTGCCGGGGCTGCGGGTGCTGCGGACCGCGATGGTGATCTGTCGGTGCAGCAGCTCGCGGCGCTCGGCGAGGTCGTCGAGAAACGCGGCGTGCGCGCGGGCGGCCTGTTCCAGGGCCGGGTGCGGCAGGCCGGGCGCGTCGGTGCGGAGGCGGTCGGCGAGGTGGGTCAGGTCGACGCGCTGGGCGCGGACGTGGATCTGGGTGGGGCCGTCGAGGCTGTGTAGCCAGCGGGCGAACGCGGCGACCAGGCCGTTCTGCTCGGCGGCCGTGCGCAGCCCGAACGCCACCGTCGAGGCGCTGACCAGACCCGTGGTGCCGTCCGGGCCGAGGTCGATCAGGCCGTCGCCGGTGATGCCGCGTGCGGGGAGTTGCAGCGGTGCGGGCAGCGGGAGCCGGTCGCCCGGCCCGGCCGTGGTGGCTACCCAGGCGGGGGCCGGGGTGATCGGGCCGTCGGCCGGGACGAGCCGGTGCGGTGCGCGCCGGTGCCGGAGGGCGTTGAGTAGCCACCGGTCGAGGCTGATGCCGTCGCGGCGGCCGACGGCCAGGAAGAACGCTGCTCCCGCGATCGGGACGGCTAGCACGAGGAACAGCAGCGGCGGGATCACCGTGGCCACGGCGGTCCAGGCGGCATAGAGCAGCAGGCCGGTGACGGTCAGGATGACGAGCTGGTGCCAGGTCATGCCGAACGCGACCCGATCTTCGCGCTCCACGTCAGCGGGGATACGAGCGCGCATCGGCGGCTCGTCACTACGGTGACTCACGCTTTACCTCCTCGGGGACGGCGCCGCACCGATGGCGGGGACGGCGGGGACGACTCCGGGGACGACCCCGTCCCGGTGTCTCTGGCCTGCGAAGACGGTGGCGGCGCGGCGGGACGAAACACTGGAGTGGTCGTGCCGCGCGGCGCGGGTCGCTGGGGTGGCTGGGCCGACGAGGCAGGTAGCGGTGTCGATGCCGCTCCGGTGGCCGGAGGTGTCTGCCGCCGCGTGCTGGTGGAACGGCCGGGACGCGGCGCGGCCTGCGGTTCGGCGGCTCGCCGTGTCGCGGTCGGCCGCTTCGCGGGTGCCTTCTTCGTGGCCCCTTGGCCTGTTGCCGGTTTCGCGGTGTTCGGTGAGCTCGGCCGTGCGGCCGGCGCGTTGGAGAACACGGGTGTGATCGGGGCCGGAGGCCGACGCGGCGCCGTCTGCGTCTCCGCCGAGGAGAATGTTGCCGCAGGTGGCGGCCCGGTCGGCGATGGGCTCGACGGCGCAGGGGCGCTGTTGCTGAAGGCTGGGTTTCCGGCGGGCGTGCTCGGCCGGGCGGTGCTCGGGCCGGGCGTGGACGGGTGGGAGAACGACGCGGCCGGAGCCGGACCGGACGGGGCCGGGCCGGGCGTAGCGGGCTGTGCCGGGTTACTGAACGCGGGCGGCCCGTTGGCCCCTGCCGGTGCCGGTAGCGGGGTCTGGGCGGCCGGAGCATGGCTGAACTGCACGGGGGCGGCGGTCCCCGGGCGTGACCTAGCCGGGGACGGTGCTACTCGGCGGGTGGGGACGGGCCGGGTTGCCGTCCCCTCCCTGGCAGTGCTCGTGGCGGCCCGGCTCGTCGCGGCGTTGCGGCCTACGCCGAGCAGGCCGGCGGCAGCGCCGAGGGTCTTGAAGGTGACGTATGCCTGAAGCAGTTGCCCGATCAACCCTCGGCCCTGGCCCTGTAGCCCCATGGGGCCGAGCACGAATTGCTTCATGAGACCAGGCAGCTTGATCAGCAACCACAGCATCGTGATGCAGACCAGCACCCCGACCAGGCCCTTACCGCTGGCCGGGATACCCAGCACTTCCATGCCCTTGGGGGTCAAGAACACCTTCACGGTGGCCAGGACAATCACGGCCTGGCCGACCTGAATGACCCCGCACGCGCCGACGGCGCGCCACCACGTGTAGGCGATGCCTTCGGTCTGAGGTGTGGCGTGCAGGACCAAGACGATCGGGCCGATCCCGACCAAAACGATGAACAGCCCGACCCTCATGACGAAGGTGATCACCGCGACGACGCCCAGCGCGGCGGCGGCGATTCCCAGCAGCCCGAACATGATGTCTGTCTCTTATACACATCTCTGA
>KL571559.1:0-1190 GCA_000715855.1 Actinoplanes liguriensis
TGTGTATAAGAGACAGCTGTCCGCCGGGCCAGGTCACCGTCGCCGGGTGGGTGCGCAGCCACGGGTCGCCGGCGCAGGCCTCGGCCACGCACTCTTCCAGACCGGCGCGCGCCGCCGACGGGTCCTCGCCCAGCCGGACCCCGAGCCGTCCCTCGGCCACCAGCAGGTCGGGCACGCTGCTGGCCCAGTCACCGGACCGCACGGTCCCGACCGAGAGGGGGTACGCCACCGGGTACTCCACCATCAGCGGATCGGCTTCGGCGTTGCGACGCTCCTCCAGCCGGGCCAGGGCGTGATGGATCGGCAGGTACGCGTCGACGGCGCTGACCCCGGCGTACCGGGTGCTGCCGTGCGTCGCCCGGCCCGGCACCTCGATGCGGAACGTCAGCGCGCCGGCGTTCGCGATCATCAGGGCGCCGCCGGTCGGCTCGGTGATGATGCAGGCGTCGCCGGTGTGCCCGCGCTGCAGGGTGCCGAACGCACCGAGCCCGCCGTCTTCCTCGCTGACCACGAAGTGCGTCGACACGCGTCCGCGCAGCCGCACCCCGGCCGCCCGGATCGCCGCGAGGGCGGCCAGGATCGCCACCACTCCGGCCTTCATGTCGCAGGCGCCCCGCCCGTGCACCACGTCACCGGCGACCCACGGCCGGAACGGGTCCCCCGCCCATTGCGCAAGATCCCCCGGCGGTACGACGTCAGCGTGCCCCTGCAGGATCAGCGTCGGCCCGTCGCCGGTGTCCGGGGTGGCGCCCACCAGCCCCCACGCCTCGCTCCGCGGCGCCTCCCCGCCCGGGAAGCCGTCGTGCGCGCGCAGCCCGGGCAGGTCCATGGACCACAGGTCGACGTCGAGGTCCAGCCGCCGCAGGTGCCCGGCCAGCACGTGCTGCAGTTCCGCCTCTGCGTCGGTCCCGGTCACGCTGGGCACGGAGAGCAACTCGAGCAGGGTCGTGGCGATGGCGGTCTCGTCCACCGCGCCCAGCGCGGCCGCCTCGACATCGCTGACGTTCGCGGTCATTGCGGCACGCTCCTCCGGACGGGTGACACCTGAACGAAAGGACCCTACGTTCCCGCAACCGCTCGGGGAAGCGCGCGAGGTACGCTTCAGCGATGCGGCTGTCGGGGGTGATCGACACGGCCTGCGGGGTGAGCCTGCACGACCATGTCGGCTGGGCTCTGTCTCTTATACACAT
>KL571559.1:1382-4019 GCA_000715855.1 Actinoplanes liguriensis
GGGCCTCGCCGCCGGTGAGCGGATCCTGTACATCGCCGGCGCGGAGACGGTCGCCCCGATCGGCCTCGACGGGCTGGATGACGCTCTGTCGAGCGGTCAGGCGCAGGTCACCTCGGTCGCCGAGATGTACAGCGACGGCGACCCGGTCGAGCCCGAGCAGCAGGTCACCACGTTCGCCCATGCCGTCGACCAGGCGCTGGCCGACGGGTGGACCGGTCTGCGGGTCGCGGCCGACGTCACCTCCCTCGTCCGGACCGAGCAGCAGCGGGCTGCCTGGTTGCGCTACGAGTTCCTGGTCGACGCGTTCATCGCGGGCCGCCCGGTCGCCGGGCTGTGCGGGTTCGACCGACGGGTCCTGGACCGGTCGGTCCTGGCCCAGGTGTCCTGCCTGCATCCGGCGCTGACCCCGGATTCCAGCCAGTTCCGCCTCTTCTCCTCTCCCGGCGCGGCCGCCTCGCTGGCGCTTGCCGGAGAGATCGACCCGGACAACCGGCAGGTCCTCGCCACCGTGCTGCGCCAGTCGCGGCCGGCCCCGCACGACGGGCGGATCACTGTCGACGCCACCGCGCTGGCCTTCGTCGACCACCACGCGCTGGCCGTGCTCGCCGACTACGCTTCGGGGCTCGGCGTGACCGCGGTGCTCCGGGCACAGCGGGACAGCGTCGCCAAGATGATCGCCGACCTGATTCCGATCGACGGTCTGGAAGTGCAGGTGGTGTCGTCATGAGGTCCGGCGCGGCGGCCGGGCATCCCGGCTACTTCCACGAGACCGCGTTCTACGACTCGGACGAGCAGTTCCTGAGCGTGATCGTGCCGTTCTTCGCCGACGGGCTGGCCGCCGGTGAGCCGGTGATCTCGGCTTTCGCCCCCGGCAACCAGAGTCTGGTCCGCGATGCCTTCGGTGACGGCAGCGGCATCCGATTCCTCGACGGGGACGTGCACTATGCCCGGCCGGCGGCCGCCATCCGGGGATATCGGGCGCTGTTCGGCGAGTACGTGACGCGCGGCGTTCCGCAGATCCGGGTGGCCGGCGACGTCCCGCATCCGGGTGTCGGCGCGCCGTGGGACTGGTGGGCGCGCTACGAGGCCGTCGTCAACCACGCGTACCGCGACTTCCCGGTGTGGGGAATCTGCCCGTACGACACCCGGACCGCCCCGGCCGACGTCGTCGCCGAGGTGCGCCGCACCCACCCGCACGTGGCGCACGCGCACCGGCACAGCGTCAATCCGGCGTTCGAGGATCCGGCCGAGTTCTTGAGCGCCCGCTCGGACACCTGGCGCGACCCGCTGGAGCAGGGCCGGCCCGTCCTGGAGTTGACCGACCCCCACCCGGGGCAGGCGCGCACGGCCGTCACCGAGGCTGCCGCGTCGAGCGATCTCACCGTGGAGGACCGCAACGGCCTGCTGCTGGGGGTGAGCGAGGCCGTCACCAACGCGATGATCCACGGCCGGGCGCCGGTGACCCTGCGGGCCTGGACGGCGGCGCGGCGCGTCGTCGTGACCGTCACGGACGCCGGCACCGGTCCGCGCGCGCCCTACGCTGGGCTGCTGCCCGCCGACCGGCCGGCCGGCAGTGGTGGGCTCGGGTTGTGGATCAGCCACCAGGTGTGCGCGTTCGTCGGCATGCACCGCGGCCTCAACGGGTTCACCATCCGCCTCATCGCCGGGGTCCTCAGCTGACCTGGATCAGGAGCGGCCACCTGCGGCCCGCGCCGACCCGGCACCACGATCATCCACAGCACCACGGTGTCCCGGGCGCTCCCGCGACCAGCTGGGCCTCACCGTGGTAATACCAGCCCGATAACCACACTGACGCCCAGCCCGGACGCTCCCGCGACCAGCCTGTCCCTCCGGCGCCATTCCCGGGCGTCCCAGGGGGAGCCGGCTTCCGCGCCGGCCTGCCCTGACGCTCAGCCGATAAGGGTGGTCTTCGGGCGCAGGATGCAGAACTCGTTGCCCTCCGGGTCGGCGAGCACGATCCACGACTCGGTGCCGGCCTGGCCGATGTCGGCCCGGCGCGCGCCGAGCGCCAGGATCCGCTCCACCTCCGCGTCGCGCCCGTCCGGGCCGGGTGTCAGGTCGAGGTGCACGCGGTTCTTCACCTGCTTGCGGTCGGTCACCGGCATGAGGCAGATGCCGACGGGCGCGTTCTCGTCGGCGCCGATGACGATCTCGCGGTCGCGTTCGGACAGGATCTGCCAGTCCAGGACCCGGGTCCAGAACCGGGCCTGTGCCTTGAGGTCGTGGGAGTCGATCACGATGTGGTGCAGGGATACGGTCACGCCCGCCAGTGTGCTCCGCTCTTTAGGAAGATGTTTTAACTATTAGGACTGTTAACCTTGCGGGCCGGGGCATCGATACCTGAGGATGTACGCCAAGCGGCGCCGCCCTCCCCCGCCCCTTCGTCCCCCGAGGTATCGACGTGGCCCACAAGCTGCTCAAACGCGCCCTCACGGCGATGATCGCCCTGCTCACCATGGCCGCCACCGGCCTGGTCGCGCACACCACCCAGGCGGTCGCCGCCACCCCGTTCAAGGTGCTCGCCTTCTACAACGGCACCTGGGACGCCGCGCACATCGACTTCGACAAAGAGGCCCGGGACTGGTTCCCGAAGGCCGGCGCCCAGTACGGCTTCAC
>KL571560.1:0-179 GCA_000715855.1 Actinoplanes liguriensis
GGCAAGCACGCCACCACCAGCCGGCCGAAGCAACGCAAGCACGCCACCACCAGCCGGCCGAAGCACGGCAAGCAAGCCACCACCGGCCGATCGAAGCAGGGCAAGCGTCACCACCAGCCGCCGAACAGGGCCGGCACCGCCTCGCGGTGCCGGCCCTCCGCTTTTGCGCCAGCACCATC
>KL571560.1:452-3087 GCA_000715855.1 Actinoplanes liguriensis
ACCATCGGCATCCGCGGGGCGAACGCGGCGCGGGCGGCGTCGGCCCGCGACCGGGGTCGCCCGACAACGCCGGACCGCACTACCCGCAGAACCCGGCCGGTCACAGACAGGGCAGCCGGTCAGCGCCCCGGGTTGGTGGGCTCGTCATCCCGCGAGTCATCCCGCGAGCCGGAAGAGTCCCGCGCCTGATCCGGATCCGGGAGTGGAACCACCTGGGTCCGGTCACCGTCCTCGCTGTTCTCGATCACCACAGTCCGCTCCGAGCCCGGCGACGGCAGGACAGTCGTGGTCTCCTCCCCCGAGCCCTGCGTGATCACCGTGGTCGGCTCCTCGTCGTCGACCCGCCGATCCACCGCGCCCGAGTCCCCGGCACCAGCAACCGTCACATCCGGCGAGGTCACCTCGTCGCCGACCCCTCGATCCACCACGCCGGAGGCCCCGGAACCAGCGGCCGTCGCGTTGGGAAGGGTCGTCTCGCCGTCGTCCGGAGCCGGCGTGGAGGCTTCCCGGCCGGCCTCCCGGTGATCCCCGGCCTCGCCCGGCTCGTCGAACACGGTCGTGTCGTGGTCGGAGGAACCACTCCTGATCACGGACCGCCCGCCCCGGCCGGGCCCGCTCAACTCGGTCGCGTCGTGGATGATCACCGACTCGTCCGTCGAGGAGTCGTCGCCGGCATCGTCCGCATGCCGTTCGTCGCCGGCATCTTCCGCATGCCGTTCGACGCCCGAAGGCCGCACGCCCGGAGTGATCACCGTCGTCTCCCCCGAGCCCGACGCCGGGACCGGGCCACCGCGACGACGAGCGGGAACCGCGTCGTCGCGCCCGAAGCCCGGGATGAAGTGCAGCGCATCCTCCTCCGGCGGGAAGATCACCTGCGTCTCGTCGCCCTCCGGCTCGGGGCGGCCGGCCGCTCGGCGTTCCTCCTCGGCGCGCCGGTTGGAGGCGGCCCAGCGCTCGGCCGCGGCCCGGCGCTCCTCGGTGACCCGGGCGGCACGCTCGATCTCGGCCTGTCGCGCCTCGTGGGTGCGCCGATTCTCCTCCGCCTGCCGGGCCTGGTCGGCTCGACGCTGCTCCTCGACCCGGCGGGCCTCGGCCGCGCGACGCTCCATCTCGGCCTTGCGGGTCTCTTCGGCCCGCCGGGCTTCCTCAGCGCGACGGGCCTCCTCGGCTTTGCGGGTCTCCTCCGCCCGGCGGGCTTCCTCGGCGCGACGAGCCTCCTCCGCCTTGCGGACCTCTTCCGCCCGGCGGGCCTCCTCGGCGCGACGGGCCTCCTCCGCCTTGCGGGCCTCCTCCGCGAGACGAGCCTCCTTCGCCCTGCGGGCTTCCGCGGCGCGACGCTCCTCCTCGGCCCGGGCCTCTTCCGCGCGGCGTTGTTCCTCGGCGCGGGCCTCTTCCGCACGGCGTTGTTCCTCGGCGCGGGCCTCTTCCGCACGGCGTTCCTCCTCGGCGCGGGCCTCGGCCTGGCGGGCGCGCTCCGCGGAGAAGGCGCGGGCCTGCTCCCGGATCGCCGCGGACTCGACCGCGGCACAGTCCAGCCAGCCCTCCCAGCGCTGCTGCATCGGCCGGATCAGCCCGCCGCCGACGCCCACGATGATCACGCCGGCGACGGTGACCAGGACCGTGATCAGGAGCGGACGGGTGACCGAGGTGGCGATGCCGACCTGGTCCAGCCCGGCGATCACGCCCAGGGTCACGATCACCGCGGCGGCGACCTTGGCGATCACCCGTGCGTAGCCCAGATCGCCCAGCGCGTTGCCGATCAGATCGTGGGCGGCGCCGGCCACGGCCACGGCGACCACCACGATCACGATCGCGATGAACGCCTGTGGCAGCCACGCGATGAGCGCGTTGAGCAGGGTGCTCACCTGGTTCGGACCCCAGAGGCCGAAGGCGAGCTGCAGGGCGATCAGCAGGACCGCCCAATACGCCAGCCAGGCCAGGAGCGCGATCGGATCGGTGCCGCGCAGCAGACGGCCGGCCGTGCCACGCTCGACGGCGCGGTCCAGGCCGACGCGGCGCAGCGCCTTCGCCGTGATCGTGCGGACCAGGCGGGCCAGCAGCCAGCCGATCAGCAGCACCGCGAGAAACGCCAGCGCCACTGGCACATTGAGCACCAGGGATCGCCACATGTCGCTGAGTCCACGGCTCAACCCGTCGCCGGTCATCCGCCACCCTCCGGTCTCGTCGCTTCCCACGAACCTTAGGACTCGGGTGTACCACCCGCCTCCGACAAAACATCGCGACGACGAACGACGGGCGACAAACGGAGATCGGCGCGTCGGCGGAAAACGGCCGAGGCCACCCGGGGCGGGCGATACCGGTCAGGAGCAGAGTGCGGCGGCCGGAGGAGGCTAGGAGCAGGCGACCCCGTCGATCGCGCACCCGCGCGGCGCGCTCTCCGGCTCCTCGTCCAGGGAGAACCCGAAGCTCACCGACCTACCGGCCGCCAGCGAACCCCCGGCCGGCCGGAACGTCACCACCGACCCGGACTGGGACACCTCGACCCCCGCCGAGCCGGCCGAGACGGATTCCGCGCCGGGCACGCTCAGCGTCACCGCCCAGTCCGTCGCGGCGGCGGAGCCGCTGTTCACGACCTTGATCGACCCCGTGAACCGCGAGTCGTCGTAGTGGTAGA
>KL571561.1:0-2626 GCA_000715855.1 Actinoplanes liguriensis
AGGTCGTACGCCTGCTGGGCCTGAAGCCGTTGCGCGGCGGAGAGTGAGCCGACCGCCTGGCCGAGTGAGGAGACCCCGCGTTGCACGGCGCGGACAGCGGCGGCGGCCGCGTCGGACGCCGCCCGGTACTGCTCGCGGGCCGCCTTCAGCTGCTGCTGGAACGCTTTCCGCAGCACCGGGTCGGTGATCTTGCCGGCCGCGTCGGCCGCCTGATCAAAGGCAGCCAAAGCGTTTTTGTCCGTCTTCTTCTGGACTTGAGAAAAATTGCCGGTCGAGACACCGCCGCCCGAAGGGAGCTGGTCCAGGGCTTTCAGCGCCGCGTCCCGGCGCTGCCGCACCTCGGGCGAGTCGATCACCGCGAGCACGTCGCCCTTGGTGACCTTGTCCCCCGGCTCGACGCGCAGCTCGCCGATGGTGCCGGCGGCCGGCGCGGCGACGGTCGCGGCGGTCCGGGCGGTGACCGATCCGGGCGCCTCCACGATCTCGTCGACGGTGCCGACGGCGGCGGACCCGAGGCGTACGCCGGTGTCGTCGGCATCGCAGGAGGCGGCGGTCGTCAGGAGCAGCACCAGGGTTCCGCCGACGATCAGCGCTCCCCGGGAGTGGGTGCGAGACACAGAGGACACTCTATGTCGGGGAATGCGGAACGGGCCGCCCCCGCGGTGGGGACGGCCCGTTTCTGACATCGACGGATCAGGTGCCGGGACGACGCCCGAAGACCTTCACGGTCGAACCGATCTTGCCGATGCTGTAGTACTTGGCGGCGTCCTGCTGGAGCAGGTTGACGCAACCGTGCGAACCGCGCCACTTGTCGTGGATGTAGGTGGTGGTCTGGTGGAACCCGCGGCCGCCGATGAAGCGCTGCCAGTAGGGCAGCCAGACGTGGTACGGGTCGGACCATTCCTTGCGCGTCCGCTTGTTGATCTTGAAGGTGCCGGCCGGGGTCCGGTAGCCCTTCATGCCGGTCCGGGTGATGGTCGGCTTGACGTAGACCTTGCCGTTCTTCATCACCCAGGTCGTCTGGTGGGTCAGGTCCACGCAGAAGGTGATGCCGGTCTTCTTGGCCTTGCAGGCCGCGGTGCTCGTCGCCGCGAGCCGCTTGGCCACGTCGTACGTCGTCGGACCGGCCAGACCCTTGGCCGGCTGGATGCCGAACCGCTTCTGGAACTTGATGATCGCGGCGCAGTCCGCGGCCGACTGCTTGCCGTCGACCGTGACCGTGCCGTAGCCACCGATCTTCTTCAGGTACGTCTCGACCTGCTTCTGGTACTTGCCGGTCGCACAGGACGCGGCGGCCGCCTTGGTGACCACCGAGGTGGCCACCGGCGCGGTCCGCACCGCGGCGCCGGCACTCGCCGGCGTCAATGCGGTCACGCCGAGACCGCCGCCGACGACGGCAGCCATGACCGCTGTCGCGAGACGTGCGGTAACACGTTTCACTGCCAAATCACATCCTCCCCAGGAGTGTCGTTCGCACATCGAAGCACAACCGCCCCGCGAAAACGATCGAGGGAGGGACGGTGACATGAAACCGGGATGCCAGTCGGCATCCCGGTCGCGTGCTTGATGTGAAATCCCGCTCCGGGGAGTTGTATTGCCGTTACAACCGGGTGGCGAAGTCCTGCACCCAGTAGGGCGTGCGCTTGGCGTTGAGCGCCAGCCCGACGCCCATCTGGTCGAGCTTGCAGTCGGCGATGGTCGCCCGGTGCTCGGGGCTGGCCATCCAGCCGTTCACCACGTCCCACGGGCTGTCCTGGCCGAGGGCGATGTTCTCGCCGAAGAGCCGCCAGCGGTACCCGGCGCCGGTGACCCGCTGGCCGGGGTTCTGCCCGTTCTTGGAGTTGTGCCCGAAGTAGCCCTGGCGGGCCATGTCGGCGGCGTGCCGGTTGGCCGCCTCGATCAGCCTGCTGTCGAGGGTGACCGGCGAGCAGCCGACCTTCTCGCGGTTGTGGTTGATCAGGGCGAGGACCTGCTGCTGGACCGGGGCGAAGGGGCTGGAGGAGATGCTGGCGGCGGTGACCGCGGCGTGCGAGGCGGCGAACAGGTCGGCGGCCGCCGGCTCCCGCGCCGCCGCCCGCGTCGTGACCACCCCGCCCGCGACGGCGACCGCGGCGAGCACCACCAGAGACTTGCGCATGACTTCGTCGATCCCCATCCGTCGCGCGCCCCGGCTTCTGGAGGGCGCTCTCGGGGTTGACCAACGTCACAGACGCGGGGCGGTCACTTCGCCGCCGGGGCGCTCCGGGGGACGACTGTTTCGACAACCATTTATGCGTACGTCGTGAGCAGCGCAAAGGTGGATCACGCCGATACACAGGCGTCGCACAATCGCACCGGATACCGCCAGAGTTCCCGCTATCGGGGTAATCCGGTAAGACGGTCTTGTAAGCCGTCCGACCGTGTCAGAACGGGACACCACGTGGCTACGGTTCCCCGGTGCGAAACCGATACCTGGACCTGCTTCGTGCCGCGGCAATCCTCCGGGTGATCGTCTACCACCTCTTCGGCTGGTCCTGGCTGTCGATCGTGATGCCCGCGATGGGTGTCATGTTCGCGCTCGCCGGGTCGTTGACCGCGGCGTCGCTGGAGCGACGGCCGGCCCCCCGGGTCTGTCTCTTATACACAT
>KL571561.1:2844-3702 GCA_000715855.1 Actinoplanes liguriensis
GCTCGGGCTCCTCGCCGTACCGGCGATGATCGTCCTGGGCTGGTCGCGGGAGGAGGGTGGCGAGCACCCGTTCACCTGGTGGAAGCTCGCCTTCTGGATCCTGCCGCTCGGCGACCCACCGGGCAGCGAGCTCGGCGTCGACTCCTGGGAGCCGCTCTGGTACATCCGGGCGTACGTCTGGTTCATCGTGCTCTCGCCGCTGCTCTGGTTCCTCTGGAAGCGGATGGGACCGGCGTGCTGGCTGCTGGTGCTCGCGCCGTTCGTGGCGATCGCGCTGCTCGACAAGTCCGGCTTCGAGCTGCCGGAGACGGCCGACGTGGTGATGTGGGACTTCGTCACCTACGCCGCGTGCTGGATCACCGGGTTCGCCCACCGCGACGGCCGGCTGCGCAAGCTCGCCCCGGCGACGGTGGTCTTCCTGGCGGCGGTCCTGGCCGGCGCCGCGCTCTGGTACCAGCGCGGCCACCAGGGTGAGGACGCCTGGGACCTGAACGACGTGTCGGAGTCGCAGTCCCTCTACTCGCTCGCGTTCGTGCTGCTCTTCCTGCGCTGGCAGCCGAGCATGGGCTGGCTCTCCCGGCTGCCGCTCCTGGACCGCGCGGTGACCCTGCTCAACGCCCGCGCGGTCACCGTCTACCTCTGGCACAACCTGGCGATCGCCGCGATCTGGCCGGTCCTCACGTTCCTGACCCTCGACGACCTGGGCCACCTGGAGAAGCCGGTCACGCTGGCCATGACGATGGTCCTGACCGCGGTCGCCGTGCTGCTCTTCGGCTGGGTCGAGGACGTGGCCGCCCAGCGCCGCCCCCGGCTCTGGCCGGACTCCTCCCCGCCTCCCGTGGCCGCCGGGCCCGCGGA
>KL571562.1:0-2582 GCA_000715855.1 Actinoplanes liguriensis
CCCGCCACACCGAGTACACCCGTGCCCACCGGTATCGCGGCCCGCCACCTCGTCGCCGCGATACCGGCACCCGCCGCGACGATCCCGCTGATCGCCCCGTCTAGCCGGCTCATCAGCTCTTCGGCATCAGGACGGAGTCGATGATGTACACGTTCGCGTTGGCCGTCTGCACGTTGCCGCAGATCACCGACGCGCTGTCCGCGCCGACCTTGAAGTCCTCGCCGCTGCCGGTCACGGTCAGGTCGTCGCCCTGCAGCGTCTTGTGGGTGCCGGCCAGGTCCGCCGGGGTCAGCTTGCCGGGCACCACGTGATAGGTGAGGATGCTGGTCAGCGTCTTCTTGTCAGCCAGGACCTTGTCCAGGGTCGCCTTCGGGATCTTCGCGAACGCGTCGTTGGTCGGCGCGAACACGGTCACCCCGTCGGCCGAGTTCAGCGAGTCGACCAGACCGGCCTTCTTCACCGCGGTGACCAGGGTGGACAGCAGCGGGTTGCCGGACGCGGCCGTGGCCACCGGCACCTTGCCCATCGCCTCGAAACTGCCGGCGTTGGCCGGGTCGGCCGGCACCGCCGCACATCCCGGGCCGAAGTTCACCATGTCGGTGCTGCCCATGCTCGGGGCCATGCTGGGCGCCGCCGAGGTCATCGTCGGCGCCGCAGCCGTCGTCCCGCCGCTGCTGCTGTCGTCGGAGTCACTGCCACAGGCGGACAGGGAGATCGCGAAGACCGTCGCGGCGGCCAGGGCGGTGAGCTTCGTTGCACGCATCGTTTTACTCCTCATTATCGGCACTTACACCGATGATTCGGAGCCGGTCCGGCGGCGGATTGGTGGAATCTCAGATTGTTTTCACGCCGGCCACCATCAGCGTCGGCATGGACGATCCGCCCGGCGGCTCCACCGACACACCGACCGCGGACGCCGACGACATTCCGGTGACCACCTTCACCACCGACGTCTGGCCGACCGCGAGCGCACCCTCCGACACCGGAGTACCGGCGCGCACCGTCCACAACTGGAACACCCTGCCGTCCGAGGGCGTCGCATCCGCGCTCATCAGGATCACCCCACTGTCCCGCTGCCGCGAAAACGCGACCGTGACCTTGCCTCCGGTGCTCAGCGGCTGATCGCGCAGCACCACGTCCGGGGCAGCCAAGATGTTCTGGACCTGCTCCTCGCGCACGCGCGCGGCCGCGGCGACGGTGCGCTCATCGCGTACACGCTGATCCTGAACGACGAAGACACCGGTGCCCGCGCCGACCGCAGCGACCACAGCGGCGGCCGCGTCGTCGCGACCGCTGCGAGGACGTTTTCGCGCAGCCGCGGCGGCGGCACCGACCAGGCGCCGTCGGCCAACCGGGCCGCGGCCTCCCGCAACTCGGCGACCTCGATCCGGCACGCGTCGCACTCGCGCAGGTGACGATCGACCGCGGCCCGCTCAAGATCGTCCACCGCGTCCAGCGCGAACGCCCCGACCAGCGAATGAATGTCGGCGCTCATGCCGTCACCTCCACACCCAAGCAGTCACGCAACCGGATCAAACCGTCGCGCATCCGCGTCTTCACCGTGCCCAAAGGCGTCTTCAACAACTCCGCGACCTGCGGATACGAGTGCCCCTGGTAGTACGCCAACGTGACGACCTGCCGCTGCAGCTCGGTCAGATCATCCAGACAGCGGCGCACCTGCTGACGTTCCAGCCGCCCCGACACCTCGTCGGCCACCTCGTCGTACGGCGTGTCGATCGCCGCCGCCCCGGCCCGCACCGTCCGCTCGGCCGAGGACTGCTCGGACCGGGCCCGGCCGACCGCCCGCCGGTGCGCGATCGTGAACACCCATGAGGTCGCCGACCCGTGGGCCGGGTCGAAGCGGGCCGCAGTGCGCCACACCTCGACCAGCACCTCCTGGGCCACCTCCTCGGCCTGCGCCGGATCGCGCAGCACCCGCCGGATCAGGCCGTACACCCGCGGCGCGACCAGATCGTAGAGCCGGGCGAACGCGGCCTCGTCACCACGCCCGACTGCGCGCAACAGGTCGTTCGCGTCCACCGCCCCCGCGGGGCCCGGGCAGGGCACTGAAGTCAGATGCTGCACCCGGCGGCTCCTGCCGCGTTCCGCCATCGAACAACCGTCCTTCGTCACGCTGGATCACTCGGAGTTCATTCGGAGCCGAAGCGCCCACGGATTGGTCCGATATGCCAGACATTGCAAGTCACAGCCAGCAGACACTTACTCGCTGCAGCCAGAAGCAGGCCGTGGGGCGCGACCTGCGGACCCGACTCGGCCGCAGGCATGTGAGCAGAACTCCCGAAATGGTTCGGCAGCCGCGGCGCACGATCTCCTCGCGGATCGGGGTGCCCTGACAGAAGCCGGTGGCCACGTCATCGGCGGAGGGGGCCACGCTCGGCAGCGTCACCGTCGCGACGTCGACCTGCCGGAAGGCGGCGGCGCGCAACGCCGCACCGATGGCCGCGCCATCGTGGTAACCATGCGGGGTCGCGGCGAGGAACCGCGGCGGATCCTCCGGGAAGTAGTCGTCCAGCGCCGCCTTGACGGTCGCGGCGATCGGGTTGAGCTCGACGCGTTCCCAC
>KL571562.1:2848-3057 GCA_000715855.1 Actinoplanes liguriensis
ACGCTGACCAGCAACCTGCCGCCGGGGCGCAGGACGCGGCGCATCTCGCGGTACCGCGCTGCGGCAGCAGTTCCCCGACCTCGTGCGCCGCTACTACCAGGCCGGCAAACTCTGGTCCGGCTCGTACTTCGCAGGCTCCGTGGACGGCGCACCGCTGAACGTCGTCAAGCAGTACATCGAGCAGCAGAACCGTCCCGGTTAAGGCACTG
>KL571563.1:0-341 GCA_000715855.1 Actinoplanes liguriensis
GCCACTGAGAACCCGCGGTCAAGTAGGCCGCGGGTTTTCCACAATGTTCGGTCGTCCACAGGCCGCCCGCGTGATCTTGTGGATTCTCGGGAGAATGGGTCTCGAGGCGGTCAGCCCCTGGAGGGTGGGCAAGGTGTGCGGGCCGTGTCTGGCGGGGCCGGCGCAGAAACAGTGCGAGCCGACCATGGGGCCGGCTCGCACTTTCGTTTGGACGGGCGGGGCTTCTCGTTGCGCAGTTGCGGACCGCTGGGTTGGGCGGGCCTGATCAGAGGCCGCGGTGTTGTCGGCTTCGGCCTGATCAGGGGCGCGGTGTTGTCGGGTTCGGCTTGATCAGGGCGCGG
>KL571563.1:654-1153 GCA_000715855.1 Actinoplanes liguriensis
GGGTTCGGCTTGATCAGGGCGCGGTGTTGCCGGGGCCGGCCTGACCAGGGGCGCGGTGTTTGTCGGGTTCGGCCTGGCCAGAGGCGCGGTGTTGCCGGGCCCGGCCTGATCGGGGAGCCGTGTGTGAGTGCGGCCTGGTCAGAGGGTCAGGCCGTGGCCGTTCGGGAACAGGGGGTCTGCGGTGTCGTTCGGGACGTCCTCGCGGGACGCTTCGACCGCGGCCATTGATCGGGGCAGTTCGAACGGGAGTGTTCCGGTCGACGGCGCCCGGCCGAACAGGACGTCCAGCAGGGCTTCGTCGCTCACGCCGAACGTTCCGACCAGCGCGGCTGCCTTTCCGGCGAGCGGGGTGAGGACGGCTGGGCGGTCCAGCCAGACGTCGACCACGGTCGGCACGGTGTCGGCCAGGGAGAGGACCGGTGTGAGTTCCTCTTCCGTCCATTCCAGGCGCCCGGCGTGGAAGAACGCTTCGAAGCCGCCGCCCCTCGGCTCGTAGGGG
>KL571563.1:1380-3384 GCA_000715855.1 Actinoplanes liguriensis
GGCTCGTAGGGGGCGGCCCGCCGGACGATTGCCACGTCGGCCAGCGCGGGATCGTCGGTGACCTTGGCGTAGGCGGCAGCCACCACCGGGTCGACCCCGTCCAGATAGACGGTGATCCCTTCGGCCAGCGGCAGGACCGGCCCAGCAGCAGCTCCGTCGGCGGAAGAGCCGACAGAGGAGCCGGCAAGGGAGTCTGCAGAGGACCCGGCAGGGGAGCCGGCAAGGGAGCTTGCAGAGGACCCGGCAGGGGAGTCAGCAGAGGAGCCGGCAAGGGAGCCTGCAGAGAACCCGGCAGGGGAGTCAGCAGAGGAGCCCGCAGGGGAGCTGGCTGCAGCGGGGGCGGGCGTCGGCCGGTCGGTGAGGATGACGATGGAGCGGCGCTGGCCCTCCAGTCCCGCCGCCCGGAAGGAGGCCTGGCCGGCGATCTCCTCGGCGGCGGCCGGGTCGACGAAGCGGCGGTCGTCGAACAGGCCCAGGCGGAACTTGTCGCGCAGGATGCGCCGGACCGAGACGTCGATGCGGGATTCGCCGAGGCGTCCCCGCTCGACCAACTCGATGATCAGTTCCGGGCACTGCTCGCCGCCGAGTTGGTCGGCGCCGGCCTCGATGATCTTGAGGATGCGGGCGGGGCGGTCCAGGTGCTCGACGCCCCAGGCGCGGGCCGGCATCGGGGTGCCCATGATCTCGGCGTCGGTGACCAGGCCCCAGTCGGTGCAGACGACGCCGTCGAAGCCGTACCGCTGCCGCAGCAGTCCCTCGATCACGGCACGATTGAAACCGAAACCCACTTCCTCGTACGTGGTGTCGACCGGCATCCCGTAGTACGGCATGATCTGCGCCGCCCCGGCCGCGAACGCCGCCTCGAACGGCTTGAGGTGGTAGTCCCACATCCCGCCCGGGTAGACCTGCTCCCGGCCGTACGCGAAGTGCGCGTCCTCGCCACCCATCTGCGGGCCGGCGCCGGGGAAGTGCTTCACCATCGCGGCGACGCTGTCCGGTCCGAGCCCGTCGCCCTGCAGACCCTGGATGTACGCGACCAGCAGCGACGACACCACGTCCGCGTCCGAGCCGAGCGTGCCGCTGGTGCGCGCCCAGCGCGGCTCGGTGGCCAGGTCCGCCATCGGGTGCAGGGCGACCCGGATGCCGGCCGCGAGGTACTCCTGCCGCGCGATGTCCGCGAAACGACGTACCAGATCGGGGTCTTTGGTGGCCCCTAGCCCGATCGGCTCGGGCCAGGCCGAGAAGCCGCCCGCCGCGGCCGAGGCTGCGGGGTTGTCGATCACGCCGTGGCGCGGGTCGGTGGAGACGGTCACCGGGATGCCGAGCCGGGTGCCGGCGGCGATCTCCTGGACCCGGTTGTGCCACTCGGCGATCTTGCGGGGCGTGACCGGGCCGAAGGTCAGGATGTTGAAGTGGTTCAGCCGGCCGTCGCGGATCAGCGACTCGGTGGACGGGATCATCGCGTCGCCGGGCGGGAGGGTGCCGTCGGGGCTGACTCCGGCCATCGTGTGGAACATCAGTCCGGCCTTCTCGGCCAGGGTCATCCGGCCGAGCAGATCGGTGACCCGCTCCTCGGTGGGGAGCTCGGGGTTCTGGTAGTCGTCCATGTCGAGGGGCCTTTCACGAGTTTTCAGCGAGCGCCGCGGATCATCTGGACCAGGAGCGATCCGGCGACCGCGACGACCGCGCCGAGCAGGAACAGCAGGCTGTAGTTCGATCCGCCGCTGCCGACCGCCAGGATCGGCGCGGCCACGATCGGGACCAGCGACTGCGGCAGCGCGTTCGCGATGTTCAGGACGCCCATGTCCTTGGCGGCGTCGTCCGGGTTCGGCAGCACGTCGGTGGCGAGCGCCAGGTCGACCGCGAGGTAGACGCCCTCGCCGACGCCGAACAGCGCGGAGGCGATCAGGAAGACGGTGAAGTTCCCGGCGAAGGCGATCAGCGCCAGCGAGGCGGCGATCACGATGCCGGCGCCGAGCACGAACGGGCGGCGGCGGCCGAGCC
>KL571563.1:3637-6214 GCA_000715855.1 Actinoplanes liguriensis
TGTGTATAAGAGACAGGACCAGGGTGGCGACCAGGATGCCGCCGGCCACGTTGTCGGTAGTGTAGCCGAACCGGTCGATCAGCAGGTAGGCCTGGTAGGTCGTGACGCAGGCCAGTCCGGTCCAGATCAGGAACCGGCTGAGGATGTTCCAGGCGAAGTCCGGGTACCGCCGCGGGTTGATGTAGAAGGTCGCCACGAACTCCTTGAAGCCGTACGGCGCGAAGTGCCCCTTCTCCGCCGGGCGGTCCTTGAGGATCGTCACGAGCAGCACGATCGTGGCCACGCCGACCACCGCGGGCACCATGAACATCAGCAGCGCGCTGGTGGAGAGGGCGGCCGCGAGGGCGCTGCCGGCCAGGATGGCGACCGAGGTCATCAGGCCGAGGATGCCGCTGACCTTGCCGCGCTGCTGGGGCGGGATCTGGTCGGGCAGCAGCGCGGTCAGGGTGGCCAGTGTCGCGTTGATGCCGAGCTGCGCGAGCGCCCAGCCGGCGGTCAGCGTCGGGATGTTGGTGCCGAGCGCCACGATCAGCAGGCCGGCCGAGCCGACCAGCATGCCGCCGAGCAGCCACGGGCGGCGCCGGCCGAGCCGGGAGGTGGTCCGGTCGGACATCGCGCCGAAGAACGGGTTGCCGATCAGCGCGAGGACCGCGCCGACCGAGAGCACCGTGCCCAGGGCGGCGGACTTGTCGTCCGGGGCGATCTGCGCGACCCGGATCGACATCGTGACGATGACCGGGGTGAGGATCGTGAGATAGGCGCCGAGCATGGCGAGCGCCATCGCGACGATCAGCTTGGTGGGGGCGTTGGGCCGATCGGACGGCACGGACGGCGTCGTCGGCCGGGATTCGACAGTGGTCATCGCACACCTCGAGACACGCGGTTATCGGGAGAGGCGGGGACCGGGCCGGCTTCCGGTTTGTTAACGCCTTGTTTTCGCAAGGTATCGCCGCCAACAACACCGAACCAGAGGTCGTGAGGCCTGGTTGACGCCATGATTCGCCTGTGTCTCCGCTATCTCGGTGATCGTTATGACCCCTTTGGGATTTTCGCGTGGTGATCATGGTCACGCGGTGCGACGCATTACGTCCAAGTTCGGCAAAACCTCGGCGTAGGCTCGGGGCGTGGCCGGGCGTCGCGTTCACCTCGTCCGCCGCGACCTGATCTTCGCGGCGGTCCGCGAGGCCGGCCGGATCAGCCGGGCCGACCTCGCCCGGCGCACCGGCATGGCCCGGATGACCGTCACCGGCCTGGTCGCCGAGCTGCTCGGCGACGGGCTGCTCGCCGAAGTCGACGCCGCACCCGACGGCACCCGCCCCGGGCGTCCGGCCCGGCTGCTCACGCTCGGCGAAGAAGCGGGTGTGGTGGTCGGCGCGACGGTCGGCGGCGACGGCATCCGGATCGCCGTCGCGGACCTGTCCGGCCGGATCCTCGACGAGCGGCTCCACCCGGGCGGCGAGCCCGGACAACTGGCCGAGCTGCTGAGCGCGTGCACCGGCCAGCGCGTCTGGGCCACCGTGACCGGGCTCTCCGCGGCGATCCTCAACGGGGTCGTGCAGCCCGGCACCGTGCTGCCCGGCTGGGCCGGTCACGCCCCGGCCCGCGAGCTGTCCGCGCGGCTCGGGCACCGGGTCACCGTCCGCAACGGCGCCGACCTGTGCGTGATCGGCGAGGTCGCGCACGGTGTGGCGGCCGGCCGGCGGGACGTCTGCTACCTGCGTGTCTCCACCGGCATCGGCTGCGGGCTGATGCTCGGCGGGCACGTGCACGCGGGCGCGGCAGGGGTGGCCGGCGAGCTCGGGCACGTGCAGGTCGACGAGACCGGGGCGCTCTGCCGCTGCGGGAACCGCGGCTGCCTGGAGACGATCGCCGCGCCCCGGGAGATCCTTGCGGCGCTGGCCGCGACGTACGGGGAGCCGCTCACCGCCGCCCGCGCCGTCGAGCTGGCCCGCAGCGACGCCGCCGTCGAGCGGATCATGGCGGACGCCGGGCGGATGGTCGGGCGGGTCCTCGCCGACCTGGCCAACACGGTCAACCCGGAGCTGGTCGTGCTGGACGGGCCGTTGATGGAGGCGGACGGGCCGGTCGTCGCCGGGGTGCGGGAGGCGATGCGGCGGTACGCCCAGCCGGAGGTCGCGGAGAGCACCGAGATCCGGACGACCGCGCTGGGCGGCCGGGCCGGGCTGCTCGGCGCGGTGACGCTGGCGCTGCGGGCGACGCCGGTGTTCCGCGGTGACCGAACCTTGCAGGAGATCTCCGTGAAGGTCGGACAGCACGAGAAGGCCGTCCGCCGGGAAGTGATCATCGACCTGCTCAGGGCCCGCGGAGCGACCACCCGCAGCGACCTCACCCGGATCACCAAACTGCCCCGGGCCGCGGTCGCCGAGACCCTCGCCGAGCTCAAGCACGACCGCACGATCGAGTCCTGCCCGCCGCCCGTCCGGTCCGGCCGCCCCTCGCCGTCGTTCCGGCTGGCCGCCCCGCCGGGAGTCGTGCTCGGCATGGCGATCGACCTGGACGGGCTGCGTGCGGTCCTCACCGACCGCGCCGGCAACCGCCTGGCCGACGGCTTCCACC
>KL571564.1:0-2564 GCA_000715855.1 Actinoplanes liguriensis
CGGCACACCCGGCCCGGTTGTCGTCGTAGCCGGTCCGGGCCTGCGCAACGCCGGCCGGGAGGCCGAGTCGGTCGCGCGGCACTACCGCGACCCGGTGCGCCTGCTCGGCGACGCGGCCGGCGCCGAGCGCGTCGCCACGGCGATGGCCGGGTCACGCCTGGTGCACGTGGCCGCGCACGGCACCCTGCGCTCGGACAACCCGCTCTTCTCCGCGCTGCGGCTGGCCGACGGGCCGTTCACCTGTCTACGACCTGGAGCTGCTGGGACGCCCGCCGCAGCACGTGGTCCTGGCCGCCTGTGACGCCGGGCGGGGACAGGCCGTCGCCGGTGAGGAGGTGCTCGGCCTCGCCACGGCGCTGCTCGGCCAGGGCACGCCGACCCTGGTCGCGCCGGTGATCCCGGTGCCGGACGGGGAAACCGTCACGCTGATGGAGGCGTACCACTGCGGACTCGCCGCCGGACGGTCACCCGCCGAAGCCCTGGCGGTAGCCCAGCAGCGGACGCGTGACGCCGGGGCGCCGGAACAGGCGACGGCGGCCGGGTTCGTGTGCCTCGGCGCCGGGCTGACCCCGCTCAGATTCTGATCCAGTCGGTGAGCAGGTCGACCGTGCCCGCCCGGACCCGCAACCGGACCGGCTCGCCGTCCGGCGGGGTGAAGCTCAGACAGCCCACCTCGTCGATCTCCGACTCGGCCCGGTGACCGCGAGCCCCCTCGACCGTGAGCCGTCCCGGCTGCGGCGGCACCAGCTGGCCGACCACCAGGTCACCCTCGCGTTCCAGCTGGATCTCCGCGGAGGGCCCGGTGAACCGGACCGTACGACTGCCGTCCGCCCCGGACCGCAACGCCGGCCCGGCCCGCAGCAGCGAGTCGTACGTCAGCGCGGCCAGTTCCAGCTCCTCGTCGATGCCGCGCCACGTCCAGACGGCATCACCAGCGTTGCGCACCCGTTCGCTCAGGTGATCGACCTCCCGCAGCGCGCTCGCCAGCTCCCGCAGTGTCGCTTCCTCGTCCCCGCTGTGCGTGGTCATGATCGTTCTCCCTTCTCGCCGTCGCCGGGTGGCGACTCTCGCCACGCGGTGATCTGCGGGCAGTTCCGCAGCCGTTGCAGGGCCCGTGCCCGGGTCGGGCCGATGCTGCCGACCGGGATGCCCAGCCGGTGGCCGATCTCGGCGTACGGCAGTGGCGGGTCCTCGATCAGCAGCAGGAGCAGTTGCCGCTGATGCTCGGGCAGCTCGGCGAGCCCGGCCAGCAGCGCCTGGTGACGCTCGGCGCAGAGGAGGTGTTCGTCTGGGTGGGCGTCGTCGGCGAACACGGTTCCCTCCGCCGCCGGATCGAACGGCTGGGTCCGCTTGCCCGCCTTGATCTGGCGCAGGCACTCGTTCCGGCAGGTCGTGATGATCCACATGGGGAGCGCCTTCGGCTCCTGCAGGCGGCCCAGGTGCTCCAGCAAGCGCAGCCACACGGTCTGGGCGACGTCGTCGAAGTCGGGGCCGCGCATCCGGAAGCCGTGCGCCACCGAGGCGACGAGCGGGGTGAACCGGGCCACCAGGCTCCGCCACGCCGCCTCGTCACCGCCGGTGGCGGCTGCCACCAGCTCGGTCAGTTCGAAGCTTTCGTTCACACGATAGAGGATTAACCATTTGACACTTTGATACCGATTCGCGGGAGAAAGTCCACCCGGCCCGTCAGCGCTCGGGCAACGCGGCCGCCAGTTCGCGGCGTGAGTTGATGCCCAGCTTGTGGTAGACCTTGCCGAGGTGCCACTCGACGGTGCGCGGGCTCAGGAACAGCGCCGTCGCGATCTCCGCGGTCGTCCGGTGGGTGAGCGCCAGCTGCGTGATCGCCAGCTCCTGCGCGGTCAACTCGACCGCCCCGGACGCGGCCGACTTCGCGACCCGCTCCCCGGCCGCCGCGAGTTCCCGCTCGGCCCGGGCGGCGAAGAAGGTCGCGCCCATGCCGGCGAACGCGTCGTAGGCGGCCTTCAACTCGGTCCGCGCCTCGGGCAGCCGGTCCTGCCCGCGCAGCCACTCGCCGTAGAGCAGCCGCGCCCGGTGCCCCTGGGTGGCGGTCTCGGTCACGGACAGCAGCTCGACGGCCTGCTGGAAGCACGCCTCCGCCTGCTCGGGCGGGCCGGCGAGCGCGTCGGCGACGGCCTGGAACCCGCGGGCGGTCGGCGTCGGGGTGACGGTGGTCCGTTCCGCCAGGCGCGCGCGGGCGTCGGCGGCCTGCTCCGGGCGTCCGGCGCGGGTGGCCGCCTCGACCAGCTCGCGCATCGACCAGACGGCGAGCGCCATCTCGCCGTACGCGCTGGACTCCTGCGCCGCGTCGGCCGCCGCCGCGAAGTCGCCCCGTCCGTTGTGGAAGATCGCCAGGGCGCGTTTGGCGAGCGCGTACATGCGGCCGTCGCCCCGGGCCTCGGCGTCGCGCAGCTTCTCGTCGAGGAGCTGACGGGTCTGCTGCTCCGGACCGCGGTGCGCGGCGAGGAGCATCCGCGAGATCTGGTAGACGGTGGCGCCGGTCTCCTGGATCACCGCGTCCGCCTCGGTCAGCAGATCGGCGGGCT
>KL571564.1:2801-3128 GCA_000715855.1 Actinoplanes liguriensis
CGCGGAGCCGGCCCGCCTCGATCAGGCTGTGCGCCCGGATGGTCAGCGCGTTGGGCAGCACCGAGAGCGCGCCGCTGTCCCGGGCGAAGTCGACCGCCTGCGCCGTCATCCGGTACGCGAGGTCCAGCCGGAACAGCTCGTGCGCGACGGCCGCGGCCAGCCAGACGTGCCCGAAGTCCTCGGCGGAGCGCATCGCGTCCAGAGCGCGGTCCAGCACCGGCACCGCCGCGGTGCGGCCGTCGAGCACCCACGACACGAACCCGGCCAGCAGCAGGTCCGGAAAGGCGTCGCCGGCCGGCGCGCCCTCGCGTGCGGCGGCCGCGGCCA
>JNYN01004563.1 GCA_000715855.1 Actinoplanes liguriensis
AAGCCGCTCTTCGGCTACAAGGGCCTGGTCGCGGCGACGCTGCTGATCGGCGCGCTGTCGATGTCGGTGTGGGCGCACCACATGTTCGTCACCGGCCAGGTGCTGCTGCCGTTCTTCAGCTTCCTGAGCTTCCTGATCGCGGTCCCGACCGGCATGAAGTTCTTCGTCTGGATCGGCACCATGTGGCGCGGCCAGATCAGCTTCGAGCCACCGATGCTCTTCGCGATCGGCTTCCTGGTGACGTTCCTCTTCGGTGGTCTCTCCGGCGTGCTGCTGGCGGCCCCGCCGATCGACTTCCACGTCTCCGACTCGTACTTCGTGATCGCGCACTTCCACTACGTGCTCTTCGGCACGATCGTGTTCGCGGTTTTCTCGGGCATCTACTTCTGGTTCCCGAAGATGTTCGGCCGGTTCCTCGACGAGCGCCTCGCGAAGATCCACTTCTGGCTGACCTTCATCGGCTTCCACACCACGTTCCTGGTGCAGCACTGGCTGGGCACGAAGGGCATGCCCCGGCGGTACGCGGACTACCTGCCCAGCGACGGCTTCACCACGCTGAACACGATCTCCACGATCGGCTCGTTCATCCTGGGCCTGGCCACGCTGCCGTTCCTCTACAACATCTGGAAGTCCTACAAGGTCGGCCGGATCGCGGTCGCCGACGACCCGTGGGGCTTCGGCAACTCGCTGGAGTGGGCGACCACCTCCCCGCCGCCGCTGCGCAACTTCGACCGGATGCCGCGGATCCGCTCCGAGCGGCCCGCCTTCGACCTGAAGTTCCCGCACCTCGCGGCCGGTGAGCACGGCGCGGTCGCCGGCCCGCCGGAGGGTGGGGCACGGGTGTTGTCCTCCGAGTCCGACGGTGGCGCGACCTACCAGGAAGACACCGAGAACAACAAGCACTGATTTCGCGTACGTCGTCGGCCCCGCCCTCCCTCGCCGGAGAGCGGGGCCGCTTCGTTGCCGTTCGACGTCCTCCCTGCCCCTGCCACCTGTCGCCGCCTCGTCGTCGCCGCGCCCTCGGTCATCGCTTCGTCGTCGCTCGGCCCCGTCACCGCGCCGTCGTTGCCCTGCGCCCATCACCGCCTCGTCGTTGGCCTGTGACCATCACCGCTTCGTCGTTGCCCCGCGCCCGTCACCGCCTTGTCGTTGCCCCGCGCCCGTCACCGCCTTGTCGTTGCTCCGCCTTGTCGCTGGTGAGCGGGGTAGTTTCGTTTCCGGATTGTTTCGGGCATTCCTCGCGTGCGCCCGGTTGAGGACGTGAGCTGCACTAAAGCCGTTGGTTTATGTCGTACCCCTGGGGCAGGATCGCTGGCGGAGGTCAGGATCGTCATGTTGCTCAACCCTTACCGGGAAACGCTCGCACTGCCCAAGGTCACGTCACTGCTCGTGGTCGCCACGCTCGCCCGCATCCCCATCGCGGCCGCGGCGGTGGTGCTCACCCTGCACGTCGTCACCGACCTCGATCGGGGGTATGGGGCCGCGGGCCTGGTCGGCGCCGCCGCGACCATCGGCGGCTCGTTCGGCGCCCCGGTGATGGGCCGGCTGATCGACCGGCGCGGGCTGCGCCCGGTGCTGGTGCTGACCACCGTCGCCGAGGTGATCTATTGGCTGGTCGCCCAGGCGCTGCCCTACTGGGCGCTGCTCCCGGTCGCCGTGGTCGGCGGTTTCCTGGCTCTGCCGGCGTTCTCGGTGGCCCGGCAGTCGATCGCCGCGCTCACCCCGGAGTCGCATCGCCTGCCCGCCTTCGCGCTCGACTCGATGACCACCGAGCTGTCGTTCATGGCCGGTCCCGCCCTCGGCGTGCTGATCGCCACCAACGAGCACGCCGGCCCGCGCATCGCCATGATCACCCTGGCGGTCGGCATCCTGCTGGCCGGCCTCGGCCTGTGGCTGCTCAACCCGCCCACCCGCGCCGAGCACGAGGCCCCGGTCTCGGCCGGCGAGCGCGTCCCACGGCGCGATTGGCTCAAGCCCCGGTTCGTCGCGATCCTCGCCGTCACGATGGCCGCCACCCTGGTGCTCTCCGGCACCGACGTGTCGGTCGTCGCGGTCCTGCGCGCCTCCGGCGAGCTCGGCTGGAGTGGCCTGGTGATGTCGCTGTGGGCCCTGTTCTCCCTGGTCGGCGGCTTCGCCTACGGCACGGTCCGGCGCGGCCTGCCGGTCCTCGCCCTGTTCATCCCGATGGCGGTGCTGACCATCCCGGTCGGCCTCGGCGGCTCCCCGTGGTGGCTGCTGGCCCTGCTCCTGATCCCGGCCGGCGCCCTCTGCGCTCCGACCATCACCGCCAGCTCGTCCGCGATCAGCCAGATGATCCCGGCCGCCGCCCGCGGCGAGGCAATGGGCCTGCACAACTCGGCCCTCACGGTCGGCGTCGCCCTGGGCGGCCCACTCGCTGGCCTGGCCATCGACAACCTGGGCCCGAAGTGGGGCTTCGTCGCCGTCGGCACTGTCGGCGTCCTGGTGGCCCTGCTGGTCCTCCCCGCCGAGTTGCGCCACCGCAACACCGCCGCCGCCAACCTCGACTCACCCACGACACCCGCCCCTGACTCGCCCG
>JNYN01004564.1 GCA_000715855.1 Actinoplanes liguriensis
CCCGGACCTGGCTGACCGAGCCGCTGCCGCCGCCCCCGGAGCGCCTGCGGCGCGGGCCGCTGCGGGCGGAAACTTTCCCCTCGGAGTTGCGCTCGCAGCGCCTGACCAGCCAACTCGGCATCGCGCTGGGCATCGCCTTCGGCATCTGTTTCTTCACGGGCCTCTACAGCCACGTGCTGCAGCACCCGCCCGCCTGGCTCTGGCTGCCGACCCGCCCGGCCGGCCTCTACCGGTTCACCCAGGGCCTGCACGTGGCGACCGGCCTGGCCACCGTGCCGCTGCTCGGCGCGAAACTCTGGTCGGTCTACCCGCGCCTGTTCGCCTGGCCGCCGCTGCGCGACGTCCTGCACGCGGCCGAGCGGCTGACCGTCGCGGCGCTGGTCGGTGCCGCGTTGTTCCAGGTGGTCAGTGGGGTGCTGAACATCGCGCACTGGTACGGCCCGATGCCGTTCTTCTTCACGAACGCCCATTACTGGGTGGCCTGGGTGGCGATCGGCGCGCTGATCAGCCACATCGGGGTGCAGTTGCCGGTGGTCCGCGACGCGCTGCGCCGCCGGGAAGTTTCCACCGGCCGGCGGGAGTTCCTGCTGGCCGTGGGCGTGGCCGCCGGGGTGATCACGATCGCCACCCTCGGCCAGACCATCCGGTCGCTGTCGCCGATCGCGCTGCTCGCGCCACGCCGGCCCGGCACCGGTCCGCAGGGCCTGCCGGTGAACCGGACCGCCGCCTCGGCTGGGATCCGGGACGCGGCGCTCAGCCCGGACTACCGGCTCACCGTGACCGGTTTCGGCCGGAGCGTGGACCTGAGCCTCGCCGACCTCGCGGCGCTCCCGCAGCACACGACGGTCCTTCCGATCGCGTGCGTCGAGGGCTGGAGCTCCGTCGGGACCTGGACCGGCGTACGCCTCAAGGATCTTCTGGGGTTGATCGGCGCGGACGCCGGGGACTGCGCCGCGGACGTCGAATCCCTGCAGGCCGGTGGCCGTTATCGGACATCCACCGTCGGAGACCCGGCCGATGACCGCGCCCTGATCGCGTTGCGCCTCGGCGGTGAGCCGCTCGCGCTCGACCACGGCTTCCCGGCGCGGCTGATCGCCCCGAACCGCCCCGGTGTCCTGCAGACCAAGTGGGTAGGGCGGATCGTCGTGCGGAGCGCGTCATGAGACGTCCGCTGATCGCCGCGGGGTTACTGATCATGGTGTACGGCGTGGCGGGCGCGATCCTCGACGCCGACGTGAACCTGATCGGTGTCATCGTGTTCGGCGCCATCCTGCTGGTGCTGCACGACGGTGTTTTCCTTCCGCTGGTCGCCGGCGCAGGAATGTTGCTGCGCCGGTTCGTCCCGCCGGGCTGGCAGGCGGCCGTCCGGTTCGCGGCCATCGCCGATCTGGCCGTCGTCGTGGTCGCGCTGCCGCTCGTGCTGGGCTACGGGCGGGACGCCGGAAACCCCACGGTGCTGCCACGGCCGTACGGGGAAGGGCTGATCCTGACTGTGGTGGTGACGACGGTGGTGGTTTTCGCCGGCCGTAAGGGGTTCGAAAGGTTCCGGTTGCGGGGACGTCGGTAACCTGCGGTGATGAGCCATCGGGTGTTGGTCGTCGACGACGATCCGACCGTCAGTGACGTCGTTCGCCGCTACCTCGAACAGGACGGTTGCCGGGTGCGGCTGGTCGCCGACGGTCTCGCCGCGCTCGCGGCCGTCGACGCCGAGCGCCCCGATCTGGTCGTCCTCGACCTGATGCTCGGGGGCATAGACGGCATCGAGGTGTGCCGCCGCCTGCAGCGTGACCAGCCCGGACTGCCCGTGGTGATGCTCACCGCGCTCGGCGAGGAGAGCGATCGGGTGCTGGGACTGGAGGTCGGCGCGGACGACTACGTGACCAAGCCGTTCAGCCCGCGCGAACTGACGCTGCGGGTCCGGTCGGTGCTGCGCCGGACCGCCCCCGCCGCGCCGCCCCGGCCGGCGCTGCTGCGCGACGGCGCCCTGGTCGCGGACACCGGCCGGCGTACCGCGGAGCTCGGCGGAATGCCGCTCGCGCTGACCGTGCGCGAGTTCGACCTGCTCGAGTTCCTGCTGCGCCACCCCGCCCGGGCGTTCTCCCGGGCGGAGCTGCTCGACAAGGTCTGGGGCTGGCAGTTCGGCGACCAGTCGACCGTCACCGTGCACGTCCGCCGGCTGCGCGAGAAGATCGAGGCCGACCCGGCGGCGCCCGCCCGGCTGGTTACGGTGTGGGGCGTCGGCTACCGCTGGGAGCCGGCCGGCGATGCGTGACGTCCTGCTGATCGGGCTCTACTCGCTGGCCGCCGGCACCGGCATCGGGCTGATCGGCGCCGGTGTGCTGCGGTTGCTGCGCGGGCGGTCCATCACCGTGCACGTTTCCGTCCTGCTTGCCATCACGGTGACGGCGGTCGTCGCCGGGGTGGTGACGGTTGCCCGGGCGATGTTCCTGTCCGGCCATGACATGCAGGTCGTGCTCATCACCGTCGCCGCGTCCGCCGTGGTCAGCCTCACGCCTGTCTCTTATACACATCTCTGAGCGG
>KL571565.1:0-1946 GCA_000715855.1 Actinoplanes liguriensis
CACGGGGTGGGCCTTTTCTTTTTGCGTTTACGGGGGTGATTCGGTGGCAAGTGGGTTCACCGAGGCTTCCGGGCTCATCCGGGCGGGCCGGCGGCCGATCACGGCGGCATGCGTAAGTGGACCCTCGGTGCTTTCCTGACCTCGGCGGTTGCCGCCTCGGCCGCGTTGGTGGCCCCTGTACCCGCGTTCGCCGCCGGGAACGTGATCGGCGCCGGCGCGCCGGGCGCCGTCTCCGGGCGGTACATCGTGACCCTGAAGCACCGGGGGACCGCTTCGAGCGTGCACAGTCTCGGCACCGGAAAGCTGCTGCACAGCTTCCGGACGATCCCCGGCTACGCGGCCCGGCTGACCGCCGTCGAGGCCCGCCGCCTGGCCGCGGACCCGTCGGTGCGCTCCGTGGAGCAGGATCGGCGGGTCCGGATCACCGGGACGCAGAAGAACCCGTCGTGGGGACTCGACCGGATCGACCAGCGCGCGGTCAAGCCGTCGAAGACGTACACGCCGACCGACGACGGCTCCTCCGTGCACGCGTACGTGATCGACACCGGCATCCGGATCTCGCACCGGGAGTTCGGCGGCCGGGCGACGTACGGCTACGACTTCGCGGACGGCGACAGCAACGCCTCCGACTGCAACGGGCACGGTACGCACGTGGCCGGCACCATCGGCGGCTCGCACTACGGCGTGGCCAAGAACGTGCGGCTCGTCGCGGTGCGGGTGCTGGACTGCGACGGTGGTGGCTACCTGTCCGACGTCATCGACGGCGTCGACTGGGTGACCGAGAACGCGGTCAAGCCCGCGGTCGCGAACATGAGCATGGGCGGCGACAACAGCCCGTCGCTGGACTACGCGGTGCGGGAGTCGATCGCGTCCGGTGTCACGTACGTGGTGGCGGCCGGCAACGAGAACACCGACGCGCGTTCGAGCAGCCCGGCCGACGTGACCGCGGCGATCACCGTGGCCGCCACCGACGGCAGGGACCGGCGCGCGTACTTCTCCAACTACGGGGGCGCGGTCGACATTTTCGCCCCGGGCGTGAGCATCCGCTCGTCGGTGTCGGACAGCAACACCGCGACGGCCGTCTACAGCGGTACGTCGATGGCGTCCCCGCACGTCGCGGGCGCTGCCGCCCTGATCCTCGACGCGAGCCCCTCGATGACTCCGGCGCAGGTCGCCGCCCGGCTCGTGGCGAACGCCACCACCGGGAAGGTCGCCGACCGCAAGGGCTCACCGAATCGACTGCTCTTCGTCCCCGCGCCGCCCGCCAAGCCGGTGATCGCGACCGCTCGCGCGGCCACGGGAACGGTCGGTACGCCGTACGCGGGAAGGGTGAATCTGAAGGCCGGACGCGCGGGCGCCTGGTCGGTGGCGTCGGGCGCGATGCCGCCGGGTCTGAAGCTGAGCGGCTCCGGGGTGATCAGCGGCACCCCGACCGAGCCCGGGGACTTCTCGGTGACCGTGCGGTTCACCGACTACGTGCCGCAGGCGGTCACCCGGACGATCGTGATTCCCGTGGTGGCGGGTACTCCGGTGATCGAGGACGGGACGCTGCCGTCGGGCCAGGCCGGCGTGGACTACGAGGGTCAGTTGACGACCGTCGACTCGCGGTCCGGGACCTGGGAGGTGACGTCGGGTTCGCTGCCGGCCGGGCTGGTGCTGGACTCCGCCACCGGCGCGATCAGTGGGGTGCCGACCGCGACCGAGGGTGAGCTGGCGACCTTCACGGTCCGGTTCACCGACGCCTGGGGTGGTCTCGCCGAGGGCGAGTTCACGATCCCGATCGACGCCGCGGACGGCCAGGTCTGACATGGAGAGGTTGACCGCCGCGTCCAGGAGCGAACTGGACGCGGCGGTCACGTCTGTCACCAGTCGACCGCGGCCGCGTACTTCTGGGCGATCTCGGACGTCCGCGGGAGGTCTGCCTCGACGACCGGCAGGCCCGGCTG
>KL571565.1:2195-4733 GCA_000715855.1 Actinoplanes liguriensis
AGATGTGTATAAGAGACAGGCCCGTTTCCCGGCGAGCGCCTGGTTCTGCAGCTGGTCCAGCAGGACCTTGAGCACCCCGGTGTAGCTGCCCTTGTAGGTCGGGGTGGCCACCACCAGCACATCCGCGGCGTTGAGCGCGGCCACCGCGGCGGCGGTCGGCTCGTCGCCCTTGGTGAGCAGCCCGGCGCCGAGCTCCCCCACCTCGAGCACGGTGGGCGCGGGTGCTCCGAGCCGGGCGGCGATCGCCTCCCCGACCGCGATGGCCAGGGTTGACGTCCGTGACCCGGCACGGGGATTGCCGGACACCACAACGATTCCGGTCATCGCTTCTCCTCCGAAGTCCACCAGTTGAGAATTATTGTTCCTGCTTCACCCTGCGGGGTCGTCAGTCTTTGGTCAACGCTGGTCCCAAATCCTAGTAAAAAGATGGGTCTGATCGGTAACTGGCCAGGTGGAACGGTGGGGGAGAGTCCGATCGGGGTCGGTCCGGGCGGGACCGGGCCGCGCGAGGCCTGGTGTGATGTGGCGTGCGTGACTACCATGCGGTATGCCTATCTAACAGATAGGAATTATATCCTTGCCAGGTGCCGCCGGATCCGGTGGCAGTCGCCGTCGAAGGAGTCGCACATGTCCGCGCTCGCCATCGCCCACCCGCGCGCCACCCATACCCGTCCCGGCCTGCGCCCGGTGCCCGACCTGAACGAGAGTGTGCTGACAGGTGCTTCCAGCGAGGCGCCGGTCACCGTCACCATCAGCATCGCCGGTGGGGCCGGCGGGCGGGACCGGGTGCTGGCCGCGCTGCGCGAGCTGGTCGACGCGGCCGGGCCGGGCGCCGCCGTCGAGGTCGACCTGCCGGAGCTCGCCGCCGGCAAGGACGGCGAGATCGTCCTGGACCCGCGGGCGCGGACCGCGCTGCGGGGCGGCCAGCGGCTGGACCTGAGCCGGTTGGAGTATGACCTGCTGCTGTTCCTCGCCCAGCACCCGCGCCAGGTGTTCAGCCGGACACAGCTGCTCACCCATGTCTGGGGGCACCGGCACACCACCAACCGCACCGTGGACGTGCACGTGAGCCGCCTGCGCACCAAGCTGGACGATCCGGAGCTGATCACGACGGTGTACGGCCTCGGCTACCGGCTTGCCGATGACGCGCCTATCGCCGTACTGGATCGTTGATTTGGATTCATCCCGAAGGGGTCATAGCCCGACACTATGGGGCAGGAGTTTTCGCAGCTCAGCGAAGACTTGATCACTATTGTGCCAGATTGGCCACTCCTTGCGGTGTCATCGATCAATTTAAATACTTGCGAGCACGGGCGTGCCGGACCGGTATGCCACCTACCCAATCCCCCTGGGAGGAACCGTGCTCAACCCGAAGCTTCGCCGACCGATCGTCGGCCTGGCGGTTGGCATTCTCGTGGGCAGCGGCCTGGTCGCCGCGTCACCCGCCACGGCAGCCCCGGCCGTGGGTGACGCGTCGTTCGCGCCGTCCGCGCTGGCCAGCAAGCTGGACACCCAGTTGGGCACCCGTGACGCCGGGTCCTACCTGGACGCGTCCGGCAAACTGGTGGTCAACGTCACCGATGCGGCCACCGCGGCCGAGGTGACCGCGTCCGGTGCCACCCCGCGCTACGTGAGCCGCAGCGGCGCCACGCTCGCCGCGGCCGACGCCAGCCTGAAGGTCAACCTGAAGACGCCCGGCACCGCGTTCGCCGTCGACCCGGTCACCAACCAGGTCGTGGTCAGCGTCGACGAGAGCGTCACCGGCGCCAAGCTGGCCGCGGTCAAGGCGACCGTCGCCAAGCTCGGCGACACCGCCCGGATCGAGACCATCTCCGGCAAGATCAGCACCCGGATCTCCGGCGGCGACGCGATCTACGTGAGCGGCGCGCGCTGCTCGCTCGGCTTCAACGTGCAGACCAGCTCCGGGACGAAGTACTTCCTGACCGCGGGTCACTGCACCAACATCGGCGCCACCTGGACCAACGGGTCCACCACGCTGGGCACCCGCGCCGGCACCAGCTTCCCGGGCAACGACTACGGCATCGTGAAGTACACCACCACGTCGGTCACCATCAGCGGCGCGGTCGGCTCCCAGGACATCACCTCGGCCGGCACCCCGGCGGTCGGCGCGACGGTCTACCGCCGCGGCTCCACCACCGGCATCCACTCCGGTCGCGTCACGGCCCTGAACAGCACGGTCAACTACTCGGAGGGCTCGGTCTCCGGCCTCATCCGGACCACCGTCTGCGCCGAGCCGGGCGACAGCGGCGGCTCGCTCTACTCCGGCACCACCGCGCTGGGCCTGACCTCGGGCGGCAGCGGCAACTGCTCCTCCGGCGGCGTCACCTACTTCCAGCCGGTCGTCGAGCCGCTGAGCGTCTACGGCGTGTCGGTGTTCTGATCGCACCTCGAAACGTGCCGGCCCTCTTCCCGAGGGCCGGCACTTTCATGACCGGCCACCTTCGCAACGCCGCACTGTCCGAAGTCCACGCAAGGTCGGCGGGTGCGCAAGGTCCGTGCCTGTCTCTTATACACATC
>KL571565.1:5078-6086 GCA_000715855.1 Actinoplanes liguriensis
CAGCCTGCTTGCCCCGCAGCCTGCTTGCCCCGCAGCCTGCTTGCCCCGCAGCCCGCGCGCCCGCAGCCCGCGCGCCCGCAGCCCGCGCGCCGCGCCCGCGAATTCCGGGCCGCCCGTCGCGGAATTCCACTGCCAGGCACAGCCGAGAACGACCGGCTGTGCCTGGCAGTGGTTATGCGCTGGGGATTACGACCGTGAGTGCCAGCCGCGTGCGGTGGGCTGGTGCTGGTGGCGGTTTTGGGCCTGGTCTTCGACCGTGAGTGCCAGCCGCGTGCAGTGGGCTGGTGCTGGTGGCGGTTTTGGGCTCGGTTTTCGACCGTGAGTGCCAGCCCGGGGCGGTGGGCTGGCACTGGTGGTGATTGGCGGCGGGGATTTCTGCCGTCACGGCTGGGTGGGGCGGCTGGCTGGGGCGGGGCTTGGGGTTGCCTGCTGCGAGGGCTGGCTGACGGGGCCGGTGGGGGCGCCCTGATCAGCAGCGGGTCGCTTGTGGAAGGGCGCGCCGACAGAGGGGTGTCAGTGCTTGACGTGGTGGTCCTCGGTGCGTTCCTCGCCGCGGCGGCGGAGGAGCTTGAGGCCGGGCAGGCCGGCGATCGCCAAGTGCAGGTCTTCCGTGACCTCGAGGAGTTTGTGCAGGTCGGGGCCGACCTGGTCGAGCTTGTTGAGCAGCGGCATGACGTCGTTGACCATGTGGTCGCGCAGGGCCGGGAGCTCGTCGACCATCTTGATCGCGGCGGTGACCTCCTCCGGGGTCAGCTCCTCGACGAAGCGGGCGGCCAGCGGGGCGGCCTTGCGAAGGGTCGGCGCGTATCCGTCGAGCAGCTCGGTGGCGACACCTGCCGCCTGGTCGGCGCGGGCGACGACTGAGGAGGCACGTTTCGCGACCACGTCCGCCTCGTCGACGATGCCGCGCGCGGCGGCACTGACCGTGCCCGCCTCGGTGACGATGTCGCGGGCGGCGGCGCTGACCGAGCCCGCCTCGGCGACGATGCCACGGGCCGCGGCACTGAC
>KL571565.1:6241-6908 GCA_000715855.1 Actinoplanes liguriensis
CACTGACCGCGCCCGCCTCGGCGATGATCTCGGCGGCCGACGTGGTGAGCGAACCGGCCTCGATGACGATCGTGCCGGCCGCGTCGGCGGTGGTGGTGGCGCGGCGCACCAGGTCGCCGGCGGCGGTCGAGATGGCGCCGGCCTCCTCGACGGTGAGGGCGGCGGCCGTGCTGATCGCCCGGACCTCGCCGAGCAGCGCCTCGGCCGCGGTGGTGATCGTGCGGACCTCGGCGATCGTGGAGTCGGCGTCGGCTGTCACCTTGCGCACGGCGGTGATCGAGGACTCGGCGGAAGTGGTCACCGCGGTGACCCGCTGGATCAGGTCCTCCGCTTGGCCGATCGCCAGCCCGGCCCGGTTGACCAGGAGCTCCGCCTGGCCGAGCAGGCCGAGGGCGCGCACCGGGACGCTCGCGACGGCCCCCGCGGTCTCGATCACCTGGCCGATCGCCGCGCGGGTGAGGTCGGCGGCGACGGCCGGCGCGGTAAGCACGGCGCGGGACATCTGGACGGCTCGGTACAGCAGTGACGCCATATCCCCATTCTGCTCTCCGCGGGCACGCCGGGCGCGCCGAGCGGCCGGGCCGAGACCAACGGCACGTCCGGCGGGGTGAGGGGAGCCCCGGGTGGCCGAGGGCACCGAGTGGTCTGGCCGAGAGCAACGAGGGGC
>KL571566.1:0-548 GCA_000715855.1 Actinoplanes liguriensis
CGGGCCGCGCACCGGCTCGCCTCGTCGGCCAGGCGGCGGGCCACGGCGGCGTCCGGGCGGGCGCTGCGCAGGGCCTGGTGCCGCAGCGCTTCCAGCGGGTCGAGCGCGGCCTCGGCGAGCGCGGCGTGGGTGCGGGCCCGGTCGGCGGCCGGGGTCTCCTCGACGAGCACTTGCCCGGCCAGCGGCGGCGTGAACCGGATCGCCTCGCCGATCACCTCGACGACGCCCGCCGCGGCGGCCAGTCGCAGCTCCCGGTCGGCGTCGTCACGCCCGGCGCGCAGCAGCAGGGTGACCGTCGGGTCGGTGGCGAGCGCCGCCACCAGCAGCGTCGCGCGGACCTCGGCGGAGAGGCAGCCCAGCAGGTCCCGGGCCAGGTCACGGGCGGCCTCGGGAAGCGGCGCGGGACGCCAGGCCGGCCCGTCGGCGCCGGTGCTGCCCAGAGCGAGGGCCAGGAACGGGTTGCCGGCGCTGGCCCGGTGCAGGCGGCTCGCGGTGCGGCAGGGCAGGCCGCGGGCCTCGAGCACGGCGGTCAGGTCGTCCGGGGCGAG
>KL571566.1:713-1267 GCA_000715855.1 Actinoplanes liguriensis
ACAGGGTCAGGTCGTCCGGGGCGAGCGGCGGCACGGCGATCTCGACCGCGGGCGCCGGGACGAGCCGGGCGCCCCTGCGATGGCCGGCGCGGTCGGGGCGGCGCTCGGCGGCGACGGCGCGGATCCTCGGGCCGGGGCGGCGGCGTACGGCGAACGCGATCAGCGCGGCCGACTCCGGGTCGAGCCACTGCACGTCGTCGAGGACGAGCAGCACGCCGGTGCTGCGGGAGCTGTGCGCGAGCAGGGCGGGCAGCAGCAGGCGCCGGGCCAGGGCCGGCACACCGGTGCGGGGCGGCCGGCCCTGGCGCAGGGCGGCGAGCGCATTGCGGGCGGCGGGCGCGAGGGCGGCCACCGCGTCCGGCGGGACCTGCCGGACGAGATCGGCCACCCCGGCGTACGCCAGCGTCCGCTCGCCCCTGGCGGGCCGCAGGCGGAGGATCAACTCGCCCCGGGCCGCGGCCTGGTCGGCGACGGCGTCGAGCAGTGCGGTCTTGCCGATGCCGGGCGGCCCGTAGAGGGACACCCCGCCACCGGCGGCCAGGCGCGCGTCGATC
>KL571566.1:1525-3927 GCA_000715855.1 Actinoplanes liguriensis
CGCGAGCAACGCTGCCCGGCCGAGCAATGCGGGTGAGTCGCGCGGCAAGCGCCACCCCCTAGGTCTGAACTGGGCTCAGCCTAGGGAGCAGCCACCGCATGCATCAATGCGTATTTCATCACTTGCTCTGAGAAGTGACCGATGTGGCGGTCACGGCGCCGTCGGAGCCGGTCGCTCCCTTGACGGTGATCGAGTCGCCGGTCTTGACGTCGCTGATCTTGCCTTTCTTGGCGGTCGCCACGGTGGTCTTGCCGTCGGTGTTGACGGTGACGACCGTGCCGTCCGCGGTCTGCACGTAGATCGTGCTGCCGTTGACCAGCTTGACCGTGCCGGTGGTGTCGGCCGCCACCGCGGTCGTGCCGGTGCCCGTGCCGGTCCCGGTGCCCGTGCCGGTTCCGCCGCCGAAGTTGCCGCCGCCGGGGAAGCCGCTCGCGCTCAACCCGCTCGGGAAGCCGCCGCCAGTGCCGCGGTTGGCGCCGCCGCCGAAGCCGGCGTTCGCGGTCGTCGACGTGCCCCACTGCTTCTGCGAGTAGACGCCGCCGATGAAGCCGCCCAGCAGCAGCACGGCCACGCCCAGCCCGACGGTGCCCTTGTTCCACCACTTCTTGGGCGCGACCGCGGCCAGCTCCTCGGCCAGGCCGTCGTGGTCGGTGTCGTCCGGCTCGACCGGGCCGGCGCCGGGCGCCGGGACGGTGGGCAGGACTGCGGTCTCGTCGTTCATCCGGTTCACTGGATAGTCCTCACTCGTAGCGCAGCGCGTCGATGGGACGCAGGCGGGCGGCGCGGGCGGCGGGCAGGCCGCCGAAGAACAGCCCGATCGCGACGGACACACCGACGGCGAGCCCGATCGAACTGGGCACGATCACCGGTTTCACGCCGACGATCGTGAAGTGGCTGCCGATCAGGGCGGCGGCCACGCCGAGGGCGCCACCGAGCACGCTCAGCAGGGTCGCCTCGATCAGGAACTGGGTCAGGATCACCCGGCGGGGCGCGCCGAGCGCCTTGCGGATACCGATCTCCCGGGTCCGCTCGGTCACCGTGACCAGCATGATGTTGGTGATGCCGATGCCGCCGACGAGCAGACTGATCGCGGCCACCGCGCCGAGCAGGGTGGTGAACGTGTCCGCGGTCTCGGTCTGTGTCTCCAGCAGTGAGGAGGCGTTCTGGATCCGGTACGGCGTGGAGGTGCTGCCGCTGCCGCTGCCGCTCCGCGACGACGTGCTGGTCGACTTCACGTTCATCTGCTGGTCGAGGATCGTGGAGACCTCGCTCTGCACCGCGTCCACCTTGTCCGGGTCCTTGGCCTCGACGATGATCGAGGTCAGCGAGCCGTAGCCGGCGAGGACCTGCTGCACGGCGGTGAGCGGGGCGACCGCGGTGTCGTTGGAGTCCTGGAAGCCGGTGGAGCTCTTCTCCTTCAGCACGCCGACCACGGTGAACAGCGCGCCGCTCACGGTGACCTGCTTGTCGATCGGGTCGACGCCGGGGAACAGCTCCTCGGCGACGGTCTGCCCGATCACCACGACCCGGCGGCCCTGGGTGACGTCGTCCGCGGTGAACGACGCGCCCTTCTCGACGGGGGTGCTGGAGGCGCCGAACCAGTCCGGCGTGGTGCCGACGAAGGTGGCGACCGAGTGGTCGGTGCCCTCGTACGTCATCGTCGCCGACGACGCGCTGACGACCGGCGACACCGACTTGATGTCCGGGGCGAGCTCCTCGTTGATCAGAGCGTCGGACATCTTCTTGGTCAGGGCGGTGGAGCTGGACCCGCCCCGGCCGGTGCTCATCACCGTGATCGTGTTGGTGCCGAGCGCCTCGATCCGGTCGCTGATCGCCTTGGCTGAGCCGTTGCCGACCGCGACCAGCAGGATCACCGCCGCGACACCGATCAGGATGCCGAGCATGGTCAGCGCGGAACGTAGCTTGTTCGCGGAGAGCCCGCGCAGCGAGAACCGGACTACCTCGAGAAAGTTCATGCGCTGTGCCGTCCCAGCGGGGGTGCGTAGGGGGACGCCGAGCCGTAGGTGGTTCCGGCCGTGGTCCGCGCCGCGACGCCGTGCCCGGCCGCGAGGTGGCCGTTGGTGACCGCCTGCACCTTGGCGTGCGCGGCGGCCGCGCCGACCGGCGGCAGCTCGATCGGCGACTGCCGGGCGTCGGTCACGATCGAACCGTCGACCAGGCGGATCAGGCGTTTGGCCCGGGCGCCGACCTCGTCCTCGTGCGTGATGATCACGATGGTCCGGCCGGCCGCGCTGAGGTCGTCGAAGACCTGCAGCACGTCGTCGGTCGACTTGCTGTCGAGGTTACCGGTGGGCTCGTCGGCGAGGAGCAGGGCCGGCTCGGTGACCAGCGCACGGGCCACCGCGACGCGCTGCTGCTGACCGCCGGAGAGCTGGTTCGGC
>KL571566.1:4128-6611 GCA_000715855.1 Actinoplanes liguriensis
GTTCGGCTCGTGCCCGGCACGGTCGGCGAGGCCGACGATGTCGAGCGCCGCCATCGCCCGCTTGCGGCGCTCCTTGGGCTTGACCCCGGCGTACGCGAGCGGCAGCTCCACGTTGGCCACCGCGGTCGTACGCGGAATGAGGTTGAACGCCTGGAAGATGAACCCGATGAGCCGGTTCCGGGCGAGGGCGAGCTGCGCGTCGGAGAGGGTTCCGACCTCGACGCCGTCCAGCTTGTACGACCCGAAGGTGGGGACGTCCAGCGCGCCGAGGATGTTCATCAGGGTCGACTTGCCGGAGCCGGACGAACCCATGATCGCCACGTAGTCGCCGCGGTGCACGGTCATCGACGCTCCGCGCAGGGCGTGCACGGTCGCTTCGCCCGTACCGTAAATCTTCTTGAGGTCCTTGACCTCGAGGACCGGCCGGCTCATCGTCCGCCGCCCGGGGCCGCGCCGCCGCCACCGAAGTTGCCACCGCCGCCGAAGTTGCCGGTGCCACCGCCCGGGAATCCGCCGCCCGTGGTGCCGCTGCCGGTGCTGGTCGAGGTGGTCTTGACGACGACGCTCTCGCCGGCGGTCAGGCCGGAGGTGATCTCGGTGGTCGAGTCGCCCGCGAGGCCGATCTCCACCGAGCGGGTCTCCTGCGTGCCGTTGGCGACCACGGTCACCGTGTGCCGGTTGCCGACCGTGGTGATCGCGGCCGAGTTGACGGCGATCACGTTCTCCTTGGAGCCGGTGGTGACCACGACCGAGACGGTCTGGCCGACCTTCACGCCGGTCGGCACCTTGTCCAGAGTCAGCGTGACGCCGTAGGTGACGACGCTGTTCGACGTCGAGCCGGACGGGTCGATCGCGGTGACCTTGGCCGTCTCGCTGGTGCCGCTCAGCGCGTTCCAGGTGACCGTGGCGACCTGCTTCTCCTTGAGCGTCGTCGCGTCCGCCTCGGCGAAGCTCGCGGCGACCTGCATCTTCGTCAGGTCGGCGATCTCGACGAACCCGCTCGACGACGAGGAGGACGAGGAGCTGGAGGACGAGCCACCGCCCTGCGAGCCACCGCTGGAGGAGCCGCTGGACGACGAGGAGCCGCTGCCGGAGGCCGAGCTGCCGACCGTCCCCGCGATCGAGGTGACGGTGCCGGCCATCGGGGCCTTCAGCACCGCGCCGTCGACGCCGGCCTGCGCGTCCTCGACGGCGAGCTCGGCCGAGTCGACCGAGTTCTGCGCGTCGGTGGTGTCCGAGCCGGCGTCCTCGGCGCGGTCCAGCGAGTCGTTCGCGGCGTCGAGGTTGGCCTCCGCCTCGGCGAGCGTGCGCTTGGCCGCCGCCGGGTCGACCTTCGCGAGCACCTGGCCCTTCTTGACCTTGTCACCGACCTTGACGTCGATCTCGGTGACCGTGCCGCTGGTCTCGAAGCTGGCACTGGCGGTGCTCGCGCTCTCGACGGTGCCGTCCGCGGTCACGGTCTTGGTGACCGTGCCCTGCTGGACGGAGACCGTGCGCTCGGAGGCCACGGCGGCCGTTCCCCCGTCATCGGAACCGGAAAATGTCTCGTACACCGTGATGGCCCCGGCGACGAGCACGACGCCGATCACGGCGTTGACCACCAAAGACGGGTGGCGGCTCCAAACGCGAATTTTCATTTTGTTTTCCGCCGCGGATTAGCAGAGCGTACCTTCATGCCGCACACTCTCGGGGCACGTCCTTGGAGGAGATTCGGGGGAACCTCGGAGCCAGCTTTGAATCTCTACACCGTGTCACCGATTGCCGGAAGAAGAACCCGGAACGTCGCTCCGCCGCCCGGCGTCTCGTGCAGTTCGATCCAGCCGCCGTGCCCGTGCACGATCGCGGCCACGATCGCCAAGCCCAGCCCGGAACCCCCGCCCCTGGCCCGGTTGCGGCTCTGATCCGCGCGATACAGCCGCTCGAAGATGCGCGGCGCGTGCTCGGGCGGGACACCCGGCCCGTCGTCCTCGATCTCCAGCACCGCCACCGGCAGACCCTCACGGACGGTGATCGGACCGGAGCAGGCCGCAGCGCCGTCGGGCGGACCGGCGAGCTGATGACCGACCCGGACCGTGACCCGGGTGCCGGCCGGGGTGTGGTTGAGCGCGTTGGCGACCAGGTTGGTGGCCACCTGCCGCAGGCCGTGGTCGTCACCGAGCACGGTGGCCGGCTCGAACGTCTCCTCGTCGTCGCTGAGCCCGCCGAGCAGCACCTTGCGGCCGGGCACGCGGGCGTGCGCGTCCCGGATGGTGTCCGCGGCGATCTCCAGCAGGTCGATCCGGCGCAGCTCCCGGGTGCGCTGCTGGTCGAGGCGGGCCAGCATCAGCAGGTCCTCGACGAGCACGCCCATCCGGGCGGCCTCGGCCTCGATCCGGCTCATCGTCTCGTCCAGCATCGGGCCGGGCGGGGCGCCACCGCGCCGGTACAGCTCGGCGAAGCCGCGGATCGAGGTGAGCGGGGGGCGCAGCTCGTGCGAGGCGTCC
>KL571566.1:6808-8211 GCA_000715855.1 Actinoplanes liguriensis
TGCGCAGCTCGTGCGAGGCGTCCGCGACGAACTGGCGGAGCCGCTGCTCGGAGGCGGTCCGCGCGCTGGCCTCGACCTCGATCCGGGCGAGCATCGAGTTGAGCGCCAGGCCGAGACGGCCCGGCTCGGTGTGCGGGTCGGCGCCGGGCACGCGCTGGGAGAGGTCACCGCCGGAGATGTCCGCGGCCGCGTGCTCCATCTCGGTGAGCGGGCGCATCCCGATCCGGACCACCCAGGCCGCGCCGAGCCCGAGCAGGCCCAGGATCAGCAGCATCACGCCGGCGTCGATGGTCAGCAGCTGGTCGGTGGTCTGCTGCACCTCGTCGAGGGAGGAGCCGAACAGGGCGTACCCACCGGTGTCGCCGATCGCGAGAGCGATGACCCGCCAGTCGGTGCCGTCCGGACTGGAGATCGTGTACGGCTTCGGGCTCGCCGCGCGGGCCGCCACGTCGGCGAACGACGGGATGGCCGGGCGGGCGTCGTTGACCGGGGTCGTCCGGTCCGGGTCGAGGGTGCCGTCGGCCAGGTAGAGATAGGAGACCTGGTCCGGGCCGACCCGGAAGAACCGATTACGCGGTACGAAGTTGTTCTCCGGCTGCTGGGTCGCGAAACGCGTCATCCCGGTGAGCTGCTGGTCGATCCGGTCCACCAGGTAGTAGCGGATCAGCAGGACACCGGTGATGTTCGCGGCGATCAGCGCGATCGCCGCCAGGATGCCGACCACCAGGACGAGACGGGACCGTAGTGTCCAGTGCCGCCAGGGTAACCGGCGAGGGATCATTCTTCGCCGCTGCGGGGCAGTCTCAACGCGTACCCCACTCCCCGGACGGTGTGGATCAGCGCCGGCTCGGTCTTGTCGATCTTCCGGCGCAGATAGTAGACGTACGACTCGACGATCCGCCCGTCCCCGCCGAAGTCGTACTTCCACACCCGGTCCAGGATCTGTGCCTTGGACACCACCCGACCGGCGTTGATCATCAGATAGCGGAGCAGGTTGAACTCCGTCGGCGACAGCTCGATCAGACGGCCCGCCCGGCGTACCTCGTGGGCGTCCTCGTCCAATTCCAGGTCGGCGTACCGGAGCACCCCGGTGTCCGGTTTCGGTTCCTCCGGCTGGCTGCGCCGCAGGATCGCGCGGATACGTAGCACGACCTCCTCGAGGCTGAACGGCTTGGTGACGTAGTCGTCGGCACCGGCCGAGAGCCCCAGGATCCGATCCTCGACCGCGTCACGTGCGGTCAGGAAGAGCACCGGGGTCCGGGACCCGGCGGCGCGCAGCCGCCGGGCGACCTCGAACCCGTCCACATCCGGCAGCATCACGTCGAGCACGATCAGGTCGGGCTCGAACTCGGCCACCGCCACCAGGGCGGAATGCCCGGTCTCGGCGACCCGGACGTCGAAGG
>KL571566.1:8425-10932 GCA_000715855.1 Actinoplanes liguriensis
ACGTGGCGCTGAGCAGCGCGGAGATGTTCGGCTCGTCGTCCACGACGAGGACGCGGGTGGCCCGCGCCGACGTGTCACCGACGGTCATGGAGTAACGGGTTTCGGAAAGCACCGCAAAGATTTATCAACGTTTTCTTTGAATCAGCTATGAGACCGCTGTCTTTTACCAGGAGCGGGACACCGCGTCACCCTCCGTCACTCCAGAGGTGATCTCAGTGTACTGGTCCCCCCGCAGGCCGATCTGCACCTTCACCTCGGCGCCGTCCTTCTGCAGGGTCCCGGACGTCCCCGAGATGTTGTGCACCGCGGTGCTGGGCACCCGCAGCACGTCGGTCTTGCTGCCGGTGGTCACCTTCACCTGTGCGCTCTGGCCGACCAGCAGGTCCTTGGGCGCGTCGACGAAGGAGAGCACCACCCCGAACGTGGTGAGCGTGCCGTCGCTGGTGCCGACCGGGTCGACCACCACGAGGGTGGCGTCGAAGGTCTCACCGGGCTTGTCGGCCAGGGTGATCACCGCCTTCTGCTTCACCGCGAGGTGGTCCGCGTCGGCCTCCGGGAAGGCGGCGCTGATCTGCATGTCGTAGATGTCGGCCAGGCTGATGAACGTCGAGCCGGAACTCACCTGGCTGCCGACCTTGCCGCTGACCGAGAGGATCCGGCCGGCGATCGGCGCGGTGATGGTGGCGCCCTCCAGGGCGTCCTCCTTCTCCTCGAGGGTGACCTCGGCGGAGTTGACCCGCTGCTGCGCGGTCAGGATGGCGTCGGAGCTGCTGCCGCTGTTCTGGCCACCCTGCTGACCACTGCTGCCGCTGGTCGAGCAGGAGCCCGTGCCGGAGCCGGTGCCCGTCTTTCCACCGCTACCGCTGCCGGTCCCGGTTCCGGCCGTCGCCGTCTTGGTCGGGCCGGCGGTCGCGGTCTTGGTCGCCGTCGGGCTGGCCGTGGCCGTCGCGCTCGGCGACGCCGAGGCGCTGGCGCTGGGAGACGTGCTGGTCTGCAGCTTGTACGCGGCGGCCGCGTTGCAGCCGGTGCTCGTGGTCGAGGTCGACGTGCTGGTGTCCTCCGCCTTGTCGAGCGCGTCCTGCGCGTCGTCCAGCGCGTCCTGCGCGTCGTCGACCGCCTGCTGCGCGTCGTCGTCGTCCACCGTGGCGAGGACCTGGCCGGGGGTCACCGTCGTACCCGCCCGGACCTTGACCGTCTCGACGGTGCCATCCACGGCGAACGACAGGCTGCGCGTCTGTGCCGCGGCCAGCGTTCCGGTGGTGGCCACCTCCGTGGTCACCGCGCCCTTGTCCACCTTGACGGTCTCGGCCGCCTTCGTCTCCTCCGCGCCGTCCGCCGTCAGCGCACGCACCACGCCGAAGGCGATCAGTGCGAGAACGACGACCGAAACGCCGAGCCAGATCCAACGCCGGCGACCGGCCAGTGCAACTCCCATGGTCAGGGAGTGTGGCCAGCGGTCCTCGCCGCGGGCTCGGTCCTGCCTCGGAGTTCCCTCGGAGCCGCGGCTCGGGCTCAAAGGCAATTCCTAGCCTCGTCCGATCTTCCGCATAGGAAGACACGGTTCGCTTTGCCGTCGTGCCCGCCCGATCAAAAAGGCGCGGGCCCGTGTCGATGAAGGAGACGCTTGTGCCGGTGATCAAGTCGAAGGTGGCCCGTCGGGTCGCCGCCTGCGCGGCTGTGGCGTTCGTTTCGGTCGCCTTCACCGCGGCGTGCGGTGACAAGGACGACAGCAGCTCGGCCAGCGGCACGACCGGGCAGAACGGCAACGGCGGCAACAACGCGGCGTTCACCGCGTACACCGATTGCCTCGCCAAGAACGGCGTGACCATCACGATGCCGTCCGGCAACCCCGGCGGGGGCAACGGCATGCGGCCCTCCGGCGGCGCCTTCTCCGGTGGCGCGCGGCCGTCCGGTCAGCCCCGGCCCTCGGGCAGCGCCGGCGGGCGTAACGGTGGCGGCTTCCCCGGTGGCGGCGGCTTCCAGAAGCCGGACAACGTCGACGACGCGACCTGGCAGAAGGCCCAGGAGGCGTGCGCGTCGGTCCGGCCCAGCTTCGGCGGCGGCAACGGCCGGGGCAACGGTGGCAACGGCGCGAACGCGGCCTACGACGACTGCCTCAAGAAGAACGGCGTGACCGACACCAGCGCCCTGAACACGGCGGACGCGGCCACGCAGAAGGCCATCGAGACCTGCAAGGTCCTGCAGCCGACGGCGACCGCCACCTCCTGAGACACCCCTGACCACCGTGCCGGCATCGTTCGTCCCCCCGTCGTGGCGATGCCGGCACGGTCTTTTCCGTTCCCGGGGCCGGGGCGCTTCACTGGGCTGTAACATCGCGGAAATTTCATCCTCTGCAAGACATCGACGGTCTTCTTTCGGTTTGGGCTGCCGCGCGTAACACTTCCGACATGTTTTATGCACCTTTAGTGCAGGAAGTTGAGCGCCTGATGCGGAACGCCGCCGCAGGTCAGGGCGGCGCACTCCTGCTCACCGGCGCTCCCGGATCC
>KL571566.1:11174-11800 GCA_000715855.1 Actinoplanes liguriensis
GGGCGGCGCACTCCTGCTCACCGGCGCTCCCGGATCCGGCCGCAGCACCCTGCTCCGGCTCGCCGCCGCCCGCGCCCAGGACTGGACGGTCCACACGGTCCCCGGTTACGCCGCCGAGCGCGACCTCCCGCTGGCCGCCCTGCACCGCCTGTTCCCGGTCCACACCGGCGAGTCCCTGCTGCACCGTCTGCGCGCGGCGTCGGCCTGCCGCCCGGTGCTCTGCCTGCTCGATGACGCGCACCTGCTGGACGTCCCGTCCCTGCAGGCCATCGGGTACGCCGCCCGCCGGGTGACCACCGACCGGATCGCGTTCCTGGCGGCCGGCCCGCCCGGCCTGTCGGTCCTGCCCGCGCGCCAACTGGAGCCGCTCTCGCCGGAGGAGTCCCGCGCGCTGCTGGCCGCCCGCGCCCCGGACCTCGCGGAGGACGTGGCGACCACGATGGCCGAGCTGGCGGGCGGGAACCCGGCGGCGCTCACCGATCTGGCCGCGTCCCTCTCCCCCGCCCAGCGCCGCGGCTACGCCCCGCTGCCCGACGCCCTGCCCGGGGACAGTTCTCTGCGGCGACGGCTGCACGACGAGCTGGCGGCCCTGCCCACCGCGACCCGCACCCTGCTGCTGCTGGCCG
>KL571566.1:12005-12870 GCA_000715855.1 Actinoplanes liguriensis
CCCGTTGCCCGTCCTGCTGGCCGGCTCCGGCAGCGGGCTGGCCGATCTGCTGCCGGCCGAGCAGGTGGGCCTGATCACCGTCGAGGGTTCGCACGTCCGGTTCGGATCACCCGTGGCGCGCGCCGTGGCCTACCGTGGAGCGTCCGCGATCGCACGCCGGGCCGCCCACCTCGCCCTGGCGGAAGCGGCCCGCGGGCCGGATGCCCTCCTGCACCGCGCCGCCGCCGCGACCACCACGGACCCCGCTCTCGCCGCCGAGCTCACCCGGGCTGCCGCGACCGCCAGGCCGTCCTTCGCCACCAGAGCTTTCCGGTACGCCGCGGAGCTCACCCCGGACCCCGCGGAGCGCGACACCGCCCTGCTCGGCGCGGCCCGCTCGGCATGGTTGACCGGCCGCCCGCACGAGGCCGGGCAGCTGCTGCGCGAGGCCGGGCACGGCGTCACCGCCCGGTCGGCCCGTACGCGTTCCCGGGCGCGCGCCCTGGCCGCCGAGATGCGCCCCGACGAGCCGGCGTCGCGCGAGATCCTGATGGACGTCGCCGCGGAGGCCGGCGACACCGACCCGATGGCCGCGCTCGACGCCCTCTCCCTGGCCGGCGAGTCCGCCGGTCTGGCCGCCGAGCAGGACCGATACGTGACTCTGGCGCACCGGGTCGGCGCCGCCCGGCGCGGGGACGAGCCACCGGCCGTCGCCATGGCCTACCACCACGTCGCCGGGCTGGCCGACCTGGCGTCGGGCCGGGCGGACGCCGCGTTCACCCGCTTCCGGCAGGAGCTGACCCTGGCCGCTCGGGTGACCGAGCCGGCTGCCCTGATCCGGGCCGCCACCGCCGGAATCCTGGTCGGGGACGCCCGGGCCGCGACC
>KL571567.1:0-2466 GCA_000715855.1 Actinoplanes liguriensis
CAATGAAGAATTTGATCTTGATGTTCGGCGCTCCGAGGACCGGGCCGGGAGTTCATTGACGACGGTCGCGGGCGGGATGTGAATCGGGGTTCTTGGTGCGAAGCGGGATTCACTTGCCGCCCCGGGCGTGCCGCAGCTTGAACAGGCGCACCGCGCGGGCCAGGACCGCCGGCTCGCGGTCGAAGGCCATCAGGGCCATCGGGGCCGGGAAGCGCCGCCACGCGACCGAGTGGGCGCGGCTGAACTCGCGGAGCCCGTCGGCGCCGTGGATGCGGCCGAAACCGGAGTCACCGAGACCGCCGAAGGGCAGGGCCGGGATCGCCGCGAAGCCGAGCACCGAGTTGACCGACGCGGCGCCCGCGCGCAACCGGCGGGTCACGCCGAGAGCCTTGCGCCGGTCGCCGGAGAAGACCGAGGCGGCCAGGCCGTAGCGGGACGCGTTCGCCAGCTCGACGGCCTGGTCCAGGCTGTCGACCGGGTTGACGACCACCGACGGGCCGAACGTCTCCTCGGTCACCGCGGTCGAGTCCTCCGGCACCTCGGCGAGCACGACCGGGCTGATGAACGGCGGCCGCACCGACTCCACGCCGCCGACCACCGCGCGCCCACCCCGGGCGACGGCGTCCGCCACGTGCCCGCGCACGATCTCCGGCTGCTCGGGCGTGGTCATCCGCCCGTACGGCGAAAGGTCCTGATCTCCGGGCCGCAAACGCTCCGCGATCGCCTGCAACCTGGCCAGGAACGCGGGGTAGACGGCGCGCTCGACGTAGATCCGCTCGACGCCGGCACAGGTCTGCCCGGCGTTGCCGAACCCGCCGAACGCGGCCGCCTCCGCCGCGGAATCCAGATTCGCATCCGCCGCGACGATCATCGCGTCCTTGCCGCCGCCCTCGACGACCAGCGGCGTCAGGGTCTCCGCGCAGGCGGCCATCACCTTGCGGGCGGTCGCGGCCGACCCGGTGAACGCGATCTTGTCGACGCCGGATCGGCAGAGGGCCGCCCCGGTCTCGCCGGCGCCGGTCACCACCTGCAGCACCGGCTGCTCCGGGACCGATATCGACCATGCCTCGGCGAGCCAGAGCCCGGTCTTCGGGGTGTGCTCGCTGGGCTTGAAGACGACCGCGTTGCCGGCCGCGAGCGCGTACGAGATCGAGCCGAGCGGCGTGTAGACCGGATAGTTCCACGGGCCGATCGCGCCGACCACGCCGACCGGCCGGTACTCCAGCGCGGCGCCGTGATCCGCGGCGAGCAGGCCGGACCGCACCCGGCGCCGGCGCAGCACCCGGCCGGCGTTGCGGGCGGCCCAGTCCAGGTGCTCGACGGCGAGCATGATCTCGAGCAGCGCGTCGCCGTGCGGTTTGCCGGTCTCCGCGCGGATCACCGCGGCCAGGTCGTCGCAGTGCGCGGCGAGATGCCGTTTCCAGCTGAGCAGGCGGTTCCTGCGTTCGGGGAAAGGAAGGGCGGACCACCAGGCGGCGGCCGCACGGGCCTGGGCGACCGCGGATTCGACGTCGGTCATCGGGTAGCCTCCAGGGCTCGCCATATTTGATATTTGATATGTTACGTTCGATGTCAATCCCCAGGTGATCACGTGGAAGGGATTGACATGAGTCTCGATTTCTCCGACGAACAGCTGGCCTTCGCGGCCGCGGTGAGCGACTTCTGCAAACGCGAGACCGGCACCCGCGAGCAACGCGGGGGCGGCCCGCACAACCAGGCGATCTACGAGAAGATGGCGGCGCTCGGCTGGCTCGGCGTGACCGAGTCCAGCATGGTGGACACCTGCGTGTTCCTGGAGCAGACCGCGTACGGGATGGCCCCGATCGGCGGTTTCGCCACGTCGGCGATCGTGGCCGGGGCGGTGCGGCGCTTCGGCAGCGAGTGGCAGCAGACCCTGGTGTGCGGCGGGCTGGCCAACGGCCGTACCTTCTCGATCGCGATGTCCGAGCCGGAGGCCGGCAGCGATGTCGCGGCCCTGACCTGCCGGGCCGAGCCCGGGCCGGACGGCGGATGGGTGATCAACGGGCAGAAGACCTGGTGCTCGAACGCGCACTTCGCGGACGCGATCCTGCTCGTCGCGCGGACCGCCGGCGGCCCGGGCGACCACGACGGGCTGACCATGCTGCTGGTCTCGGCCGGCACGCCGGGGCTGCGGGTCAGCGGCATCGACACGATGGGCGGCCGGGAGGTCAACGACCTGTACTTCACCGACTGCGTGGTGCCGGCGGACGCGGTGGTCGGCGCGGTCGGCCAGGGGTGGCGGCAACTGATGGCCGGGCTGAACCTGGAACGGCTGATCCTGGCCGCGCTGATGCTCGGGACGGCGCGCCGGGCCTTCGACGACGCGCTCGCCTACAGCAAGGAGCGCAAGCAGTTCGGCCGCCCGATCGGCACGTTCCAGGTGCAGCGGCACCGGATCGCCGACCTGGCCACCGAGCTGGAGTGCTGCCGGCTGCTCGTCTACCG
>KL571567.1:2739-2877 GCA_000715855.1 Actinoplanes liguriensis
GTCTACCGGGTGGCCGAGCTGGCCGACCGGGAGCCGGGGCGGGTGCTGGCCCGGGAGAGCTCGATGGCGAAGCTGAAGGCGACGACGCTGGCCAAGGAGGTCGCGCTGGCCGGGATGCAGATGATGGGCGGGTACGGC
>KL571567.1:3126-4869 GCA_000715855.1 Actinoplanes liguriensis
AGATGATGGGCGGGTACGGCTACGCGACCGAGTACGACATGGAACGGCACGTGCGGGCCACGCTGGTCTCCACCGTCTACGGCGGGACCAGCGAGATCCAGCGCGACATCATCGGCAAGACGTTCGGGCTGTAACCGGGATTCGTCCTGCGAACGGCGATCAACTACCGCGCGGCGAGGATGCGGCGCGCCTCGGCCGCGTCCTCCGCGGCCACCAGGACCTGCACCCCCTGCAACTGCAGGGCCGGGTCCTGGGCGCCCGCGTCGTCCGCGTTCACCCCCACCTTGATGCCGCTGCTCCGGAGCAGGCCGGCCACCAGCTCCGCCTCGATCCGACTGCTGACCACCGCGACCGCGACCACATCCGTGTCATCCATGCTCACCAGCATTCCCCGTGCATACCTTCCCGGCGCCAGGGAACGACCCTGGCCGGATCCCTGGAAAAGTCCTCGGATTTCGTCGCCGCTGTCCGATCTTCATCAGGACAGGACCGGGGAGGGCTGGGGTTGACGACGTTCGCGCGGCTGCGGCGGGATCCGTTCCTGCTCACGCTGGTGGGTCTCACGCTGCTCGGTTGCGCCCTGTTCTTCGTGCTGGACGACCGGACGCTCGACCAGACACGGGTCTACTGGGCGGTGCAGGTGCCGCTCGACGCCGCGCTGGCCATCGGCGGGTGGCGGCTGCGGCAGCTCGCGCACGCCCGGTTCCGCCGTTTCTGGACGATGATCAGCTTCGCCGGCGCGTGCTTCACGGTCGGCGACAGCTACCAGGCGCTGCAAACGCTGATCGCGCCCGGCACCCCGTCGCTGGACGGCGGCACGGTGCAGACCATCCTCTTCGCGATCGGGATGAGCAGCAACGTCATCGCCTGCCTGATCTTCCCGCAGGGGCTGAACACGCTCCGCGAGAAGTTCGTCTTCTGGCTCGACGCGACCACCGTGCTGGTCGGCGGTGGCGTGGTGGCCTGGTGCTTCGCGTTCAACCCGGTCTCCGGCGGCGACGTGAACCGGGTCAACGACAGCGTCACGGCGGCGCTCGTGCTGGTCGCCACGTTCTCGGCGACCAAGGTCGCGCTCGTGCAGTCGCCGCCGATGCGCCGGATCGCGGCCTGGCCGATGGTCAGCGCCGCGATGGTCCAGGGCGTGGCGACGTTCCTGCCGGGCGATTTCCAAACCCTTGATCATCCGTACGTCTTCGCGATCCGCCTCGCCCCGTCCCTGCTGATCGCCCTCGGGCCGTGGATCCAGCAGGTGATCGTGCGATCCGGCGAGGCACATCAGCCGGTCAAACGACGGCCGTACAGCCTGCTGCCGTACGGGATGGTCGGGATCACCTTCGTCGTCTTCTTCATGATGCTTCCGGAGACGACCAGTTCCCAGATGTACGGCGCGACGGTCGGCGTCGTCGTGATCACCGGCCTGGTCGTCGGGCGGCAGCTGGTCGCCTTCCACGACAACTCCCTGCTGCTCGCCCGCCTCGACGGGGCCATGCAGGAGCTGCGTGACCGGGCGTCCTACGACGGGCTGACCCGGCTCGCGAACCGCACCCACTTCGGCGAGCTGATGCGCGACAGCCTGATGCGCGACTGCGACGGCAACGGCGCGGTGCTGCTCATCGACCTCGACGACTTCAAGACGATCAACGACACGATGGGCCACGCGTCCGGCGACACCCTGCTGGTAGAGGTCGCGCAGCGTTTGCGAACCGCGGTTCGCACCGACGACGTGGTCTCCCGGCTCGGCGG
>KL571567.1:5089-6377 GCA_000715855.1 Actinoplanes liguriensis
CGCGAGCCCGGACGTGGCCGGACGGGTGTGCGCGGAGATCCTGCGCCGCCTCGCCGAGCCCGTCGAGATCCAGCACCACACGATCGTGACCCGGGCCAGCGTCGGCGTGACCCAGGCCCGGCCCGGCGACGACCCGCAGACCCTGCTCAGCAACGCGGACATCGCGATGTACGAGGCGAAGCGTCGCGGCAAGGGCATGTGGATCGCGTACACCGAGGAGATGGGGTCCCGGATCAGCGCCGAGGCGGTGCTCATCCGGGAGATGAACACGGCCATCGAGGATGGTGAGTTCAGCCTGGTCTACCAGCCGATCGTGCGCCTGTCCGACGAGCGGATGACCGGGGTCGAGGCTCTCATCCGGTGGAACCACCCGACCCGCGGCACGGTGTCGCCGGCCGAGTTCATCCCGATCGCGGAACGGACCGGGCAGATCGTCGCGATCGGCCGGTGGGCGCTGCGCGAGGCGTGCCGGCAGGCGGCGGAGTGGCGCGCCGAGTTCCCCGGCCCCTTCACCGTCGGCGTGAACGTCGCCGGGCGTCAGCTGCGCGACCCGGAACTGGTCGGCGACGTGGCCACGGCCATCGCCGGGAACCGGCTGCCGCCGGAAGCGCTCAGCATCGAGGTCACCGAGACCGCGGTGCTCGACGACGAGGAGTCGAACGAGGCGCTCGTCGCGCTGCGCCGCCTCGGGGTGAAGCTGGCCCTGGACGACTTCGGGACCGCGGCCTCCTCGCTCGGCCTGCTGCTGACCTGCCCGGTCACGACGCTCAAGCTGGACCGGTCGTTCGTCGAGTCGATCAACACGGTGGGGCGGCAGTCGGCGGTGGCGACCGCGGTCAGCCAGATGGCGTCGGCGCTCGAACTGGGGTCGGTCGCCGAGGGGATCGAGACAGCCGAGCAGCGGGATCTGCTGCGGAACCTCGGATACCAGTACGGCCAGGGCTACTACTGGTCGCGGCCGGTCCCGCCGTCCCGGATCGCCGAGCTGCGCACCGCGGACCGCTCACCGGCCGGCGTCTGAGGCGGCTCCCGCCCAGGCCTGCCGGGTCGAAGCCTGCTCCGCGGCGTGCTCGTAGACCGCGGCGCTCAGCCACGCCCGCGCCAGACGTTCGGTGTCGTGCGGATCGAGTCGTCCGAAGACATCCCGCGTACGGCGTACCCCGGCGGCGCCCAGCGCGGTGAGCACCGCGCTCGCCGTGCCGAGATGGGCGGCGGCCAGCCGGCGGGCGTCCCGCTCCACGCCGGAGAGCAGCACCGCCCGTCCCGCGGCCGCGACCCGCTCCACCTG
>KL571567.1:6614-7433 GCA_000715855.1 Actinoplanes liguriensis
ATCCGCGTGCTCACCGAGGCCGTCGGGCAGGTCGGCCCGGGTCAGCGCGGTCGGCCCCGGATCCGCGTGCTCACCGAGGCCGTCGGGCAGGTCGGCCCGGGTCAGCGCGGTCGCCCCCAGATCCACGTGCCCGCCGAAGCCGTCGGGCAGCCAGCGAGCCGCGAAGGCCAGCCCGTCCACCCGCCGGGGCCCGGTGAACCTGCCGATCAGCCGGACCTGCCGCCCACCGGCCCGGTCGGCGAGGAGGCGGAGATTGCCGACATACGGCAGCGCCGGATCCTCGTGCGGCGCGGCAACCGCCACCGCGAGCCCGCCGACGTCCAGCGTCAGGCCCTGCCGGTCCGCGCCGAGAATGACACCGTCGAGGAAGGCCAGGTCGTGCGGCGCCGGCCGGCGTGCCCGGGAAGCGCGGCCGCGGCGAGCCAGCGGGCCGCCTGCTCCCCGGGCGCGACCTGCCAGAGCGCGTCGAGCGGCGGGTCGAACCACCCGGCGCCGGCGGCGGACACCGCTTGCCGGGCCCGGCCGTGGCTGAGCCGCGCGGCCGCCGAGGCGTGCGCGTTGACCGCCCGCAGCCCGGCCCGGGCCAGGGCGTGATGGCTGAGCCGGACGTCACCGAGGTCGACCGAGACCCGCACCGCGGACGCGGTCGCCGGCTGCTCGGCCGGCTTGACGTCGGAGATCACCCAGAGACGCCCGTCCGCCCCGGCCAGGTAGGTCGCCGCTCCGGCGTGCCCGGTCACGGCGCGGACCGGTTCGCAGAACAGCCCGTACAGTCGGAGGTCGCCGACGGGCTCGTAGTCGCGGCGGGCGGTGCCGGCC
>KL571567.1:7615-7991 GCA_000715855.1 Actinoplanes liguriensis
GTGCCGGCCACCGTACCGTCGCCGGTGGTCAGCCGATGGCAGGCGACCAGCACCTCCCGCAGGTCGTCGGTGAGATCCGCCAGCCGGAACGCGGGGTCCTCGCGCCGCCCGGCCCGCAGCCGCTCGACCACCCGGATCGCTGCCGCCGCCGGGCCGTGCAGACCGGTCGCGCGGGCCTGATGAACCGCGCGCAGCAGGTCGGCCTGGGCTACCGCCCCCGCGCCGGGCATGCCGCCGGCCAGCACCGAGGCCGCGGCCGCCCAGAGGTCCCGCGCCGCGGAGTCCTGCGCCGCGCCGACCTCGGGCGCGGCCGTCACCGGGTCCGGTGGCTCCCTGGGAACGGGCGCAGAGCTCAACACGGACGCAGAGCTCAACA
>KL571567.1:8244-8489 GCA_000715855.1 Actinoplanes liguriensis
AGAGCTCAACACGGACGCAGAGCTCAACACGGGTGCCGCGCTCAGCACGGCCGTCCGGTGCAGGCACTTCGGCGCGAGCAGGCAACTGCAGACCGCGTCCTCCGCCCTGCCGACCGGCGACTTCAGCGTGACCGCGACCGCCCCGTCCGGCCGGACCACCACCCCGTCCTCGGTCGGCTCGACCGCCCACGTCGCCACCTGCGCGACCACCTCGTCCAGCCGCTTGCGCAGCCGCGCAGGCAGCC
>KL571567.1:8712-9250 GCA_000715855.1 Actinoplanes liguriensis
AGATGTGTATAAGAGACAGATGGAAGACTCATCGCACCTGATCCCCGATCCATCCCGCCAGCTCGGCCGGGCTCAGCGCCGCCACCGGCATCCCCGCCCCGACCAGCTGCGACGCGATGCCGGTGCTGTACCGCGGCCGGCCCTTGTCGTCCAGGCTCGCGCAGCCCAGCATCGTCACCCCGTCGTCCACCAGGGCGCGGACCGCCCCGAGCAGGTCACCCACCGGCCACCCCTCCTCGAAGTCACTGATCGTCACGACCAGGGTCCGGCTCGGCACCACCGCGATCTGGCGGGCATAACGGACTCCGGCCGCGATGTGCGTACCGCCGCCGACTTTGATCTCCAACAGCAAGGACAGCGGATCGGTGACCCGGTCGGTCAGGTCGATCACCTCGGTGGAGAACGTGACGAAGTGTGTCCGCAGCGCGGGCACCCCGGCCAGCACCGACGCGGTCAGCGCCGCCCAGATCGTGGACTCCTCCATCGAGCCGGAGACGTCGACGAGCAGGATCACCTGCCAGTCGACGGTGCGGCGGGC
>KL571567.1:9485-10124 GCA_000715855.1 Actinoplanes liguriensis
GGCCGGGGCTGCGGAACACCGGACGTTCCGGGACGATCTGTGGCCTGCCGGCCGGGTCGGTCCGGACGGCGTGCAGGTTGCGCCGCACGGTCGCGGCCAGATCGAGCCGGCCGGTCGGGCGCCGCGTCGGCCGGGGCGTGCCGAGACCGGTCAGCGCGGGCCGGATCCGTCGCGCGAGCTGCGCGGTCAGCGCGTCGGTGAGGCGTGCGACGAGCGGGCGCAGCTTGGCCAGCCGTGCCTCCGGGAGGCCGCCGGCCATCGACAGCACCGCGTGCAGCAGGTCGATCGAGGGCCGGACGCGATCCGGGTCGACGGCCAGCACCGCGTCGAGCCGCCCGCGCTCGGCGGCCCTGGCCAGCACTTCGTCCCGTACCGAGGAACCGAAAAGATCTTCAAGATCTTGCAACCAGACCCGCACTTCCGGGTACGCCGTCTCGCGTCCCGCCCCGCCCCGGTCCACCGTGTAGGCGCCTTCGCCGCGCCCGGTCCCGTAGAGCTCGTCGAGCGCGGTGGCGAGCCGCCGCCCCTGCGGTGAGAGCTGCTCCTTCTCCCGCCCGAGCAACAGCCGCCACCGTTCCGCGGCCGGAATAGCGCCCGCTGCGGCCGACTCGGGAGCACCCGGCGCGGCCGGTTCGTGAG
>KL571567.1:10344-12351 GCA_000715855.1 Actinoplanes liguriensis
CGGGTCAAGGCCGAGGGCCGTCAACGCGGCCAGCCCGGCCCGGTCGGCGGCGACCCACGCGGCCACCGTGGCGGCATCCGCGGCCAGGTCCTCACCGATCGCTCCGTGACGGTCGGTGACCGTGCGCAGCAGCCGGTCCCGGTCCGCCGGGCTGAGCGCGTCGAACCCGCCCCGCAGCGCCGGAAGCCGCCGGACGAAGTCGTCGTCCGCCATCCGGTCCACCGTGTCCAGCAGCGGATCCAGGAACTCGCCGCCGGACTGCAGCAACGCCCCGGCCACGCTCAGCGCGCCGCGCAGCCGGTCCGTGGCCCCGGCGTCCGGCAGGTCCGCCCAGGAGGCCATCCGTGTCCCGAACGCCTCCGGCTCCTCGTGCCCGAGCAGCACGCCGACCGCGCCGGCCGCCCCGCTCATCAGCGGCGACCCGTCCCGGGCCAGCCCCCGGATCGCCCGCCCCAGCCGGAGCCGCCGCCCCGCCTCGTCGGCCGCCTGGACCAGATCCAGCAGCGCCCGCGCGTCCTCGATCCGTGTCGACCCGGCCAGCCCGGCGACCGCCGCGACCGCCGCCGCGTGCAGCTCCTCCTGAGTGGTCAGCGACTCGATCGGCGCGAGGCCCGGAACATGACCCCGGGCGATGCGGCTGACCAGGTGCAACGCGGCGATGATCTGCCGGATGTCACCACCGTGCCCGACCGCCTGCCGCACGTCGGCGAGCCGGTGCCCGGCCAGCTCGGGCAGCCCGCAGACCGCCGCCTGCTCCAGGCCGGCCAGGGCCTGATCCGCGGTCGGGCCGCCGGCCTGCCGCTCCCGCCGGCGACGGGTGGCCAGCATGCCCTCGGCGGCCTGGGCCAGGGTGACCCCGTGCAGCCCGGCCAGGGCGAGCCCCGCGTCGGTGGCCGGGGTCCACTCGACCCGCCACGTGGTCGTCAGGGTTTCGCCGCCGGCGACCGGGCCGGCCGTCCCCGCCTCCCCGTAGACCGCGCCGCACGCCGACAGCCGCTGGATCGCCAGCTCACGGGCGCGGTCGGTGGGGGAGCGGAGCGGGTCGAGGCGAACCCGCTGGTACGGCTTGCCCGGGCCGGGCAGCTTCAGCGCGGCGATCTCCCGTTCGGCCGCCGGGCGCAGGCCGGTGACCGGCGCGCCGCCGGGCAACCGCCCACGCTGCCGCCCGACCAGCACCTCCTCCATGGCCAGGGCGACACCGCGCCCGGTCCCGGCGGGGGCGCCCTGGGCGAGCACGGTCTGCAGCGCCTCGACCAGCTCACCGCGGCCCGGGGCGGGCAGCCGCCGCAGCCCGGCCAGGTCCCCGGCCAGGCGTGCCACCTCGGCGGCCTCGCCCGGGCCGGCCGGTCGGCCGTGTGCCCGCAGCGCCCGGGCGACCTCGACCGCGAACCGGTCCGCGGCCCGCCGGAGCAGCTCCGGCTCGGCGCTGCTCTCGAAGACGGCCTGCTGCCAGCGCGGATCCCGGATCCCCGCCGGGTAGCCGGAACGGGCGTCCAGCAGGTCGAACGTGTACGGCACCAGCGAGATCACCGGCTCGCTGCCCGGCCCGGCGGGAACATAGGACGGGGGCGGGCCGTCGAGGAGGACGGGCGCGTGGAAGGCGCCGACGACCGCGGCGATCCGGCCCGGCGTGCGCTCCAGATGGTCCCGCATGCAGGACTCGCGCCGCAGGTCGAGCGGCTCCACGCCGTACGCCGAAGCGTCTTTTCGCAGTGCCCAGCCGGCCGCGATGGCCGCCCGCCGGACCGCCTCGGGCGGGCTCCCCGGCGCCTCCGCCTCGACCCACCGATCCCAGAGATCGTCCCCGGCCCGCCCGGAGAGGGTGGCGTGCACGGCCTGCCCGAGCCCGCCGCCGGAGCCACCGGCCGACCGCTCCACCTCCCAGGCAGGATCGGTCAACGGCAGATCGCCGCAGATCACCGGCACGCTGTGGCGCCGCGCCCAGCGGAGCGCCGCCAGCTCCGGGCTGAAGTCCGCGAACGGGTAGAACGCCAACGGCCGCTCCGA
>KL571567.1:12590-13551 GCA_000715855.1 Actinoplanes liguriensis
CCGGATCGGACAGCCACTCGACCCACGGCTGCATCTCGGCCGGCAGCTCGACCAGCACGGTCGCCGGCCGGAACGCGTCGAGCAGCGCGGGGACGGCCGCGGCCAGCACCGGCGAATGGTGCCGCACCCCGACCAGCAGCACCCGCGGATCGCCGGCGAGCCGGTCGACGGCCGCCCGGGGGTCAGTCCCGGAGGACATCGCGGTGTTCCCACAGCTGACGCCACATCCGTGACCCGGCCTCGGCCCGTCGTCGCAGCGCACCGTCCCAATAGGCCAGCAACCGTTCCGCGTCCGACGGGTCGTCCTTCCGGACCACCCCGAGCAGGTGGCCCGGCAGCAGCGACAACGGATCCGGGCCGGGCAGATACGCCGCGGACAGCCCGATCGACGCGGCCACCGCGACCGCCTCGGCCGTGCTCATCACCGACGAGGGGCGTTCCACCTCCCAGCCCTCGGCGCTGGACCCGGTCCGCAGGTCCCGGAACGCGACCACGAGGGTCTCCAGCACCGCCTCGTCCACCGCGAACCGCGCGCCGCCGCGCTCGACGGCCGCCCGTGCCTGCCGCGTGACCAGCGCGACCTCGGCGTCCAGGTCGGCGATCGGCGGCACCACCTCGAAGTTGAACCGCCGTTTCAGCGCAGCGGACATCTCGGACACCCCGCGGTCGCGCAGGTTCGCGGTCGCGATCAGGCAGAAGCCGGGCACGGCGTATCCCACCGCGCTGTCCTGCCCGGTCAGCTCGGGCACGCTGATCCGCCGCTCCGACAGGATCGACACCAGCGCGTCCTGCACCTCCGGCAGGCAGCGGGTGATCTCCTCGACCCGGGCCACCGCGCCGGTGGTCATCGCGGTCAGGATCGGCGACGGCACCAGCGACTCCGCAGACGGGCCCTTGGCCAGCAGCAACGCATAGTTCCAGCCGTAGCGCAACTGGTCCTCGGTGGTGCCGGCGGTGCCCT
>KL571567.1:13749-14778 GCA_000715855.1 Actinoplanes liguriensis
TGGTCCTCGGTGGTGCCGGCGGTGCCCTGCACGGCGAGCGCGCTCGTGCCGCAGATCGCCGCGGCGAGCAGCTCGGACAGCATCGACTTGGCGGTCCCCGGCTCGCCGACCAGCAGCAGGCCGCGCTCCCCGGCGAGGGTCACCACGCAGCGCTCGACCAGGGCCCGCTCGCCGACGAACTTCGGCTCGATGATCCGCCCACCGACCGGCCGGCCGTCGGAGCCGGTGATGAACGTGACCACGGAACGTGGCGTCATCCGCCAGCCGGGCGGTCGCGCACCGGAGTCGGCTTCGGCGAGAAAGGTCAGCTCATCGGCGTACCGATGCTCGGGCGGGTCGATCTGACGAGCGGCGGTCACCGGGTCTCCTCCAGGTCGTGATAGCGGGGCACATCACCGTCGGTGACGCGGCCCCACGCGGTGCGGAACAGTCGCGGCAACGTCATCGGCGGGATGCCGAGGTCGCCGTACATCGAGATCTTCCACGTCTCCACCGGCAGCCTCGGCGCCCGTGCCGCCTGCCAGCCACCGGGCAGGAAGACCGTACGGCCGGCGCGAGCCCGCTTCGCGGAGACCACCAGGCCGGCGTCGATCAGGGCCTGCCGCGCTGCCCGCAACGTCCGGGCCGGCCAGCCGTTCCACTTCTGCACGGATTTGTCCACCGGCGCCGGCAGTGCGAGCAGCTGCAGATAGTAGACGGCGGCCTCGGAGTCCAGCCCGTGCCGCTCGCGTACCTCGCCGACCAGGTCCGGAACGCTGACCCGCGGGTCGTGGGGGTCACCGGCCGCCCCCGCCGGCGTGGCCACCACCTCGTCGATCCAGCCGGACAGCACGGTCCGCAGCGCCACCGCGGTGGCCTCGTCGGCGAAGCCGAGCGCCGGGTCGTCGATTCCGGACAGCCGGGCCGGGGCGAGGTGGTGGAACCCGTACCGGGCCCAGGGTGCGCCCGGGACCAGGGCCGGCCCGGCGTCCGGCATCCGGCCGACCGGGTGCGAGCCGCGGCCGACCAGCAGCTCCGGGTTCCGCAGCC
>KL571567.1:15022-15622 GCA_000715855.1 Actinoplanes liguriensis
TCCCAGGCCAGCCGGTAGGCGAGCCAGGGCAGCACGATCGCCGCATCCAGCAGGAACTGGCCGTCGAACGGAACGCCCTGATCGGAAACGGTCGTCAGCGCCCACGGGTTGGTGGCGTCGGACTGCCCGTCGGTGGTCAGCCAGTCCCCGGGCGCGGGCTCGGTGATCACCCGCAGCACGTCCGCCGCGCGCGACTCCTCGATCACCTTTCCCAGATCGAAGATCAGATCATCCGGTACGGCGACCCGCCGCCCCCGCAGCCCGATCCACACCTCGGCGATCGCCGCCACGTCCGGCCCCTCGTCCCACAACCGCGCCGGATCCACGGGCATCGCCGCGTCGAGCAGCCGCACCCGGTCCGTGAAGCTCAGCTCCCGCAGCCCGGCCCGCCCGACCTTGGCCTGCGCCGGCGTGAGTCCCAGCGCCTTGCGCTGCGCCGGAGTCAGGAAGTTCACCTCCCACATGGCGACACCGGGCAGGCCGGCCAGCAGCAGCGCCGCCTCGGCCCGGCCCATCCCGGTCGCCGCCGTCAGCGCGGTGATCGCCGCGGGCCGCTGCGGGGCGGGCCCGCGCTCGGCCAGCAGGGCGAGGAACGTCCGC
>KL571567.1:15847-17093 GCA_000715855.1 Actinoplanes liguriensis
AGGCGAGGAACGTCCGCAGCCGGTCACCGGCCAGCCGCCCGCCGGGACGGAGCTCCTCCCGCAGGGACAGGCCGTCCGGCAGGGTGAACCCGCCGTCGGGCGCCACCTGGATCGCGGCCTGCCGCCACTGCGCGTCCTGGTGAACCTCGGGCGGGAACAGCACGGTCACCCGGTGACCGTCGGAGCGCACGACCACCTCGTCCGGGGTCATCCGCTGCTGGGTCACGGTCAGCACCCGGATCGGCGGGCCGCTGCCGTCCAGCGGGGTCCCGGCGACCGCGCCCAGGAACCAGGTCAGGGCCGCCCGGTCGGTGTCACCGGTGATCGGGGCCGCGGCGCGCAGCGCGACCGCGCCGAGCCCGGCGAGAAGACTGGTCCAGCCCGCGCCGACCGCCGGAATATCGCCCACGCCGACGTCCCCCGAGCCGGTCTCCGACGAGCCGGTCTCCGACGAGCCGACCTTCGGCGGGCCGGTCTCCGACGAGCCGGCCTTCGGCGGGCTGGTTTTCGCCAGACCGGTCTTCGCTGGGCCGGTTCTCGCCGTGCTGGCCTTCGGCCGGCCGGCGAGCAGCTCGGCGACCCGCTGGATCTGCAGGGCGATCTGGTGCTGACCGCCCAGCGCGCCGGATCGGAGCGCACTCCCGGCACCGCACAGCCCGTCCCACGCCAGGCGCAACTCGCTGTCGGTCACCCGCGGCAGGTCGGGCCCGGCCGGCGCGGGCGCCAGGTGCGCGACGACCTGCGAGATCCGCTCGCGCAGCGCCACCGCGCGGGCCACGACCCCGGCGACCCGCTCGCGCAGGACCGGGTCGGTGACCTGAGGAAGATGTGTCGCCACGTCCGCGTCCGCGTCGAGCAGCGCGGCCGCGGTCGCGTCGTCCAGGGCGCGCAACGCGGCGGACCCGGCCTCGTCGCGGGCCCGCATCGCATGCCACCACTCGACCGGGGGCAGCGTGGCGGTCAGGTCGGGCTCGTCGGCGATCAGCCGCCCACCGGACGCCCACAGCCGGATCTCCCCGCGCGGATGGCCCCACACCCGGGTGACCGCCAGGGGTTCCGCGGCGCCGGGCAGCATCACCGCCCCGACCAGGACCTCCCCGTCGTCGCCGCGGGAGTCCCGGTGCCGGTGGCGTTCCGGCAGGACGACCCGGCGGCCGTCGATCCCCTCGCCGACCAGATCACCGGCCACGCTGACCACCCGCCAACCGGCCAGGCCGTCCCGGACGCCGAACGGCGACCCGGCGAA
>KL571567.1:17292-17497 GCA_000715855.1 Actinoplanes liguriensis
GCCGGCCGGAACGAGCCCCGGCACGGCGAAGAACTCCGGGACACCGACCCGGCCGCCGTCACCGGTCCGCGGATCGAACTCCCGCCACCGCCACTGCTCCTCGTGCCGTTCCAGCCGCCAGAACGCCCGGCCGTCGCTCGCCAGCGGGTGGGACACGCTCCCGAACGACCGGCGGTCACCGGCCCGCAGCGGAGCGGCGCCGACG
>KL571568.1:0-133 GCA_000715855.1 Actinoplanes liguriensis
ACCCCGAGCTGAACGCCGCCGATGCCGCGTGGACCAGCACGCTCCGGGCCGCGCTGCCGCACCGGGCCGTCTACCTGGACCGCGACGGCGAGCCGATCCAGGGTGTCGCGGCGCGAAGTAAACGGGCGTTCCT
>KL571568.1:385-2847 GCA_000715855.1 Actinoplanes liguriensis
GACTCGGCCTCGCCGCCGAGTTCCCGGTCTACGCCGACGCGTTCGCCACGGTCGCCGCCGAGTTGGATCGGCACCTGAACAAGCCGCTGGCGGCCGCTCTGGAAGACCCGGAGCTGCTGGACACGACCGAATATGCCCAGCCGGCGATCTTCGCGGTCGAGGTCGCGCTGTTCGCCCTGCTGACCCACTGGGGGGTGCGACCGGACGTGCTCGTCGGCCACTCGGTCGGCGAGATCGCCGCGGCCCACGTCGCGGGTGTGCTGTCCCTCGCCGACGCGGCGAGGATGGTCACCGCGCGCGGTCGGCTGATGCAGGCGTTGCCCGCGGGCGGCGCGATGCTTGCGGTGCAGGCCACCGAGCAAGAGCTGAAGACCCATTTCCCGTACGTCGATGTAGCGGCCGTCAACGGCCCGTCGGCGATCGTGGTCTCCGGCAGCGCGTCCGACCTCGCGGAGATCGAGGCGCGCGACTGGACGACGAAACGGCTGCGCACCAGCCACGCGTTCCACTCCCGCCTGATGGAGCCGATGCTGGCCGATTTCGATCGGGTCGTGCGCGGCCTGGAGTTCGGCCGGTCGACCGTCCCGTACCGCTCGGCGGGCGACTGGTCGGACCCGGACTTCTGGGTGTCCCATGTGCGAACCACGGTTCGCTTCGCCGACGCGGTCGCCCCGCTCGACGGGCACCGTTTCGTCGAGATCGGCCCGGACGCGGTGCTGTCCGCGATGGTGCCCGGCGCGGTCCCACTGCTGCGCCGTGACCGGGACGAACCGGCGACCGCGCTGACCGCGTTGGCGACACTTTTCGTCACCGGCACGCCCGTCGACTGGTCAGCGGTTCTTCCCGGCGCCCGACGGGTCGACCTTCCCACCTACGCCTTCGACCGGCGCCGGTTCTGGCTCGACTCCGCGCAGCCCGGCACTGAGCACTGGCGCTACCGGGTCGAGTGGCGCCCGGCCGAGCCGAAGGAAAAAACCGCCACCGAGCCGAAGGAAAAAACCACCGACGAGCTGAAGGAAGAAACCGCCGCCGAGCGGACCGCCGCCGAGCGGAAGGAAAAAACCGTCGCGAGGCGGTGGCTGGCTCTCGGGGACGCCCGGTTGGCTGCGGCGATGCGCGCGGCCGGGGCCGAGGTCACCGATGACGTCACGGCAGAGCTCGACGGAGTTCTCGCCGCGGTCGGGACGGCGGCCGAAGCGCTTGCGGTGATCAAGCTCGACCTGCCCGCGCCGCACTGGTTCGTCACCCGCGGCGCGGTCCGCACCGGCCCCGAGGACCCAGCGCCGGAGCTGGGTCCGGCCGCGGCCTGGGGCCTGGCTCGCGTCTTCGGCCTGGAGCACCCGGCCCGCTGGGGCGGCCTCATCGACCTGCCCAGCGGTCCCACCGGCGAAGCTGACGAAGAGAACATCGGGGGCGGGGCTGGCGAAGAGATCGTCGCGGGTGGGTTCGGCGAGGTGGGCGCCGCGGGCGGGGTTCGCGAGGTGAGCATCGCTAGCGGGTTCGGCGAGGTGGGCGCACAGGGCGGGGTTCGCGAGGTGAGCATCGCCACTGGGTTCGGCGAGGTGGGCGTCGCGGGTGGGTTTGGCGAGGCGAGCGTCGCGGGCGGGGTTCGCGAGGTGGGCGTCGCGGGCACCGCCGGAGCAGCGGCTGTCGCGGGTGGATTCGACCCGGCGGTGATCGGCGTGGATGACCAGATCGCGGTCCGCCCCGGGGGCACCCTGGTTCGCCGGCTCGCGGCAGCGCCCGTCCCACCGGGAGCCCCCCGCTGGCGCCCCACCGGGACGATTCTGATCACCGGCGGCACCGGCGGCCTCGGCACCGAGGTGGCCCGCTGGGCGGCCGCCCGTGGCGCCGACCGGCTGATCCTGATCTCCCGGCGGGGCGGCGAGACCGACCTGCCGAACGCCGAGGTCCATCCCTGCGACCTGTCCGACCGTTCCGCCGTCGAGGCGCTGCTCGCCGAGGTCGGCCCGATCGACGCGGTCGTCCACACCGCCGGGATCAGCGTCGACACCCCGCTCGCCGGGGAGAGCGCCGACCACCTGCGCACGATAGCCGCGGGCAAGGTGGACGGCGCGGTCCACCTCGATGAGCTGCTTCCCGACCTACCCCTGATCGTCTTTGCCTCTATCGCCGGGACCTGGGGAAGCGGTGATCAAGGGGCGTATGCCGCCGCGAACGCCGCCCTCGACGCCCTCATCGAACGGCGCCGCGCCCAGGGCCGCCCGGGCGTCTCGATCGCCTGGGGACCGTGGGCACGGATCGGCATGGCCGCCGACGAGGACGTCGCTGACCTGCTGGGCCGCCGCGGCCTGAACCCGATGTCACCGGACCGGGCCCTGGAGGCGCTCGGCGTCGCGGTCGGCGCGGGCGATGCCACGGTCACGGTCGCCGACGTGGACTGGTCCCGGTTCGTCCCGGTGTTCTCCGCGGCGCGCCACCGCCCGTTCTTCGACGACCTG
>KL571568.1:3024-3728 GCA_000715855.1 Actinoplanes liguriensis
GGACCGGGCTGCCGCTGCCGCCGACGCTTGTCTTCGACTACCCGAACGCGGAAGTTCTCGCCGCATACCTGGCGGAGCTTTTCGCCCCGGCCGGTGCGCAGCCCGACCTGACGGACGCCGACGTCCGCGCGGCTCTGGCCGCGATCCCGGTCGACCGGCTGCGCGAATCCGGCCTGCTGCCCCGGCTGCTGCGCCTCGCGCCGGTGGCCGTCCCGGCGCCGGCCGCGCCGGAAACGACCGGCGACCTCGACGACATGGACGTCGACGACCTGGTGAAACTCGCCCTCGGCGGCACGACCGACACGGAGTGAACGATGACCCAGCCGGATCAGAAGATCGTCGAGGCGCTGCGGAGCGCTCTCAAGGAGACCGACCGGCTGCGTCGCCAGCAGCAGGAGGCCGCCGCCCGGGCCGCCGAGCCGATCGCCATCGTGGGCGCGGCCTGCAGGTATCCGGGCGGGGTGCAGGGCCCGGACGACCTGTGGCGGCTGGTCGCCGACGGCCGCGACGCGATCGGTGACTTCCCCGGCGACCGGGGCTGGGACCTGGCCGGGCTGTTCAGCGACGACCCGGACGCGGCCGGCACGTCGTTCGCGAAGGGCGGTGGTTTTCTTCACGACGCCGGTGACTTCGACGCGGCGCTGTTCGGGATCAGCCCGCGCGAGGCGCGCGCGATGGACCCGCAGCAGCGGCTGCTGCTGGAG
>KL571568.1:3963-4357 GCA_000715855.1 Actinoplanes liguriensis
CTGCTGGAGTGCACCTGGGAGGCGTACGAGCGGGCCGGGCTCGACCCGCTCGGCCAGCGCGGCGCCCGGACCGGCGTCTACACCGGCAGCAACGACCAGGACTACCTGGGCCTTCTCGGCGATCACCCCGGCGAGTTGGAGGGGCACCTCGGCACCGGCAACGCGGCCAGCGTGCTCTCCGGGCGGCTCGCGTACACGTTCGGCCTGGAAGGACCGGCCGTCACCGTCGACACCGCGTGCTCGTCGTCGCTGGTCGCGTTGCACCTCGCCGTGCAGGCGCTGCGCCGTGGCGAATGCGACCAGGCCCTGGTGGCCGGCGTGCTGGTGATGTCGACGCCGGGAACGTTCCTGGAGTTCTCTTATACACATCTCTGATGGCGCGAGGGAGGCGTGT
>KL571568.1:4609-4855 GCA_000715855.1 Actinoplanes liguriensis
CCGACGGCACCGGCTGGGGGGAGGGCGCCGGGGTGCTGCTGGTCGAGCGGCTGTCGTCGGCTCGCGCGGCCGGGCGGCCGGTGGTCGCGGTCGTCCGGGGAACCGCGATTAACCAGGACGGCGCCTCGAACGGGCTGACCGCTCCCAACGGGCCGGCGCAGCGCCGGGTGATCCGGGCCGCGCTCGCCGACGCGGGGCTGGCGCCGGACGAGGTGGACGCGGTGGAGGCGCACGGCACCGGCACCA
>KL571568.1:5097-6156 GCA_000715855.1 Actinoplanes liguriensis
CACGCTGGGTGACCCGATCGAGGCGCAGGCGCTGCTCACGACGTACGGGAAAGATCGGGAACTTCCTCTTTTCCTCGGCTCCTTGAAGTCGAACATCGGGCACACGCAGGCCGCGGCGGGCGTGGGCGGCATCATCAAGATGGCCGAGGCGATGCGGCACGGGGTGCTGCCGAAAACGCTGCACGTCGATGCGCCGACGCCCAAGGTGGACTGGTCGTCGGGCGCGGTCGAGCTGCTGACCTCGGCGCGGGCCTGGCCGGAGACCGGGCGGCCACGGCGGTCGGCGGTGTCGTCGTTCGGGATGAGCGGCACCAACGCGCACGTCATCCTGGAGCAGGGCGACCCGATCGAGGACGTGACGACCCCGGACCGAACCGCGGTTCCGCTCCTTCTCTCCGGAGCGACCGCCGCGGCTTTGAAAGATCAAACTATTACGGTACGTGACCACGCCGCCCCACTCGCCGCCGTCGCCGCCACCCTCGCGGGCCGGGCCGCGCTCACCGAACGAGCCGTCGCGTGGGACCGCGAGACCCTCGCAGCGCCACCGGTGACCGCCGCCGCCCTGGACGCCTCCGACATCGTCTTCGTCTACCCGGGTCAGGGCGGCCAGTGGCTCAACATGGCCGTCCACCTGCTCGAACACCCGGCATTCGTTAATCGCCTTCGCGAATGCGAATCCGCGTTACGACCGCACGTCGGCTTCTCCGTCGAGGAGGTCCTGCGCGGTGACGACGACTGGCTGACCAGGGTCGAGGTCGTGCAGCCCGTGCTCTGGGCGGTCGGCGTCGCGCTGACCGCCTGGTGGGAGTCCTACGGGGTCATCCCCGCTGCGGTGATCGGCCATTCGCAGGGTGAGGTCGTCGCCGCGGTCGTCGCCGGCGCCCTGTCGGTCGAGGACGGCGCCCGCATCGTCGCCGCCCGTTCCGCCCCGCTCGTCCACCTCACCGGTGACGGCGGCATGCTCTCGGTCGGCGCTCCGGCCGCCGACGTGGAACGGTGGATCGCCGGCCGAACCGGGCTCAACATCGCCGCGATCAACAGCCCGGCGCAGGTGGTGGT
>KL571568.1:6345-7007 GCA_000715855.1 Actinoplanes liguriensis
ATGTGTATAAGAGACAGGGTGGTGGTGGCCGGCGACCGGCCGCTGCTGCAGGACTTCATCCCGTTCTGCGAGGCGAACAACGTCCGCGCCCGCCTGGTCGAGGTCCGCTATGCCTCCCACTCGCCGCAGGTCGAGCAGGTTCGCGAGCAGATCCTGGCCGGCCTCGGTGACGTCCGCGGCGCGGTGCCGACGATCCCGTGGTTCTCCACGGTCACCGGCGAGCGCGTCACCGAGCCGGTCACCCCGGAGTACTGGTGGGACAACCTGCGTCAGCAGGTTCGTTTCGCGCCGGTCGTGCAACGCCTGGCCGAGGACGGTTTCCGGCTGTTCGCCGAGGTCTCCGGCCACCCGGTGGTCACCGTCGCGCTGGAGCAGTGCGCGCCGGACGCCGGGGTCTGGGGCACGCTGCGACGCGGCGAGGACGGCCCGGCCGCGCAGATCCGCGCGCTCGGCGACGCCTGGGTCCGCGGCGTGCGCGTCGACTGGTCGTCCTGGTTCGACGGTGTCCGGCCCGACCTAGGCCTTCCCACCTATCCGTTCCAGCGCCGCCGCTACTGGCTGACGCCCGAGGAACAGCGGCGTGACCAGGGCGGCGACCCCGAGTTCTGGGCCGCGGTGGAGGCCGGCGCGGCCACTCTCGCCGACGAGCTCGGCCTGGACGC
>KL571568.1:7199-9195 GCA_000715855.1 Actinoplanes liguriensis
GCCTGGACGCGGCGACCGTCGAGCCGGTCGTCGACGGTCTGACCACCTGGCACACCCGCAAGAAGCTCAGCGCCACGATCGACCATTGGCGCTACGCGGTCACCTGGAAGAAAATTTCCACCCCTCCCCCGGTACGGCCGGAGGGGCGCTGGCTCGTCGTCCGGCCCGAGGGCGTCGAGGCGCCGGACGTGCTGCCCGGCGCGGAGACCGTCACCGTCGACGCCGCTGCCGCGGTGGTGCTCCCCGAAGGTCCGTTCACCGGCGTGGTCTCCCTGCTCGCCCTCGACGAGCGCCCGATGCCCGGCCACCCGCACGTCACCCGGGGCCTGGCCGGCACCCTGGCGCTGATCCAGGCCGCCGGGGACGACGCTCGCGTCTGGGTGCTCACCTCCGGAACCGGCGTTTACCAGGCCGAGGTCTGGGGGCTGGGCCGGATCGCCGGCCTGGAGTTGCCGCACCGCTGGGGTGGCCTGCTCGAACTGCCCGAGCAGCCGGACCCGGAGCTGATCGGCACCGTCCTGGCCGGTGCGTTCGGCCCCGAGGACCAGATCGCGCTGCGACCCGACGGCGTCCACGTGCGCCGCGTCGTCCCGGCGCCGGCGCGCAAGGGTGTCACCGCCTGGCAGCCGCGCGGCACCGTCCTGATCACCGGCGGCACCGGCGGCCTCGGACAGCAGGTGGCCCGCTGGGCGGCGGAGAACGGCGCCGACCGGATCGTGCTGGTCTCCCGCCGCGGCGGCGCCGTCACCGTGCCGAACGCCGAGGTTCGCACCTGCGACCTCACCGACCGGGACGCGGTGGCCGCGCTGATCGGCGAGTTCGACGACGAGCCGGAGCTTTCCGTCGTGCACGCGGCCGGTGCCCTGGACGACGGCCTGCTCACCGCGCTCGACCCGGACCGGCTCGATGCGGTGCTGGCCGCCAAGGCGGACGCCGCGCAGCTGCTCCACGACCTCACCGCGCACCGCCCGCTCGGCGCGTTCGTGCTGTTCTCGTCGACCGCCGGCGTCTTCGGCAACCCGGGCCAGGCCAACTACGCCGCCGCGAACGCCGCCCTCGACGCGCTCGCCGAGCACCGCCACGCGCTCGGCCTGCCGGCCACCTCGATCGCCTGGGGGCCGTGGGCGGACGCCGGCATGATGGCCGGTCACGCCACGTCGGCGCAGTTCCGGCGTACCGGCCTGACCCTGCTGAAGCCGTCCGTGGCACTGGCCGCGATGGCCGACGCGGTCGGTCGCGGCGAGCCTTCGCTGCTCGTCGCGGATGTGCGCTGGGACCGGTTCGCCGCCGAGCTCGGCGCGGTCCGCCCGGCCACCGTCCTGGCCGACCTGCCCGAGGTCCGGGCATCGGGACGCGCGATCACCGTCGGCGACCGCCTGCCGCTCGCCGCGCGCCTGGCCGGCCTGCCGGCCGCCGAGGCCCGTCGCACCGTCCTCACCGACGTGCGCGAACACGCCGCGGCGGTGCTCGGGCACCGGTCCGCCGACGCGGTCGCCCCGGATCGGTCGTTCCAGGAGCTCGGCTTCGACTCGTTGACCGCGATGGAACTGCGTCACCGGCTGCTCACCGCGTCCGGGCTGACGCTGCCGGCCACGCTGGTCTTCGACTATCCGGATGCCGAGCGGCTGACGACCTACCTCCTGGAGATTCTTGCCGGAAGCGGGCCGGCCGCCGAAACCGCGGCACCGGTAAAGATTTCCACCGACGACCCGATGGTGATCGTCGGCATGGCCTGCCGCCTGCCGGGCGGGGCGGACACCCCGGAAGCCCTCTGGGACCTGCTCGCCACCGGGACGGACGCGATCACCGGCTTCCCGGCTGACCGCGGCTGGAACCTCGACGAGATCTACCACCCCGATCCGGAGCACGCCGGGACGACGTACACGCGGGAGGGTGGCTTCGTCGCCGGCGTGACCGATTTCGACGCGGCGCTCTTCGGCATCTCGCCGCGCGAGGCGCTGGCCATGGACCCGCAGCAGCGCCTGCTGCTGGAGAC
>KL571568.1:9450-9660 GCA_000715855.1 Actinoplanes liguriensis
CTGGAGACCGCCTGGGAGGCGTTCGAGCGGGCCGGGCTCGACCCGCTGGCGCTGCGCGGCGAGCGGATCGGCGTTTTCGCCGGCACCAACGGCCAGGACTACGTGGCGCTGCTCGACGAGAACGGCGAGGACGTCGCCGCCTCGGCCGGGCACATCGGCACCGGCAACGCGGCGAGCGTGCTCTCCGGCCGGGTCTCGTACACGTTCGGG
>KL571568.1:9674-10174 GCA_000715855.1 Actinoplanes liguriensis
AGCGGCTGCTCCTGGAGACGTCGTGGGAGGCGTTCGAGCGGGCCGGGATGAACCCGCTCGGCCTGCGCGGCGAACAGGTCGGGGTGTTCGTCGGCGCGAACAGCATCGACTACGGGGCACGGGCCGGCGCGCTGCCGGACGGACTCGAAGGGCACCTGCTCACCGGTACGGCGTCGTCGGTCATCTCCGGGCGCGTCTCCTACACGTTCGGGCTGGAGGGTCCGGCCGTCACCGTCGACACCGCCTGCTCGTCGTCGCTGGTCGCGCTGCACCTGGCCGGTCAGGCGCTGCGCTCCGGCGAGGCTACGATGGCGCTGGTCGGCGGGGTCACCGTGATGTCCACCCCGACCGCGTTCCTCGACTTCAGCCAGCAGCGCGGCCTCGCCGCCGACGGCCGGATCAAGGCGTTCGGCGCGGGCGCGGACGGCACCGGCTGGGGTGAGGGCGCCGGCGTCTTCCTGGTCGAACGCCTTTCCACGGCGCGTGCCGCAGGTCGCAGG
>KL571568.1:10429-10798 GCA_000715855.1 Actinoplanes liguriensis
GGGTGACCCGATCGAGGCGCAGGCGTTGATCGCGGTCTACGGGCAGAACCGCGATTCACAAGAGCCGCTCTGGCTTGGGTCGATCAAATCCAACATCGGGCACACCCAGGCCGCCGCCGGCGCCGCGGGCATCCTCAAGATGGTCCTCGCCCTCGCGCACGAGGAGCTGCCGCCGACCCTGCACGCCGACGAGCCGTCACCGCACGTCGACTGGTCGGCCGGGGACATCGCCCTGCTCGCCTCGCCGCAGCCGTGGCCCGCCGGTTCGCGGCCGCGCCGTGCCGGGATCTCGTCCTTCGGCATCAGCGGCACGAACGCGCACGTGATCATCGAGGAGCCGCGGGTTTTCGACGCGCCTGCGGCGCCTGC
>KL571568.1:11042-11358 GCA_000715855.1 Actinoplanes liguriensis
GGCATTGCCGGTGGTTCCGGTGGTGCTTTCCGCCGCCGGCGAGGCGGCGCTCGATGTTCAATCACTTCGCGTGGGTACGGCCGTAGCCGGTGACCTGATGGCGGTGGGTGCTGCCGCGGCGCGTCGTGCGGCGTTGCCGTATCGGGAAGTGATTCTGGGTTCGCAAACGATTCGTGGTGTCGCCTCGACGGGCCGGGTCGGGTTCTGTTCACCGGTCAGGGCTCGCAGCGCGCGGGGATGGGCCAGGGACTTTGCGAAGCGTTCCCGGTGTTCGCTGAGGCGTTCGATCGGGTCGCGTTGCATGTCGATCAGCATC
>JNYN01004604.1 GCA_000715855.1 Actinoplanes liguriensis
GCGGCTACGACCCGATGCAGGTGGACCGGCTGTTCGAGGGCATCCTGCAGGCGATGACCGGTCGCGGCCCGATGCCGGTGAACGAGAACGACCTGGACATGCTCCAGTTCGGCCTGGTTCCGAACGGGTATTTCGAGGCCGAGGTCGACGCGGCCCTGCGCGAGGTGAAGGACATTCTGCTGCGCGGCGGTCGCCGGTAACGCGTCAGAAGCACGAAGAAGGAGGGCCCGAGGGCCCTCCTTCTCGCATTTCCTTCACGATTCAGTCGTTCGGCCGCAGACCGGCCTTACGCAGCACGACGTCGCCGAAAACGACGGCAACCAGCCCGATCGCGAGCGCGACGAGCCAGACCTTCTCCGTGTTGCCCTCCTGGTTGCCCCAGAAGAACATGAGCAGCACCACAGCGGAGATGATCGCGCCGCGCTGGGCCCGCCGGCGGTTCGTCGGCTTCAACTGGTCCGGGGCGTAGACCTCGCCATGTTCTTCCGCGGACACCTCGGTCCTCCTCGTCGATGATCTGAGCGTCGTCCACAGTCTGTCACGGGGTCGCTGGGTGGAAGCCAGCAACCCGGCTGTACTTTCGATGCGGCCACAGAGCCGCCGAAGGTACGGTTACAAGCCGCCGAAGCAGAGGAGCGACAAGTGCGGATCACGGGCACCGGCCATGCGAGCATGCGGATCGACACGGCCGCGGGCAGCATCCTGACCGATCCGTGGGTGAATCCGGCGTATTTCGCCTCTTGGTTCCCGTTCCCGGACAACTCTCAGCTCGACTGGGAGACGCTGGGCAACGTCGACTATCTCTACGTCTCCCACCTGCACCGGGACCACTTCGACGCCGAGCACCTCAAGCGGTTCATCAACAAGAAGGCCACGGTCCTCCTCCCGGAGTATCCGACGAGCCAGCTCGAGGACGAGCTGCGTGACCTGGGCTTCACCAGCTTCTTCCGGACCAGGTCCGACGAGGTGCACGAGCTCGACGGCGGCCTCAAGATCATGATCCAGGCGCTGATCAGCCCGACCGACGGCCCGATCGGCGACTCCTCGCTCTGGGTCGAGCACGACGGCATCCGGCTGCTGAACCAGAACGACGCCCGCCCCGCCGACCTGACCCGCTTCAACGAGCTGGGCCACGTGCACGCGCACATGCTGCAGTTCTCCGGCGCGATCTGGTACCCGATGGTCTACGAGCTGCCGGAGAACGCGAAGACCGCGTTCGGCAAGCAGAAGCGCGACCGGCAGTTCGACCGCACCTGGCGCTACATCGACGACCTGAAGGCCGACTTCGTCTTCCCGATCGCCGGCCCGCCGTGCTTCCTCGACGACACCCTCTGGCAGTTCAACGACATCCACGGTGACGAGGGCAACATCTTCCCCGACCAGTCGGTCTTCCTGACGGAGTATGCGAAGGTCGGCGGCACCAACGCCGTCGTGCAGCTCCCGGGCAGCGTGACCGTCCTCACCGAGGGCGGCACGAAGCAGACCACCGAGCACCCGATGCCGGTCGACGAGTTCTTCGCGAACAAGACCGCCCACCTGGAGGAGATGCGGGAGCGCAAGGCCCCGATCATCGCCGCCGAGAAGGCGTCCTGGCGGCACCCCGAGATCGACGTGCTCGGCGAGTTGAAGAAGCGGATCGAGCCGCTGCTCGAGGAGTCGATCTACATGGCGAACGGGGTCGGCGGCCCGGTCCGCTTCGACCTCACCGACTCGTTCGGGCCGGATGGCGAGGTCGTCGAGTCCATCGTCGTCGACTTCCCCGGCAAGCAGGTCCGGCCGTATGTGGACGAGAAGGTTCGCTACCGTTTCAAGACCGGCCGCGCCCTGATCGAGCACCTGATCTTCATCGACGAGGGTGACTGGGTCAACTCGCTCTTCCTCTCCTGCCGCTTCTCCGCGGCCCGGATCGGGCAGTACAACGAGTTCGTCTACGCGTTCTTCAAGTGCCTCTCCGAGGAGCGCTTGCAGTATGCGGAGGGTTGGTACGACGAGCACGAGAAGGCGGTCGACGCCGAGGACACCCAGTTCGGCGACTGGACCGTGCAGCGCCGCTGCCCGCACCTCAAGGCCGACCTGTCCCGCTTCGGCGTCCTCGACGGCAACGTCCTCACCTGCCAGCTCCACGGCTGGAAGTTCGACCTGCCGAGCGGCCGCTGCCTGACCGGCGTCGGCCACAAGATCCGGGCCCACAAGACCGAAAACCCGTAAACCCCTTTGCCGGTACGAGCGGTGTGCTCCCCAACCACAGGACACACCGCCCGCGCCCGCAGTCCGCGGCGTCCAGCCTCCCCAGGCCGCAGCCGCGCCCGCCGTCACACCCCGTGGGCCACGCGGGCCCCAGCGCCATCTCAGGGCCCGCCGGCCACCGGCGGGTCCGCGAGCCCGCACATTCCCGTGCCGCAGCGCGAGGCCCGGTCCCGGCTGG
>KL571569.1:0-2425 GCA_000715855.1 Actinoplanes liguriensis
CCGAGCGGCCGCAACAGGAGCACGCGCGGGAGCCGCCGACGGCGCGCCCCGGCTGCGGGAGCTGGCGACAGCGCGCCCCGGCTGCGGGAGGCTGCGGTGGGGTCAGGAGGGTGGCGGGACTCGGAACCACGGGGCCAGGGCGACACTGACCGCCACCTGCATCGCCTGCTGGACGGCCGCCGGGTCCAGGGAGTCGTCGGCGTTCTCCAGCAGGACCTGGAGCGCGCCCAGCACAGCACCGAGGAAGGCCCCGGTCAGCGCGCCCGCCCCCACCTCGTCGATCTGGTCGGGGAACGCGGCTGCCAGGTGACGGGCGATCTGGCGCTGGGCCTCCATCTGCAGCTGGAGCCCCCGGCCGCGCACCGCGGGGACCGTGCGGAACAGCCGCAGGCGCAGGGCGGACATCCGCCCGGACAGGTCGTCGCTCGCCTCACCCACGTCCTGCAGCGCCCGCAGCAGAACCTCGGCCGGGCCGTCCGCCGGGCCGCGCGAGGCGATCGCGTTCACCGCGGCCCGCACCCGGGCGTCGGCCTCCGGGAAGAGCAGGTCCTCCTTGCTCGGGAAGTAGCTGAAGAACGTCCGGGTTCCGATTTCGGCGGCCGCCGCGATCTCCGCGATCGTGGTCTCGTCGTAGCCACGGGACTCGAACAACTCCAGCGCGGCGGCGGTCAGCGCCTGCCGGGTGCGGGCGCGTTTGCGATCACGGAGCGACACGATCCGTACCTTACCGCACCAACTGCAAATCGGCACTCATTGTATTTCCGCACTGACTGCGGTTTTCTGGAGACATGACCGAACGCACCGCCCTCATCTCCGGAGCCGGGATCGCCGGCGTGACCCTCGCCCACTGGCTGGCCCGCGACGGCTGGCAGACCACCCTGGTCGAACGCGCCGGTGACCTGCGGTCCAGCGGGAACCCGGTCGACATCCGAGGGCCCGCCCTCCCGGTCGCCGAGCGCATGGGCATCCTCGCCGACCTGCGCGCCGTCGCCACCCACGCGACCGCCGTGCGCCTCCTCGATCCGGACGGCCGGTCCATCGCGCGGATCCCCGTGCCGTCCCGGGACGGCGAGATCGAGGTGCTCCGCGGCGACCTGGCCCAGGTGCTCTGGTCCGCCACGAAGAACGACGCCGAGCTGCTGTTCGATGACACGATCACCGGCCTGCGGCAGGACCCGGACGGTGTGGACGTGACGTTCGAGCGGGCGGCGCCCCGGCGGTTCGACCTGGTCGTCGGCGCGGACGGGCTGCACTCGGCGGTGCGGCGGATCGCGTTCGGCCCGGAAAGCGCGTTCAGCGAGCACCTCGGGCTCTATGTCGCGACCGTGCAACTCGGCGGCCCGCCGGACAACCCCGACGAGGTGGTGCTGCTCAACGTTCCGGGGCGGCTGCTCGCCCTGCATCCGGCGCGCGGGGAGGCCGGGGCCGCGTTCATCTTCCGCCACCCGCAGATCAGCGATCTCGGCCGCGGGGACACGCTCCGCCAGAAACAGGTGATCGCGGAGGCCTATCGGGGCGTGGGCTGGGCCGTACCGGCAATCCTTGATCGTCTGAAATCAATCGAGGATCTCTATTTCGACGCGGTGAGCCGAGTCCGCCTCGATTCCTGGAGCCGCGGCAGAATCACGCTGCTCGGCGACGCCGCGTCCAGCGTCTCGCTTTTCGGCGACGGCTCGACCCTGGCCATGGCCGGCGCGTATCACCTGGCCAAGGCGTTGTCGCAGGCGCCGGAGGATCTTGGCGTCGCCCTGCGCGGATACGAGTCCGCGCATCGCAGATTGACGACCCCGAAACACCGTCACGTCCACCGCGTCGCCGGACTCCTCGTTCCCGAAAGCCGATTCGCGTTGTCCCCCCGCAACACGGTCGCCCGCGTTTTCAGCAGGGAAGCAGCGGGTCGATGAGCCTTTCACGAATGGCGGCCACCTCGGTACCGGGAATGCCGCAATGGGTGGTGAGATAGGCGGGAACGCCGCCATAAACCGTGTCGGTGTGCGCCAGGGTGTTGAGCATCGCTTCCGGCACGGTCCCGGGTGTCAGGGCGAAATCGGCGGCGATGTCCTCCGCGGCAACGCCGGCCACCGCGAGCAGCAGGGCGGCGAGGGCGCCGGTGCGGTCCCGGCCGCCGCGGCAGTGGATCACGACAGGACCCGGCGGGGCAGCGGCGATCTCGCGGAACGCGTGGGCGAAACGGGCGGGGTGATGATCCAGCATCGGGGCGTAGCTGTCCTCCGGCGGCTCATATCCCAGCGGGTCCTCCAGCAGCGGGACATTGCGGTAGAACGGGTCGGCGGCGAACGGGCTGGGATCCGCGGCGCACTCGCGTGACCAGCGCAGATCCAGGATGCGGGCCACGCCCTGCGCACGGATGGCCGCCGCCGTCTCCGTGGTCAGCCGGCCATGACCTGTCTCTTATACACATCTC
>KL571569.1:2642-4717 GCA_000715855.1 Actinoplanes liguriensis
GCCATGACTGTCCGAGCGGATCAGCGCGCCGGAGCGGATCCGGCGGCCGTCGGCGGCGGGGATGCCGCCCAGGTCACGGGCATTCTCGCAACCCGGCCACTCCAGCATCATCGGCACAGCCTATGACGCGGCAGGCCGCAGGGCCCGCCCCCAATGGGCATTCTGCCGGCAAATCTCATGATCACGGGGACCGCCTGTGGACAACCCGCCACTGTGGACAACCGGCCGCGTGATCGCGCTCGGCAATAAAATGGCCGGGAGCCGAAAGGAGGGCGACAACCACACCGGCGAAGATCGCGGGACGGCAACGATATGCGAGACTGCGGCGCGTTGAACTCGTCCGAATGGGCAAAATGCCCCAGAATGCCCGGCGTGACCGTTGAGGAAGTAACGGAGCAGGTCCGCCTGCTGGCCGGGCTGGGGGCGGGTGGCCAGCTTGTCTACGAAACAGTGCTGACCCGGACCGTCAGGCCCGGTCTGCACATGGTTCTGGGCACCCCCGCATTCGTGGAGGGGATCGCCGCCGGGGACCAGATCCGGGTCCAGGCCGGGGGCGGTTTCGAGGTGGTGCGACGCGGCGGGAACGTCTGCCTGCTCGTGGTGCCCGACACCGCGCCGGAGCCGGACGATCTGACGCCGCTGCGCGACGCCTTCGAGGAGCTGGGCGGGATCGTCGAGCTTCCGCCGGACCGCCGGTTCATCGTGATCACCGTGCCGGCCGCCGCCGGGTTCGACGCGGTGGAGGAGGCGATCGACGACTGGACCGGGCCACGCGGGCATCACTGGGAATACGGCAATGTCTATGACACTGACGGCAATCCGCTCAACTGGTGGTTGTCCGAGAAAACCCACTGAAACCACACTTGGGTACGGCCATTGCCGCGCCCGTCCGCAGCCCGGGCACCCCTCGGCGCCCTGCAGGCGGCGCGCTCCGAGGTTGAGCAGCGCGGAGAACTGTCCCGCTGAGAGCGATACCAGCGCGCCCTGGCCGCCCGGAGACGGAGGCCCGTGGCCGCAACCCGCCCCGGAGCTCAGCCGCCGCGACGACCCGGCTCGCGGGCCGAGCCGACGCAAGGAGCCGAGCGCCCTACCGCCGCAGGACCGGTGTCTCGATCGGCAGTCGTGGACGCGGCGCGCTTCCCGCGTCCGTGACCGCCTCGACGACCGGTGCCGGCTCGACGACCGGAGCCGTGACCAGCGCCGGAACCGGGACCGGAGCGGCCACCTGCGCCGACGGATAGAACGGCCGCATCAGCACGTACGCCACGACGAGCAGCGCCAGCGCCGCGATCGCGTCCAGCCAGTAGTGGTTCCCCGTGCCCACCACCACCAGCAGCGTGATCACCGGGTGCAGCAGCCACAGCCCCCGCCAGCGCGCCGAGGTCGCCGTGATCAGCGCGACCGCGATCACCACCGCCCAGCCGACGTGCAGGGACGGCATCGCCGCGTACTGGTTGGAGAGCTGATCGGTCTCCGGCGCACCGTAGACCGCGGGGCCGAAGAGGCGTCCCAGGTCGAGCATCCCGGTGTCGGCCAGCATCCGCGGCGGCGCCAGCGGGTAGCTGAAGTGCACGAGCAGCGCGGCCCCGGTGAGGAGGGCGAGCACGTTGCGGGTCCACCGGTAGTGTGCGGGCCGATAGATGTACAGCCAGATCAGGCAGATCACGGTGGCCGGGAAATGCACGTACGCGTAGTAGCTGTTCGCCACCTCGACGAGCCAGTGCCACGACATCAGCCGGTGCTGGACGCTCAGTTCACCCGGAAGGTGCAGCCACCGTTCGAGGTCCCACACGTTGTGCGCGTTGTCGAACGCCTCACCGACGTGCCCGGTCGCCGCGATCCGGCCGATCTTGTAGATCAGGAACATGACCGCGACCAGACCGAGCTCACGGAGCGCGGAGAGCCAGCGGGACCGCGTTGAAGCGGGTGGGACGTCATCGCTCACGGCAAGCTCCTCGATGAGCCGGCCGGCGTGCGGGGGTAGGCGCGCCGGCACGATAAAAAGCAAAAATTGCCACATCACGTGACACCGGCGCCACTCTAGTGATTAATCGCAACACCGGGTCTGACCTGCG
>KL571569.1:4982-5131 GCA_000715855.1 Actinoplanes liguriensis
CTTGAATGAACCATGACGCACAGCATCCGGGGATCTTGCCACATGGGCAAGTTTTAGCCCGGGTTTAGTGATGTAACGCGCATCCGAAACGCACCGGAAATTATCAGCAGGCTGACAGCCATCACTGCTGACAACAGCGGCAGGCACTG
>JNYN01004608.1 GCA_000715855.1 Actinoplanes liguriensis
CGCTGGCCACCTCCGTGTTCTGCGCCGCGGTCGGCCGGTCCCTGAACGGCGGATCGGGCGCGCTGCTCGGCGCCCTCCTCGGGCTGGTCGCCGGTTTCCTGCTGCCCCGGCTGCTGCTGCACAACGCCGGGGCCAAGCGCCAGCAGCAGCTCCTGCGCTCCCTGCCGGACGTGATGGACGCGCTGGTCATCGGCGTGGAAGCGGGCCTGGGCCTGGACTCGGCGATGGAACACGTCGGCCGCGGCATGACCGGGCCGATCGCCGACGAGCTGCGCCGGGTGCTGCAGGAGATGCGGCTCGGCGTCGCCCGTGCCCAGGCGCTGCGCGCGCTCGCCGAACGGACCACCGTGCGCGACCTGAAACGCCTGGTCACCGCCCTGGTCCAGGCCGGCGAGCTGGGCATCTCGGTGGCCGGCATCCTCCGCGAGCACGCCCAGGATCAGCGGGTCCGGCGTCGCCAGCGGGCCGAGGAGATGGCGCAGAAGGTGCCGGTCAAGCTGATCTTCCCGGTGATGTTCTGCATGCTGCCGGCGATCTTCGTGATCCTGATCGGGCCCGCCCTCCTGCAACTCGCCAAGGCCTTCCCCTAGGCCTGGTTGATGCCTTCCCCCAGGCCTGGTTGACGCCTTCCCCCAGGCCTGGTTGATGCCTTCCCCTAGGCCTGGTTGATGCCTTCCCCTAGGCCTGGTTGATCCGGATCAGGTTTCCCGCCGGGTCGCGGAAGGCACAATCCCGGATCCCGTACGGCTGATCGGCCGGCTCCTGCACCACCTCCGCGCCACCGGCGACCAACCGCTCGAAGACCCCGTCCAGGTCCTCGGTGGCGAGGGTCAGCGCCGCGAAGCTGCCCTTCGCCATCAGCTCCGCGATCACCCGCCGCTCGTCGTCGGTGATGCCCGGGTCAGCCGCCGGCGGATGCAGCACGATCGACACCGGCTGCCCCTTCGGCCCGACCGTGATCCAGCGCATGTCCTGGTAACCGACGTCCTTGCGCACCTCGAAACCGAGCACGTCACGGTAGAACCTGATGGCCGCCTCCGCGTCGTCGTGCGGGAGGAAACTCGCGTGAATCGTGATGTCCATGCCGACCAGCCTAGGAACGCGGCACGACCCGGGCTTCTCGATTCCTGACCGGTCTGGTCACCTGTTTCGCCACACACGCCGGGATGCCCTCGATCGGGTCCGCCCCGGTCTTCCGGTACGCGCTCGGCGAGATCCCGACGAGCTGGGTGAACCGGGTGCTGAACGTGCCCAGCGAGGAACACCCGACCGCGAAGCAGACCTCGGTCACGCTCAGGTCGCCACGACGCAGCAACGACATGGCGCGCTCGATGCGGCGGGTCATCAGATAGCCGTACGGCGATTCGCCGAAGGCGGTCCGGAACTCGCGACTCAGATGGCCGGCCGACATGTGCGCGCCGCGGGCCAAAGCCTCGACGTCCAGGGGCTGGGCGTAGTCACGGTCGATCCGGTCCCGCACCCCGCGCAACCGCTTGAGGTCGCGCAAGCGTTGCTCATGGCTGGTCACGCCCCCATCCTGGCACGCTCTCACCGCCAGCGCGGGTCCCGGCTCCAGCGCGGGCCGACCTCCGCCCACTCCCGCGTCCACGCCCGGTCCCGCCGGCGGTCCAGCAGCCCGCGGCCGGCCCGGTGCACCCCTGCCAGCGCCACGACCAGGCACGACACGGCCGCCACCGCGACCAGGATGCCCTGCGTCGCCGGGCTGTGCCGGCCCGGCGGGACGTGCAGGCTGCCCGCCTCGTCCACCCAGACCGGGATCCGGGCGCCGGCCCGCGCCTCGGCCTCGGTCTGCACGATCCCGCTGCGGGCGGAGCCGTCCGGGGCGGTCCAGGTCGCCCGCGCGGCCTGCGGCGCGGCCGTCCGCGGCCCGGTCCCGCCGACCGTCCCGGCGTCCTCCACCAGCACCGCGTCGACCTGGAAGACGTGCCTGCGCTCCCAGTCCCGCGTCCGGACGTCCGACCGGTACCCGGCCTCCCCGGCCCACCAGGCCAGCAGCGGCGCCGCCGCCAGAAACGCCAGGACCAGCACGAACAGCAGCAGGCTCTCCAGCCGGTCCTCCCGGCGGCGCAGGACGTTGCGGTCCCAGCCGATCATGTGCTCGCTCCTCCCCTGTGGGGGAAGCATCACCCGGAAGCGCACCTCCGCGACGCACATCGCCGCACTCCGTCCCGGCTCCGGCTGGTTCTCACCGTTGTTGTTCGTGCCTCACAACAACGGTGAGAACCAGCCCGGCACCTCAAGCGCAAGGCCGCAACAGCTCAGGGTCTCCGCGCGCCTCCCGCAGGCTGGGCTGGCGCTCATCGTGGTTATTCGTGCCTCATAACCACGATGAGCGCCAGCCCGCGACCGCGGGTCGCGCCGGGAGATCACGCCGGGACGGGCCCGCGGACCGGCCGGC
>KL571570.1:0-724 GCA_000715855.1 Actinoplanes liguriensis
GAGATGTGTATAAGAGACAGCCAGGCACGGCTGGGCGGCGCGGCGGTAGACGTAGACCTCGCCGCCGTGCCGGTCGACGCGCGGCGCCCGGCGCATCGCCTCCGGCGTGTGCTGGGTGTGCACGGTGTCGATCCGGCCGCGGGCGACGCCCTCTTTCATCAGCGCGCGCAGGTCGTCCCAGAGCGCGGACCAGAGGTCGCGGTCGACCGAGGTGCCCGGGGTGAGCGGCGACAGGCCGGCCCGGAACAGCACCTCGTTGGCGTAGATCAGCCCGCAGCCGGCCACGATGGACTGGTCCAGGAGCAGGGCGAACAGCGGCTTGGTGCTGGATCTGATCTTCACATACGCCCGGGTGGGGTCGGCGTCGTCGCGCAGCGGGTCGGCGCCGAGGCGGGCGCGCAGCGTCTCCACCGCCGGCGGCTCCAGCACCTCGCAGGCGGTCGGCCCGCGCAGGTCGAGCCAGTGCGACGGGCCGGCCATCCGCATCCGGACCTGGCCGACCGGGTCGGGCAGCGGCGGCTCGCCCTCGGTGAACTTGCCGTAGAGCCCGAGGTGGATGTGCAGCGTGCGCTCGCCCTCGAAGTGGTGCAGCAGGTGCTTCCCATACGCCTCGGTGTCGCGCAGCACCTGCCCGTCGAGCAGGGCGGCGCCGCTCGCGAACCGGCCCTGCGGGCTGGAGACGGCCACCGGGTGACCGGCGAACAGCTGTCTCTTATACACATCT
>KL571570.1:936-2557 GCA_000715855.1 Actinoplanes liguriensis
GCGGTGAATGGTATGTCCCTCCGGCACCCGCCAAAAGTATCCGCACCCGGGCACACGAACCGTTCTCGCGTGACCAGAACCACGCGTTCTGCCGTGAGCGGATTCGCCCTGAGGAGAATCACTGGGTTTCGACACGCCTCGTGGGAGAAGGTGTGAGACGTAGACGAGCGGATGCGAAAGGGTTGACCCATGAGTGTTGAACCGACCATGCGCGGCGGCGGCGCGTCCTTCGACGACCAGGTCTTCGAGCGTCTGCTCCGAGAGCGGATCATCTTCCTCGGCAGCGAGGTCAACGACGAGGTGACCAACCGCATCTGCGCGCAGATGCTGCTGCTGGCCTCGGAGGACGCGGAACGCGACATCGCGTTGTACATCAACTCCCCCGGTGGCTCGATCAGCGCCGGGATGGCGGTGTACGACACCATGCAGTACATCAAGAACGACGTGGCCACGATCGCGATGGGCATGGCCGCGTCGATGGGCCAGTTCCTGCTCTGCGCCGGCACCCCCGGCAAGCGGTATGCGCTGCCCCACGCCCGGGTGATGATGCACCAGCTCTCCGGCGGCATCGGCGGCACCGCGGCCGACATCGCCATCCAGGCCGAGAGCATGCTGCACATCAAGACCGTGATGAACGAGCGGATCGCGTTCCACTCGGGGCACACCCCGCAGGAGATCGAGCGGGACTCCGACCGGGACCGCTGGTTCACCGCCCAGCAGGCGAAGGACTACGGGCTCGTCGACCACGTGATCAGCAAGGCCTCCGACGTGAACGCGGTTTCTTCGCTGGTCTGACCTGCACGTTTCGATCGAGGGGCGCACTTTCGTGCGTCCCTCGTGTCGTTTCCGGGCGAGCCGGGTATAGAGCGACGTCAGACGACCCCCCCGTTGAAGGAGGTGCTGACGTGAGGATGCCAACCTTCTCGCGTACGGCCACGACCGATACCGACGAGACGCCCCGGGCTCCGATCCAGCCCCGCCGGGACGACGACGCCACCACGCAGAACATCAATCGCACGCGGACCGATGAGGGCACCACACAGACCCTCGTCAAGCCGCGGACCAGCACGGTCACCCCGCCCACCGAGGCCGAGCGCAAGCCGATCACGGTCGGCCGCCCGGTGAGCCCGGCCGGTCCGGCCGCGACCACCACCAAGCCCGTCCCGGTGCGCCGGCCGCGGACCAGCGGTCTCGCCACGACCGGCCTGATCGTCAGCATCGCCGGGATCGCGCTGGTGCTCTCCGGCCCGCTCGCCGGTTACGGCATCGGTGTGGCCGGCCTCGGCCTGCTGCTCTCGCTGGCCGGCCTGAGCGCCACCCGCAAGCAGCACGTGGCCGGCAAGGGCGACGCGCTGATCGGCATCGCCGTCGCGATCGGTGCGATCGTGCTCGGCATCCTCGCCCTGAACGGGCAGCTCAGCTGGCTCGGCACCGACGTCCAGCCGGCGTCGAACCTGCGGGAGTGGCTTGACGCACAGTTTGCCAACCGCTTCTGACGGGTAACTGACATTTACCGGCAGCGATGCGCTCGCTGGTAAACCTTTCGGAACCGGGACGACCCCACGTCGGCCCGCCCCGAATCTCCGGCGGTTCGCCGGGCTGATCCGGCGGTTCGCCGGGC
>KL571570.1:2766-5158 GCA_000715855.1 Actinoplanes liguriensis
TCCGGCGGTTCGCCGGGCTGATCCGGCGGTTCGCCGGTCGACCCGCACAGGCGCCGGGAGTGGCACGAGAATGCCGCCCCCGGCGCCTGTGTGGTATCCACACAACGATTCGCCGGCCTCCCCCGTGATCACGCAATGATCCGCCGGAGCACGCAACATCAAGCCGGGGTACGTATCGGACCCGCGCACCTAGCGTTCTCTGCATGACCGCCAAGCGCCGCTATCTGATGTGCCGGCCCACCCATTTCGCCGTCACCTACCGGATCAACCCGTGGATGGACCCCACGGCGCCGTACGACAACGCGCTCGCCGTCCGCCAGTGGGAGAACCTGCGCCAGACGTTCCTGGACCTCGGGCACACCGTCGACCTGATCGACCCGCTGCCCGGGCTGCCCGACATGGTCTTCGCCGCAAACGGCGGGACGATCGTCGACGGGCGCGCGCTGGGCGTGCAGTTCCGGGACGCCGAGCGGGCCGACGAGGCGCCGGCGTACGCGGCCTGGTTCCGGGAGGCGGGCTTCGAGGTCGAGCTGCCCAAGCACACCAACGAGGGCGAAGGCGACATCCTGCTCGCCGGGGACGTGCTCCTCGCCGGGACCGGATTCCGCACCTCGCACGCGTCGCACGCCGAGACGCAGGAGTTCCTGCGCCGGCCGGTGATCACGCTGCAGCTGGTGGACCCGGCGTACTACCACCTGGACACGGCGCTCTGCGTGCTGGACGAGACGAACATCGCGTACCTGCCGTCGGCGTTCTCTCCGGGTTCACAATCCGTCCTCCGGCAGCTGTTCCCGAATGCGATCATCGCAACGCCCGAGGACGCCGAGGTGCTCGGCCTCAACGCCGTCAGCGACGGCCGGAACGTGGTGCTGCCGGTGCAGGCCACGCACCTGACCGAGGCACTCCGCAAGGGCGGTTACCACCCGATCGGGGTCGACGTCTCCGAACTGCGGAAGGCCGGCGGCGGCCCGAAGTGCTGCACGCTGGAGGTGCGCTGAAAAATGACAACCATTGATTTCCGTACGCCGGAGGCGCTCGCCGACGCGGAGCGCTGGACCGCACACAACTACCACCCGCTCCCCGTCGTCATCGCGGAGGGCGAAGGCGCCTGGGTCACCGACGTCGACGGCCGCCGCTTCGTGGACATGCTCGCCGGTTACTCGGCGCTGAACTTCGGGCACCGGCATCCGGCGCTGATCGCCGTGGCCCACGCCCAGCTCGACCGGCTCACGCTGACCAGCCGCGCGTTCGTGCACGACCAGTTCGCCGCGTTCTGTGGCGGTCTGGCCGAGCTGTGCGGCAAGGACCTGGTGCTCCCGATGAACACCGGCGCCGAGGCCGTGGAGACCGCGATCAAGGTGGCCCGCAAGTGGGGCTACCAGGTCAAGGGCGTGCCGGACGGGCAGGCCGAGATCATCGTGGCGGACGGGAACTTCCACGGCCGGACCACGACCATCGTGAGCTTCTCCACCGACCCGGATGCGCGGGCCGGCTTCGGGCCGTACACGCCCGGGTTCACGATCGTGCCCTACGGCGACGCGGCGGCGCTGGCCGCGGCGATCACGCCGAACACGGTCGCGGTGCTGGTCGAGCCGATCCAGGGCGAGGGCGGCGTGGTGATCCCGCCCGCCGGGTACTTCACGGCGGTCCGGGAGGCGTGCACGGCGAACAACGTGCTGCTGATCGCCGACGAGATCCAGTCCGGGCTCGGCCGGACCGGGAAGACGTTCGCCATCGAGCACGAGAACGTCATTCCCGACATGTACGTGCTGGGCAAGGCGCTCGGCGGTGGCATCGTGCCGGTCTCCGCGGTCGCCGCGAACCGTGACGTGCTCGGCGTCCTCAAGCCCGGCGAGCACGGCTCGACGTTCGGTGGGAACGCGCTGGCCTGTGCGGTCGGCAGCGCCGTGGTCGGGCTGCTGCGGACCGGCGAGTTCCAGGACCGGTCGGCGCGACTCGGGAAACGGCTCGAAGCGGGTCTCTCGGCGTTGATCGGCAAGGGGCTCGTCGGCGTCCGCTGCCGGGGCCTGTGGGCCGGGGTGGACATCGACCCGGCGCTGACGACCGGGCGGCAAGCCTGCGAGCGGCTCGCCGAGCGGGGCATCCTGGCCAAGGACACGCACGACTCCACGATCCGCCTCGCCCCGCCCCTGGTGATCACCGAGGCCGAGCTGGACCACGCGGTGGCCCAGCTCGCCGCCGTCCTCTCCGCCTGACCGACCGGCTGGCACTCACGGCTGATAACAGCATCAAGAACAACCCTGAGTGCCAGCCGGCCAAGCGCAACGCGCGCAGCCGCCGGAACCGACGCGGGCACCGCGCGACACCGGCCGGCAGCGCGGCTCACGGCTTCGGCTGGTGCTCAGCGTGGTTATTCGTGCCTCAAACCACG
>JNYN01004612.1 GCA_000715855.1 Actinoplanes liguriensis
CTCCAGGAGCAGCCGCTGCTGCGGGTCCATGGCGAGGGCCTCGCGCGGCGAGATCCCGAACAGCCCGGCGTCGAACTCGGCCGCGTCGTGAAGGAAACCACCTTCCCGCACGTACGAGGTGCCGGGGTGGTCCGGGTCCGGGTGGTAGAGCGCGCCGAGGTCCCAGCCCCGGTCGGCCGGAAAACCGCTGATCGCGTCGGAACCGGAGGCGACCAGGTCCCACAGCGCCTCGGGCGTGTCGGCGCCACCGGGGAAGCGCACGCCCGCGCCGACGATCACGATCGGGTCGTCGTCGGCCGCGGCGACGGTCGCGATCGGACCGGCCACCGCGGTCACCGCGCCGGTCAGCTCGGCGAGGAGGTGCCCGGCGAGGCGCTCGACGCTCGGCTGGTCGAAGGCGAGCGTGGCCGGAAGTGAAAGCCCGGTCGCATTCTGGAGCCGGTTCCGCAGATCCACCGCGGTCAGCGAGTCGAAGCCGAGCTCCTTGAAGGCTCGCCCGGGCGTGACCGCCTCGGTGGTGGCGTGGCCGAGCACCGCGGCGACGTGGGTGCGGACCAGGTCGGTGACGTGGCGTTCGCGATCGGCGGCGGGCAGCCCGGCGAGGCGCTGGCCGAACGTCGCGAAGACCGTGCCGGTGGCGGCGGGCACGGCCGCCTCGGGGAGCGTGTCGAAGAGCGGCCGGGCCCGGGCCGCGGTGAAGGCCGGGAGGAACTCCGCCCAGCGCACGTCGGCGACGGTGACCGCGGTGTCGCCGGCGCCGACGGCGTACGCCATCGCGGCGACCGCCTGCCCCGGGTCCATCGGGACCAGTCCGCGGCGGCGCAGTTGCGCGGCGACCTCGTCGTCGGCGGCCATGCCGACCTGCGCCCACGGCCCCCAGGCGACGGCCGTGCCGGGCTTTCCGGCGGCGCGGCGGCGGGCGATCAGCGCGTCCAGGGCCGCGTTCGCGGCGCCGTACGCGGCCTGCCGCCCGCTCCCCCAGACGCCGGAGATCGAGGAGAACACCACGAACGCGCCGACGTCCCCGGCCAGCTCGTCGAGGTGCCGGGCGCCGTCCACCTTGCCGGCGAGCACCTCGCCGAGGTGGACCGCATCGGCGTCGGCCAGCGCCACGTCGGCGGCGACCCCGGCCGCGTGCACGATCGCGTCGACCGGGCCGACCTCGGCGAGAAGTGCCGCCACCGCGTCCCGGTCGGCCAGGTCGCATGCGTGCACGGACGCGTCCGGGAGGTCGGTCGCGCCACCGCGGCGGGAGACCAGCACGATCCGTTCGGCGCCGTTCGCGGATGCCCATCGGGCCACCGCACCACCGAGGCCACCGGTGCCACCGGTGATCAGGATCGTGCCGCACGGGCTCCAGGCCGGGCCGGTGACCGCCGGGGCGTGCTCCAGGCGTCGAATCAGAACACCATTCGCGCGTACGGCGATCTGGTCCTCGTCCCCGAGTGCCCCCGCCAGCACAGCCGCGATGCGGCCCGCGGCCCGGTCGTCGACCGTCTCCGGGAGATCGAGCAGGCCACCCCACAGCTCCGGGTGCTCCAGCGCGACCACGCGGCCGAAGCCGGCGAGCGCGGCCTGGTCCACGTCGGTCCGCACGTCCCGGGTCACGAACCAGAGTGGGATCTCTCTGCCGATCAGCGACTTCACCAGGTCCAGCGCCTCGGCCAGGCTGACCGGGGCAGCCAGGACGCCGGTGGTCGCCTCGGCGAGCGGCACGACCGTGGCGCCCATCCGCGTGAGCAGGTCCTCCGTGCCCACCGCGGCCCAGGTGCCGGTCAGCCGCGCGGCCGGGAGGTCGGCGGGCTTCCAGGTGACCCGGTAGCGCCAGGTGTCGATCAGGGACCGTTCGCGCCCCCGGGAACGCCAGGCGGCGAGCGCCGGCAGCACGCCTTCGACCAGCGTGGCGGGGACGCCGAGCTGGGTGGCCAGGCTGTCGAGATCGCGGCGCTCGACGGTGTTCCAGAACCCGATCTCGGATTCACCGGTCGCCGCCGTCGCCGGACGGCTCTCCAGCCAGTACCGCTGCCGCTGGAAGGCATAGGTCGGGAGGCCGGCCGGGATGATCCCTTCGAAAAGCGAATCCCAATTGACCTGTACGCCGTTCGCGTACAGCGTGGCCAGGGCGGTCAGCGCCGTCGTGACCTCGTCCCGGCCCCGGCGCAGCATCGGCACCGCGTCCTCGGCCATGGTGGACAGCACCGCGTCCGGGCCCAGCTCGACGAAGCGGACGCCCTCCAGCGGCGAGAGGGTGTCGGCGAAGCGCACCGTGTCCCGCACGTGCGACACCCAGTACTCCGGGTCGGTCCAGTCACCGTCGGCAGCGATCGGGACGGTCGGCGCCGAGAACGAGAGGCCGCGCACCACCTGACCGAATGCGGCAAGCATCGG
>KL571571.1:0-2388 GCA_000715855.1 Actinoplanes liguriensis
ATCGCCGTGCCCGGCCCCCGCGGGAGCGGCGGAGCTGGACCACAGACCAGATGGGACATGAAGAATTTGATCGTGGTCTGAAGGATCTAAGCCGGAGTGAAGAGGAGCGACACGTTCTGGCCGCCGAAGCCGAACGAGTTGCAGATCGCGGCACGGATCCGCTGGTGGCGCGGCTCGCCGGCGACGACGTCGAGCGCGACCTCGGGCGCCTTGTTCTCCAGGTTGAGGGTGTGCGGGATGACGCTGTCCCGGATCGAGAGCAGTGTGACGATGCCCTCGACGGCGCCGGCCGCACCGACCAGGTGGCCGAAGCTGGATTTCGGGGCGGTGAGCACCACGTCGTCGCCGAGCGCGGCCTGCACCGCGGCGGCCTCGCCGATGTCGCCGACCACGGTCGAGGTGGCGTGGCAGTTGACGTGGTCGACGTCGGCGGGGGACAGGTCGCCGACGCGCAACGCGGCCCGGATGGCGCGGATCTGCCCTGCGCCGGTCGGGTCCGGCCCGGTGATGTGGTGGGCGTCCGCGGTGACGCCGTAACCGGCCAGCCTGCCCAGGACCCGGGCGCCCCGGGCGGCGGCGAAGTCGGCGCGTTCCAGGATCAGCACGCCGGCGCCCTCGCCGAGGACGAAACCGTCCCGGCCGGTGTCGAACGGACGGGACGCGCGCTCCGGGTCGTCGTTGCGTTTCGAGAGCGTACGGGCCTGCGCGAACCCGGCGATGGTGAGCGGCGCGATGCACGCCTCGGCGCCACCGGCGATCACCACGTCGACCTCGCCCGCGCGGATCAGGCGGGCGGCCAGCGCGAGCGCCTCGGCGCCGGACGCGCAGGCGGAGACGGTGGCGTACGCGCCGGCCTTCGCCCCGAACTCGATGCTGACCCAGCCGGCCGGGCCGTTCGGCATCATCATCGGCACCACCAGCGGGGACACCTTTCCGGGGCCTTTCTCCTCGATCAGGTCGTCCTGCCCGAGGATGGTGGAGACCCCGCCGATGCCGGAGCCGATCACCGCGGCGAGGCGCTCGCCCTCGACCTGCGGGCTGCCCGCGTGTTCCCAGGCCTGGCGGGCGGCGACCAGGGCGGCCTGCTCGCACCGGTCCAGGCGGCGGGCCTGCACCCGGGGGAGGACGCTGTCCGGCTCGACGGCCATCGGCGCGCCGATCAGGGTCGGCAGCTGTTCCCAATGTGGATAGTCTTTCACCCGTTCGTCGATGCGGCGTACGCCCGACCGGCCCGCGAGCATGTTGGCCCAGAGCGTGTCTACGTCACCACCCAGCGGGGTGGTCACACCCCATCCGGTGATCACGACTTCGGTGGCACTCATCCGGTTCCCCCTCACAGCGGTGACCTGACCACCCGTAGTGGAACGCATGTAAATCCGTCGTGTCCACCGTTGCGGTGTGACGGGTGTGCAGGTGTGGGTGATTTGAGCTGCTCAGGAATACTGGTTCCGGTGTCCGGGTGGTCCGGCGCGTGGAGGGGGCTGGCTGATGACTCAGAGCGGGGAGCCGGACGACGGGGCCGGTCGGGGGATGCCGGAGGCCGGCGGTCGTTCGGTGGCGGGTTCGGCGCGGGTGCCGGGGCCGCGACCCGGTGACAACGCGGTGCAGCACAGTCCGCCCGTGGCGCCCGGGCGGGCCTCCGTGCCGGTGCCTCACCAGCCGGGGCGGGCGGCTGTTCCGGCCCCCGCGCCGGCCGGGGCGACATACGATGCGGCTACCCGACAAGCGTCGTTCCCGGTGCCCGTGACGAATCAGCCGCCTCTCCCGCCTCAGCCGCCACCGACCACGTACGGGGGCGGCCCGGCCGTCGCGTCGGCCAAGAAGCGCAGGACCGGGCTGATCCTGGCCGTCGTCTTCCTGGTCATCGCCCTGCTCGGCGGCGGTGGCGCGGCCGCGCAGCTCACCCGCGATCTGCCGGCCGCGACCCTGACCACCCAGATCGCCGCGACGCTGAAGATCCCGGGAACCCTGCCCAAGATCCCGTGGCCGTCGAAGGGCTCGGCGGAGCTGATGATCGAGGGCCTGGGCCGGATCGGCGGCTCATCGGCAGTGTCGCCAAGGTGATGACCGCTTACGTCGTCCTCAAGGACCATCCGCTCGAGGGCGACGACGAGGGCCCGGACCTGACCGTCACCGCCGCCGACGTGGCCGACTACAAGGCGCGGATCCCGAGCGGCCAGTCGCTGGTCCAGGTGGTCGCGGGGGAGAAGCTGACCCAGCGCGACGCCCTCGAGGCGCTGATGCTGCCGTCCGCGAACAACATCGCGCACCAGCTCGCGATCTGGGACGCCGGTGACCTCGACGGCTTCCTGGCGAAGATGAACGCGGCCGCCGACGAGCTCGGCATGACCGATACGGAGTACACCCTGTCTCTTATACACATCTCTG
>KL571571.1:2551-4155 GCA_000715855.1 Actinoplanes liguriensis
TGCCGACGACCACCAGCACCGCCGCGGACCAGGTGAAGCTGGGCCGGGCGGTGCTGAAGTTCGACGTGTTCGCCGACATCGTCGAGCTGGAGAACGCGCAGATCCCGGTGGTCGGCACCATCAAGAACTACAACGACCTGCTCGGCGTGGACGGCGTCTTCGGGATCAAGACCGGCTCGACCACCCAGGCCGGCGGCAATCTGCTCTTCGCGTCGCGGCTCAAGGTCGGGTCGAAGAGCCTGGTGGTCGTCGGCGCGGTCTTCAACCAGCCCGGCGCGCACACCCCCGAGCAGCTCGCCGCGGTCAACAAGGTCGTGCGCTCGTTGCTTGCTTCGGTCCGCAAGACGGTCAAGGAGTACGAGCTGCTCGCCGCGAAACCGGTCGGCAGCGTCTCGACCGAGTGGGGCGCGACCTCCACGGTCACCCCGGTGAGCGCGCTGAAGGTGGTCGGCTGGCCCGGCCTGGCCGTCAAGGTCACCACCAAGACCACCGAGCCGGGCGCGCTGGTGACCGCCGGCCAGTCGATGGGCGAGGTTCAGGCTTCCGGCGTACGTGTCGAGCTGCGCGCCGACACCGCCACGAGCGAGCCGTCGTTGTGGTGGAAGCTCACCCGTAAGCCCTGACGCGCCCGCTGGGTCAGCACCACGCAGCCCAGCACCACGACCGCCGCACCGATCGACGCGGACGTGACCGGCTCGCCCAGCAGCAGTGCCGACCAGATCAGGGTCAGCACGGGCTGGGCGAGCTGGATCTGCCCCACCTGCGCGATGCCACCCTTGGCGAGTCCCGCGTACCAGGCGAAGAACCCGAGGAACATCGAGATCACGGTCAGGTAGCCGAACGCCGCCCAGCTGTGCGTGCCGGCCCGCTGCGGCAGCGTCACCAGGGTGATCGGCAGGGTCACCGGCAGCGCGATCACCAGCGCCCAGCAGATCGTCCGGGCGCCGCCCAGGGCGCGGGCGAGCACGCCGCCCTCGGCGTATCCCAGCCCGCACAGCACCACGGCGACCAGCAGGTACAGGTCGGACAGGGTCAGCGCGCCGCGGACCACGCCGGTGGTGACCAGGAACGTCAGCACCGCGATCAGGCCGCCCCCGCTGGCCAGCCAGAACACCAGCGGTGGCCGCTCGTGCGCCCGCAGCGCCGCGAAGACCGCGGTCATCGCCGGCAGGACGGTGACGACGACGGCGCCGTGCGACGAGGTCGAGCTGGTCAGTGCCAGCGACGTGAACAGCGGGAACCCGACGACCTGTGTCGAGCTCCTGCACGGCGACCCGGGTGGCCGGCAGCGACATGCTGAACGCCAGCACCCCCACCGCCCCGAGGGCCAGCCCGGCCGTTACCGTGCTGCGATCAGTAGCGTTATCCTTGGCTCTCATGAATGACGGTAACGCAGCGTCCCGTGTTATCCAAGATCTTCGGGCGCGCGTCACCGGCGCCGCCCCGGGAACCCGGCTGCCCTCGGTGCGCGAGCTGACCGCCCACCACGGCGCGTCGCCGGTCACCGTCGCCGGGGCGATCCGTGCCCTGGTCGCGCAGGGGCTGGTCGAGGCGCGCCCGGGGCGCGGGACGTTCGTGGCGGCGCGACCCGAGCCGTCCCGGGT